>JAJZAC010000051.1 GCA_021799615.1 Actinomycetes bacterium
CCTCCCCGAGCCAGGCCTATAACGCGCCTATATTCTGCGGTCCGATCGAATCCGAGCTGGTCGGATCGTGCCTGGTGAGGGCTCTGGCTGTCCGCCAATTCACGCCTGGGGCCGGTTCCCACCTGATTAGCAGTGAGTCCGATTCGGCCGCTCTCGCACCTCTCCAACCGGGGAGCCGACGGGTCGGCCGCGGCGGCTGCCGGGCAGCGGGGCCATGACCGACCGGGGGATCCCGTGGGGGGCAGCATAGGCGGGCGGGCTCCCAGCGTGCCGCGCATGTGGAGCGGCCCACGGGCGGGCCGGGCCGGCGGCGGCGAGCTCGTCCGAGTCCTCCCGGTGACGCGACGACGTGCCACCCCCCGCTCCTGAGAGGGCGGGAGAGGCCGACTGGGCACCAGGGAGCCGCCAGAACCGGGGATCCGCCATCCGGAACCGTGCAGGTGACTACTACCGACCCCCGGACGTCGCTACGCTGAGCTCGTGGCACTCGATCGGGCGGAACAGGCCCTGGCTGCGATCCGCGAGAGCGGCGGGCGCATCACGTCCGACCGCAGGGCGATCATCGAGGCGCTCGCCGCCAGCACCGAGCACCTCACGGTTGAGCAGCTGGCCGAGCGGGTCTGGACCCGCCACCCGGACGTCAACCTGGCGACCATCTACCGGACGGTGGAGCTCGTGGAGCACCTGGGCATCGGGTTCCACGTCCACATGGGACACGGCCCGTCACGGTGGCACCTGGCAGACGAGGTCCACCAGCACCTGGTGTGCAGCGTCTGCGGGGCGGTCACCGATATCCCCGACGAGACCCTCGACCCGCTCCGCGAGCAGATCGTCTCCACCACCGGCTTCGTCGTGGACGCCCACCACTTCTCGCTGACCGGGACGTGCGCAGCCTGCAGCCGGGTCGCCTGAACGGTCCGACCCGGGGGCACCGGGCGCGGCCAGCAGGCACCCGCCGGGGAGGGCGCCACCCCGGCGGGCACGATCTGGTACCGGTCGTTGTTGCGAGCCGGTTGCAACGTCGCTAACCTGGCGCCGTGCGTCGCCTCCACAAGATCGCCGCGACCTACCGCGGTCTCGCGCCGGGCGAGCGTGCCCGGCTGGGCGGTATGGCGGCCGCCGTGCTCGGCCTGCACATCCTCGGCTTCAGCTTGCTGTTCAGTGCGGTCGCCCTCCACGCCCACGTGGCGCGTGACCAGATCTTCGGCGTCGGCACGGGCTTCCTCGCCTACACCCTGGGGATGCGCCACGCCTTCGACGCCGACCACATCTCGGCGATCGACAACACCACCCGCAAGCTGATGTCCGACGGGAAGCGGCCCCTCAGCGTCGGCTTCTTCTTCTCGCTCGGGCACTCCACGATCGTCGTCCTGCTCACCGTCCTCCTCGGCGTCGGTGTGTCGGCGCTCGGCGCCCAGGTCCGCCACAGCAACTCCGGGCTCCACGCGGTGGCCGGCATCGTCGGTACGTCGGTCTCCGGCGCGTTCCTCTACCTGATCGCCGCCCTCAACCTGGTCGTGCTGGTCTCGATCGCCCGCCTCTTCGTCGCCATCCGGCGCGGCACCTTCGCCGAGGACGAGCTCGAGGCCCAACTGGAGAAGCGGGGCATGATGAGCCGGGTGCTCGGACCCCTCGCCCGGAGGATCGACCGGCCGGGGAAGATGTACCCGGTCGGCCTGCTCTTCGGGCTCGGGTTCGACACGGCCACCGAGGTGGCCCTCCTCGTGCTGTCGGGGACGGCGGTGGCGGGTGGCCTGCCGCTGTGGGCGATCCTGTCCCTCCCCATCCTCTTCACCGCCGGGATGAGCCTGTTCGACACGGCCGACGGGTGCTTCATGAACTTCGCCTACGGCTGGGCGTTCTCCCGGCCGGTCCGCAAGGTCTATTACAACCTGACCATGACGGGCCTGTCCGTCGTCATCGCGTTCTTCGTCGGGTCGATCGAGCTCGGTGGCCTGCTGTCGCAAGAGGTCCACCTCTCCGGCAGCTTCTGGAGCTGGATGCAGAACTTCAACCTGAACGTCGCCGGGTTCGCCATCGTGGGGCTGTTCGCCGTGACCTGGATCGGCGCTCTCGCCATCTGGCGCTTCGGGCGGATCGAGGATCGCTGGGAGGCGGCTGCGCTCCGTGCCGACCAGAACGGGCTCGGTGCGGGAGCGGGGCACACGTCCTCGCTCGGCGGGTTCGGCTTCGCAGGCGATCCGGCTGACCTGGTGAACCCGGACCCGGACCCCGCCACTCCGACGTCGTGGCTCCGTTCCAGCGTGCAGGGCGGTCCCTGACCGTCGTGCCCCCGTTCCCGGCTCGCCATGGGCCGGGTTGCGGAGGTCCCCGGGGCGGGGCCGGATGTCCCGGTGGCGGCCGGGGAACTCGGCGTCCCGCTCCTCCTCGGCACCTGCCCCGACTGGGGCGCCACCACTCCCGTGGGCCACACTTGAGGTCTGATGGTTCCCGCTAACGTCCTCTCCCCCCCGGTCCGCCTCCACACGCTGTTACTGGGCTTCCAGACGGACTGGCTGAGCCTGGTGGTGCTGGTCACGGAGATCGGCGCCGCCGCCTGGTACCTCGTGTCGGTGCGACGTCTGGCGGTGCGGGGGCGCCGATGGTCGCGCTGGAGGTCGGCGTCCTTCGTCTCCGGCATCGCCGTCGTCTTCGTCGCCACCGGATCGGGCCTCGCCGCCTACGACGACTCCGTGTTCGAGATGCACGTCATCCAGCACCTGCTGTTGATGAACTTCGCGCCCGTGCTCCTGGCGCTGTCCGCACCGATCACGTTGGCACTCCAAGCCTCGAACCGGGGCACTCAGCGATGGCTGTTGCGGGTCCTCCACCACCCGGTCGTCGCCGTCGTCACCAACCCGTTCGTCGTCATCTTCCTGTACTCGGGGACGATGATCGCCTACTTCCTCAGCCCGTTCTACCAGTTCTCCCTCGAGCACCCCCTGCTGCACGACTACACCCACCTGCACTTCCTCGTGAGCGGCTGCCTCTACTGGTGGCTCGTCGTCGGTCTCGACCCGGGGCGCTGGCGCCTGACCTTCCCCATGAAGTTGGGCCTCCTGGTCGTAGAGATCCCGGTGGGCACCGTCCTCGGATTGACGCTCACGCAGAGCCGTGTCTCGGTGGCCCCGCTGTTCCACACGGTCACCGACACCCACGCTGGTGGTTCCATCGCCTGGGTCGTCTCCGAGGGGTTCACGCTCATCGCCATCACCATCGTCCTGATCCAGTGGATGCGGGCCGACCAGCGCGAGGCCATCCAGGCCGACCGGGCCGAGGACCGAGCCCTCGCCCGGGCCCGGGCGGGAGCCAGCGGCGGCTCGGTTGAACCGGCTGACACCCCCCGGCCGGCACCCGCAGGGGCCCCGGACGACGGCGGTGTCGACGTTGGTGGCGGCGGCGGGCGGGGTCGTCAGGGCCTCGCTCCGACGGCGCCGGAGGCGACGCGGGTGGTGGTGCGCGACGGGCGCCTGGTCCCCGCCGACCACGCCACCCGCGCCACCCGGGACCGCTGATCCGGCGGCCGGCCGGCGTTCGGCCCGCTCCCGGCCAGGCACCTGCTCGGACCGGCTGCGTCCCCCTCCCGGGCGGACTGCGGCGGGCGCGACCCGGCGTCAGCCCTCGGCCGGCATGGACCCCAGCCCGTGCAGGACGAAGTCGCAGACGACCGCAGCCGCCTCGTCCCGCGGACCAGGCGCTGGGTCACCGGCGCGGATCGACATCGCGCCGAAGAGCATCTGGCCGATCAGTGCGGTGGCCACCAGCGGGTCCATGGCTCGGAACCGGCCGGCGGCCACCCCTTCGTCGTAGAGGTCCTGGATGAGCCGGGCGATGTTGAGCCCGATCAGGGCCAGACCCGGTGTGGACGGCGATGTGCCCCGTTGCACGGCGTCGGCCGTGACGGCCACCGCGTCCTCGGCGACGACGGCAAGCCGGAAGAAGGCCGGGTTGTCGTCGATGAGCTCGAAGACCCCGTCGAACAGGGTCCGTAGGCGGTCCTCGGGCTCCGCTCCTTCCTCCCAGGCGGCGGCGAGACCGTCGAGGAGCTGGGTGTGCATGCGCTCCAGGCACGCTCGCAGCAGCTCGTCGCGAGTGGCGAAGTAGACGTAGACCGTCGACCTTGCCACACCGGCCTCGGTAGCGATCTCCTCCATGGAGACGTCCGTGCTGCCGCGCTCGCCGAAGAGGCGCCGGGCCACGTCGATGACCTGGTCCCGGCGGAAATCCCGCAGCACGTCGCGCAACTGTTCCGGTGTCTTTCGCGGCATGGGCTCCCGACGGTCCTACCCGACCGGTGACCGGTCGAGCAAGGATACGGTCCGGTCAGGCATGGACGCGGGGGCCGGGCTCGAAGGCCACCGGCAGGTGCTTCACCCCGTTGATGAACGCGGAGTGCAGCCGCTGCGGCGGCCCGGTCGGGTGGATATCGGGCATGCGGTCGAGCAGGTGCTCGAACATGACCCGGATCTCCATGCGGGCGAGGTTCGCCCCCAGGCAGAAGTGGGGACCTCCCCCGCCGAAGGCCATGTGGGCGTTCGGATGGCGGGCGATGTCGAAGACCTGGGGATCGTCGAAGACCGCCTCGTCGCGGTTGGCCGAGACGTGGAAGAAGACCACCTTCTCGTCGGCACCGATGTCCTGGCCGCCGAGCGTGATCGGCGTGGTCGTCTGACGGCGGAAGTTCATGACCGGGGTGACGTAGCGGAGCATCTCCTCGACCGCCGACGGCAGGAGCGAACGGTCGGCCCGAAGGCGCTCCCACTGATCGGGATGCTCGAAGAACGTCGCCATCGCCCCCGAGATGAGGTTCCGGGTGGTCTCGTTACCGGCCACCGTGAGGAGGAGGAAGAACAGCTCCAGCTCGAAGTCGGAGAGCTGTTCGCCGTCGATCTCGACCTGGGTGAGCACGCTCATCAGGTCCTGGTGGGGCTCGATCCGCTTCTTCGAGAAGAGCTCGGACGCGTAGGCGTAGAGCTCCATCGACGCCTGCTGGGCTGCTTCCTCGACGGCCTGGGCCGTGACCTGGTACTCGGGGTCGGCATTGCCCACCATCCGGTTCGACCAGTCGAACATCTTGTGGCGGTCGTCGTGGGGCACACCCAGCAGCTCGGCGATGACCACCAAGGGCAGCTCGGCGGAGATGTCGGTCACGAAGTCCGCCTCGCCCCGCCCGATGACGGCGTCGATCAGGGTGTCCGTCGCGTGGTGGATGCGCTCGTGGAGCTGGGCCACCATCCGCGGCGTGAAGCCCTTGTTCACCAGGCGCCGGTACCGGGTGTGCAGCGGGGGGTCCATGTTGAGCATCACCAGCTGTTGCTGGGCCAGGGCGTCCTCGGCCAATTCCCAGATGTAGGTGGCCTTCGCATGCGAGGAGAAGTGCTCGTGGTCCCGGTTGACCTGGGTGCACTCCTCGTAACGGGTCACCGCCCAGAAGCCCGGGCCGTCCTTCTCCTCGTGCCACCACACCGGGTGATTGCGGCGCAGGTAGGCGAACCATTCGTGTGGCACACGCTCGGCGAACACGGCAGGGTCGGTGAGGTCGATGCCGGCGATGTCGACGTCATCGATCGAGAATTCAGCCATCCGGGACACCTTCCAACGAATCGGACACACTGTCCGATTCGTTGGAGGGTATGTCCGATCTGACGGTCTGTCAAGAACTCGTGAGGGTCGGCGTACGGCGCCGGCCGGTCCCCGGCACGTCAGCCGTCATCGCCCGACCCGTCGATGACCACGATCGGTTCCTCGGTCACGACGAAGTCGAGGTGGTCGAGGTCGAGGAACCTCCCCAGATCGGCGAGCACCTCGGGAAAGTCCGGTGTGGCCAGCGACGCCAGGTAGTCGTCCATCGAGGCGAACCACTGCACGGTGACCCCGTCGTACGCCGACCCCGAACCGTGCTGGTAGTCGTCGAGGGGGCGTGGGTGCTGTTCGTAACGCAGGACGTAGCTCCCACTCTCCGACGACGAGATCAGGGGACCGTGACGGTTGCGCCAGTGGTCCTGGAACTCTTCGGGGCTCATGCCCGGCTTGCGCCGGAGCAGGCACGTGAGCCGAACCATCGTCCCTCCCTCCGTGGGCGACCGCCGGTCGGCAGGTCGTGCGCGATGCGCTGGTGCGGCATTGTGCCATCCGGCGCACTTCGCCACACGCCGACCAGCGACCGCCGGCCACCGGCCACGGGTCGCTGGTGCGCTACCGTCGAGCGGTGGCTGCCGCCGAACCCATGCCAGAGCGGGCACCTGCGCCCGCTCCGCTCTGCCCACCCGGTTCGGCAACCGGGACCCCTCCCCGTTTCCGCAGGTCGCTCGGGCGCCGGCTCCTGTCAGCGGCCATCAACACCGGGTGGGCCTGGCTCGGCACCCACGGAGCCATCGGGCCGGACGATGCCGCCGGGCACCGGTTCGGTGCGTTCGGCCCGGGGAGCTGCATCTCGTTCCCACCCGGGGCCCGGTTCGGGGAGCAGTACATCCGGATCGGGTCCGACACGCTGATCGGCCCGAACGTGTGCCTCTCCGCCGGCATGATGCCCGGCCAGAAGATGATCACCGACCCCGTGGTGAGGATCGGCGACCGGTGCCTGATCGGTCGGGGAAGCCACGTCGTGGGGCACTTCGCCATCGACATCGGCGACGACGTCTACACCGGCCCCTACGTCTACATCACCGACCAGAACCACGGGTACGAGGACCCGGACCAGGTGATCCACGCCCAGTGGCCCAACGACGCACCCGTCTCGATCGGCGCCGGGAGCTGGCTCGGCACGGGCTGCGTGATCCTTCCCGGCACCGTCCTCGGCAGGAACACGGTGGTCGGTGCGGGTGCCGTCGTCCGTGGCACGTTCCCGGATCGCTGTGTGGTCGCCGGGGTTCCCGCGCGCATCGTCCGGAGGTACGAACCGGGCACCGGCTGGGTCAGCGGGAGCGGCGGCTGACCAACGTCCGGGCCAGGCGCCTGCTGGTGACCTGGCGGGCCCCGCTGCGCTGGGTCGGGTCGTCCTGCTCCCGGACACCGGGCCGCGTGCCCTCGGTCGGGAGCGGAGCTCCGGGCGCCTCCCGTGGGTCGGGAACCGACCGGTGGGGAACCGACCCCCGCTCCCCCCGCCGCCCGCCGCCCGCCGGGTCGCCGTCCCGCCGTCCACCGTCGTCGGCGCCGCCCCTCGGGCCACCGTCCGATCCGGCAGGATCGGCAGGTTCCGACACGTCGGACGCACCGCCGGCGGCCACCACCTCCGTGACCCCGGTGACGGGCTCAGACCCACCCGGGTAGCCGGAGCTCGGGCCACCGGAGCCAGACCCGGTCCCCTCGGTCCCAGCCAGCTCGGATCGGCCACCAGTTCCGGGGGCGTCCGCACCGCCGATCGGGTGCACGGTCGGGGGCCGATCCAGGCCCAGGATCTCCCAGTGGCGGCGGAGCACTTCGGCCGCCTCCGCCCGCCCCACGTTCATCAGCGCCTCGGTGTGGGAGAAGTCGGCGTAATCGTGCACGACGGATGCATCGCCGGTGCAGAGCACCACCTCGACCCCCTCGGGAAGGCGCGACGCGTCGACCGCGAAGCGTGCGTGGATCGAGACGAACAGGGCGTTGACCATCGCCTCGACCGGGCGCTTGGCCACCGGAGGGCTGTAGACGGGTGGGCCGCACAACAGCACCAGGATGACGGTGGCCCCGGCGTCGACGGCCCGCCAGATGGGCACGTTGTCGACCACGCCCCCGTCGATGTACGCCTCGCCGTCGATCACGACCGGGGGGAGGATCGCCGGGATCGCCGCCGACGCCAGGACGGCCTCCGCCGCCGGCCCCGAGGTGAACCAGTGGGCCTGGCCGTCGGTGAGCGAGGTGGCCACCACCTCGAAGGGGATCGGCGCGTCTTCGAGGCGATCAAAGGTCAGCCCGGCCTCGATGATCCGTCGCAGGCCGTCGTTCCCATGGACGGCCGGGCGTTGTCGGAGCCATCGCCACGGGCCGTGCAGGCGCCCTTCGGGGAAGACGTCCTCGCCCGTGAGTCCCCGCCAGACCTCGGTCAGGCGCTCCGCCCCCCGGCGGGTGGGGTCCCCGGCATACGCACCGCCGTTGACGGCCCCGACGGACGAGCCGAAGATCATGTCGGGCACGAAGCCGTGCTCAGCCAGGACCTCGAGCATCCCGACCTGGACAGCTCCCTTGTTGCCGCCGCCCGCCAGCACGAGGGCGATGACCGGCGGTTCGGGCTCGTCCTCCTCCTCGTCCTCCCCGCCGGCGTCCCCCGTGGGGCCCACGCCACGCTCCGACCCCGGGACCCCGCCTTCGCCGCTCCCGTCGTCCTCCGAGGCACGGGCACGGCGGTAGCGGGCCATCCCGGCGGCGTTCCTCCTGAACACGAACCGGACGGTCAGGACCGTGAGCACCACGAACGCAGCCACGAACGCGCCGAACACGACATCGAATGCCACGACCGAACCCACGACGACCATCGATACGAGGCTAGCGAGCTGCCGGGCACCTGTCGGGCAGCTGTCGGGCAGCGCCCTGACGACACACGACGTCGTGGCTGATCGGTCGGGGTCGGAGGCGGGTCGGGGTCGGGGTCGGTCGGGGTCGAAGGTGGGTCGGGCGTGGCCTGGCGTGGGACGGGCGCAGGTCCGGGCCGGGTCGGGACGCTGCTCCACATGCCGGCCGTCACACCGCCGTGGCACTGTCGCCACGTGACCACGACGAGCGAGACCGGCGCCGGCCAACGGTCAGGACAGGGACGGCGGCGCGCCGGCGAAGCACCGTCGGGGACCACCCGGCCCACGCCGGGGGCCTCTGCGGTCCGGGGCGCGATGGGGGGCAACGACGTTCCCGGCGCTCGGGACCTCCGGGGTCCGAAGGACCCGGCGGTCAGCGCGACCTGGTCGAGCTCCGCGCGTCGGGGGCAACCGGTGGCCCGGGTGCCGCCGGCACCGGCCCGTACGCGCCGGGTGCCGCCGGTACCGGCCCGTACCGAGGTTCCCCGATCGTGGAGCCGCCGCGGGCACGCCGCCGAGGGCGGTGAGCATGTCTCCAGGCGCCGGCCGGCCGGATCGGACCTTCTCGACCTCCTGAGGATGCGGGGGCAGCACCGCCCGGCGGCAGATCCGATGCTCCGCGGCCACCTCCAGGCCATCGTCGAGCATGCCCTGGCCGACGTCGTCGCAGGCAGGCACCCGGCATCGGGCCCGCCGGCCGCGTCGCTGCTCCACGGCGCCTCCTCTCGGGAAACGGCGGGCAGCTCACCCGTGATCACCAAGGACACGATCGCCCGGGCACTCTTGTGCGAGGCGCACCGACCGGGCGCAGGTTGGGCGCCGACGGTGCCGAACGGGCCCATGGCCGTCGGCGCCATGGTCGAGGCACTGTTCCGCCAGCTCGTCACGACGGGGTCGATCGACGACCCGTGGAGTGCCGCGGTCGAAGCGCTCGAGATCGATCCTCGAAGGGCCGGGATCGCCCGATGGGTCCTGTCGCTCCCGAGGGCCGTGCAGGGGGAACTGGCCGCCGAGGTCGAGCGGCAGGCGACAGCCCTCCAGGATCGCTGGCCCACCCTGGCGTCCCGATGGCTCCCCCGGACTGGCGAGGTCGCCCGGGTCCCTCTTCTCGGCGGGCTGGCCGAGCTCTCGGCGCGCTTCGACCTGGCCGTCGGCGAGCAGTCTCTGGATCGGGCGTCGATCGGAATCGTCGAGCTCACGACGGGGGTGCGCCAACCGCGCCACCGGCTCGACGCCGCCTTCTCCGCCCTGGTCGCCGCGCTCCGCGACCCTGCACCCCCCTTCATGGTGGCGACCTACTACACGCGGACGGGGGAGGTCGATGTCCAAGGCGTCACGCCTGAGCTCCTGATCGGCGCCGCCCACCGTGCCGGCGCCGGGATCCGTCGCCTGTGGCACACCGCCCCCGACGCACAACGGGGCCCGACCCCGGCGGCGCCGAGGGCCGCTCGGGCTGATGGCCCTCGAGGTCCGACCGGCGATCCCAGTGGGCGGGAGCGAGACGGACGCGCCCACGGGCATCCCTCCTGCTGCATGTGCGACACAGGGGGCAGTGCGATGCCGGATGGGCACAGCCGGGCCACACGTCCGCGTCCGGACGCTCCTGCCGAGCTGCCACCACCCGCGTCAGGTCATCGGTCTGACGACGTCGACCGCCCGTCGTGGCCCGGCGCGGGCACCGGTGCGCACCTGGCCGCCCTCGTGGCCATGCCGGACCTCCCGGAGATCCCGCCCCGATCGACGTACTCGGACCCGGACGGCGGCAGTCGGGTGGACCATCGAGCTGCCAGGAGTGCGTCGGTGACGGTGTCCTCCTCCGGCGTCGCCTTCCTCCGGGCTCAGCCGGTGCCAGGTGTCCCGACCGCGACCGCGCCAGCAGTCGCGCCCGACCTTCGGGCCCGTCTCGACGCGGCAGCGACGGCGGCATCGGCGGGCCGGGCGCTGCCCGCCACGAGGGCGGCACGGGTCGACGCCTGGTTCCTCGAACGTGCTCGGCATGACCCCGCCTCGTTGCGGGCACCAACCGAACCGTTCAGTTGGAGCCCGCGTGCCGTCCGGCGCTCGCTCGCGCTGGCCGTCGTCGGTGCCTGCGTCGCTGGGCGCTTCGCCGACCCGGTGCACGCCGCGCCCGTAGTGGCCGAAGCGGCGGTCCACCGCTGGGAGGTCACCGGGGACCGGGAGTTCGGGTGGGAACCGTGGTACGCCGGATTGGGCAGCGGGGGGCGGGCGGTGACGCTCGCCGACGCAGTGGCGTGGGCCACCGCGATCGCTTCGCTCACCTCGTGGACCCGACGCGACGGCGTGGACTTCGCCGGTTCACGCGAACGCGCCAGGGTCGGCAGGGCGCCGGGCGTGCTGATCGCCGGGCAGTTCGACGCCCTGATCCCGGCAGGCGCCGGGGGACCGACCGGGATCGTCATCGCTGGCGGAGCGCCTCGGGGGGATGTGGAAGCCCGGCTGGTTCTCCCGGCGCTGGCCCGCAGCCTGCGCCCCGGTGGACAGCCGCTGCCGGCTCGCGTGCTCGGGATCTGGCCCGAGGCCCAGATGTCCCTGTTGGTCGACGTCGACCGGGACGCACTCGAGCGGACCGCAGATGCGGTCGGAGCCGCCCTCGTCGCCGTGTTCGGCACCGATGCGGCATTGTCAGCCTGAGCCGCCATCCCGGGGCCTCGGACCTCCGGGATGGTCATCGCCGACCGGGCAGACGTCGGCCCCTACCGAACCGCTGTTCCCCGGTGAGCTGACTACCGGTCGGGCAGCCCGGATCGCCGATGGCCCGGGCCGCCCGCGGGCCGTCCCCCGGCCCACCGCGACCGACCCGGCCACCGGTCACATCAGAAGTGCTCCTTGGCCGCCCTGGTGTCGGGCTTACCCGCCGCGGTGAGCGGGAGCGTGTCGATGATCGCCAACCGTCGGGGAACCTTGTAGCCGGCAACGCGGGTCCGGCAATGTTCCTGGAGCTCGGCGAGCGTCGGTCGCGATCCGGCCTTGGGCTGGACGAGCACGGCAACCTGCTCGCCGAACCGCTCGTCCGCGACGCCCACGACGATGGCATCGAACACCTGGGGATGCGTCTTCACCGCTGCTTCCACCTCTTCGGGGAACACCTTCTCGCCGCCGGTATTGATCGACGTCGAGCCGCGCCCCAGCACGGTGATGGTGCCGTCGGGTTCGATCGTGGCCAGGTCACCCGGGACCGACCACCGGACCCCGTGCTCGTCGACCGGGAACGTCGCCGCCGTCTTGGCGTCGTCCCCGTAGTAGCCGAGCGGGATCCGGCCCCGACGGGCCAGCCGGCCGATGCGGCCGTCACCCGGGCGGAGGGGCTGCAGTTCGTCGTCGAGGACGCTCGTGTCGTCCCCCATGACGAACCGGGGACCGGCGGCGCCGTCGTCCACCGCCCCCTGTGCCCCGCTCTCGCTCGACCCGAACCGGTCCATCACGATGGCGGAAGGAAGCAGTTGCTTCAGCTCCCGTTTCACCGTGGCCGAGAGCATGGCTCCCCCGGAGGCCACGACGAACACCGACGACGTGTCATAGGGATGGTCTGGAGACGCGAGCGCCTCGGCCAGCGGGCGGGCCATCGCGTCCCCGACCAGGGCCAACGAGACCGCTCGCTCGCGTTCCACCAGCTGCCAGACCAGGTGCGGGTCGAAGCGGTGTGCCGTGTACAGGACCACGGTGCCGCCCATGAGCAGTCCGTTCCACAGGGCCCACTGCGCGTTGCCGTGCATCAACGGTCCGGCAACGAACATCACCGCCCGGGCTGCGTCGTCGGTCGGGATCCGTTCGACCACGTCGTCCGGCCGGACGACCGGCGGTCCGCCCCAGCCGTTCCCGCCCATCGCCGCGAAGTAGATGTCCTCCTGGCGCCACATGACGCCTTTGGGCATGCCCGTCGTGCCACCCGTGTAGAGCAGGTAGCGGTCGTCTGGCGACCGGGGGCCGAGCGGTCGGGAGGAGGCGGCCGAGGCAAGTGCGTGCTCGTAGGTCACGACGGCAGGCGTCGCGACCACACCCGGCCTGGCGGTGGCGCCCGAGCCGTCGACGGGGGCCGGACCGGGCGATCCGTCAGTCGGTAGTGGCGCACCGTCAGTCGGACCGGACGGCTCCGGATCGTCGATCACCACCACGTGGAGCCCCGCGGCGGGCCCCGAACCACGGGCCCCGGGGGCATCGACGCCGAACACGCCCAGCCGGTCAGAGCCCGGCCCGTGAGTGCCCGGCCCGTCAGCGCTGCCGCCCTCGACCGCCTGGCAGACCAGTGCTTCGAGGGCTCGCTCGTAGAAGAGGGCGGTCAGGTGCGCGTTCTCGATCACATACCGGAGCTCCGGCGCCACGTAACGGAAATTCAGGTTGACGGGCACCATCCGGGCCTTGAAGCAGCCGATCATCACCTCGACCCACTCGACCCGATTGCGCGCCAGGATCCCGACGTGGTCGCCCGCCGCCACGCCGGCTGAGAAGAGGTGGTTCGCCACTCGGTCCGCACGTGCATCCAACTCCGCATACGTGCGGCGGTGCGGATCAGCGACGATCGCGTCCCGCATGGGCACGGCGTCGGCCACCATCTCGAACAGGTCGGCCAGGTTGAAGGTGCTGACTTTCTCTGCGTCGCTCACCCGTCGGTGCCTCCCTGGGGCTCATGCCCCCTCGAGCCCCATGCCCGCGACCCCCGCTCCGCGGGCCGCGGGCCGCGGGCCGCCTCGTCGGTCGCCACCGTGAGGAGCCGACGATCCCGGTCCCCCGAAGACGCCCGCGTGATCCCGGACGCCTCGAGCCCGGCACCGTCCTAGCATGCAGCCCGGACCAATTGAAACACGTTCCACCTCCTGCCGCCGGCCGAGGTGGGCAGCGAGGAGCGACATGGACACGGACACGACGGACACGGGTGGGCGTTCGCTGACCCGACACCGGGTGTGGGCGCGCCCGGGCCTTGACGGCCTCCACGCGCTGGTCACGGGTGGGGGCAGCGGGATCGGCCTCGGCACGGCCCGACTGCTCGTGGCCGACGGCGCCTCGGTGACCATCTGCGGCCGCACCGAGGAGCGTCTCGCCGGTGCCGTCGCCGAACTGGCGGCGGTGGCCGCCGGCTCGGCGTCAGGCGGCACGGCCCGCTACGTCGTCGCGGACGTGACCGTCGAGGACCAGGTTGCTACTGCGGTGGACGCAGCGTGCGAAGGACGGGGACGTCTCGACATCCTCTTCGCCAATGCCGGCGGAGCGATGCACATGGGTCCCGTCGTGGGTGCCGACGCCGCGCAGGTGCGCGCTACCGTCGACCTCAACATGGTGGGGACGTTCCTGTGCGTCAAGCACGCGGCGCCCCGGATGGGCGCGTCAGTGGCGGGAGGAGTCGACGGGACGGGCACCATCGGCGGTTCGATCATCGGCATGTCCTCCGGAGCCGGCCATTTCCCGCACCGCTACCTCTGGGCATACGGCATGTCGAAGGCAGGCATCGACATGCTCTGTCGCTACGCAGCCGAAGAACTGGGCGCCGAGGGAATCCGGGTCAACACGGTACGGCCCGGCATCGTCGACGACGAGCTGATGGCCCCCATCACTGCCGGGGGTCCGCTGCTCGACGACTACCTGGCCGAGATGCCCATTTCCAGGCTCGGAACCGTCGACGACGTCGCCCGTGCCGTGCGGTTCCTGGCTGGGCCGGAGTCGTCGTGGATCACGGGCGAGTGCCTGGGGGTCGACGGAGGCCATCACCTTCGCCGCGGCGCCAACTACGGGCTGTTGTTCGGCTGACCGCAGCCCGGCCGGCTGCGGCGACAGGCCCCGTCACCGCGCTGCCGCCGGTGAACCCGGCCATGGCGGGTAGGAGGGCGGCCGCGACCCCGGCGGCGGCACCGGGTACCCGGTGACCGATCCGGTACGGTCGAAGAACCGTACCGTCGCGCGCAGCGGCCTGCCTGCCGGGTACCGCTTCCCACCGTCGACGTACCGGTACATCCCGGTGCCGCTCACTCCTTCCTCGTCGACTCCGGTCGCGCCCGGGTCCCACCAGATCAGGGTGAAGTCGGCGGGCGAGGAGTACGCGGGAAGGGGCGGCGGCCCGTTCGGCCCGAAGCCGATCCGAGGGTCCGTGGGTCCGCCGCCGCTCGGGGGCATGTGGAAGAGACCCTGCTGGAACGTCGTCGGGGTGAGGTCGGGGCCAGCCAACTCGGCTCCGACGAACATCAGCTCGATGGGTTCCAGGACGAGCGAGGCTGTCTTGGCGGCCGCCGGTGGCCTTCCGTAGTACCACTCGAACAGCGTCCGCGCCTGGGCCTGGGACGGAGGCGTCGGCACCGGCAGGCTCGAGATCCCGAACGCATGCGCCCACTCCTGCTGGTCGTAGAGCCGTCCCAGCGTCGTGGTGTCCGTGAGCACCGTGCCGGTGATCACCCACTCGGGGAAATAGCCGATTGCAGCGGCGGCCCTCGTCAGGTAGATCGGCATGATCGGATCGCCGGCGAAGATGACCGTCGTGGCATCTGACGACTTCAGGCGGGCGGCGATGGTCGCCGCCTCCTGCGGCAGCTCCGGCAGATCGAGCAGGTAGCTCTCGTTGTCGACGATGCGCAGCCCGGTCGACGCGAACTGACGCGTCAGCTGCTGGTTCAACGCTCCGTAGATCGGTGGGTTCTGGTCGTAGTGGACCATCGCGAACGAGCGCCGGCGGCGGCGCATCGACGCCTCGCCGGCGTACGCGGCGTCCTTGCCCATCAGCTGGGAGACGACCAGGTCGAGCGCGTCGGTGATCAGGGTGTCGGGAGACGGCAGCGCTCCCCAGAGGTAGGGAGCGTCCTGCTGGTAGCCGGAGTAGGGGACGGACAGGCCGCAGGCGAGGCAGAGCACGTGGAGCCTGGCCAGTTCGTCCTCGTACGCGGACGTCTGCTGTGGCCCACCCAGCGAGGCAAAGGCGTGGAGGTCCTGGGCCACACTGATCGCATCCGCACGGCCGGCAACGGCGTCGTCACTGCCGCCGGTCGCCTGGAACGGCACCACGACCACCTTCCGACCGTCGAGCGGGACGACCCGGTTGAGCATGGCCGTGAACGCCCGCACGGTCTCCAGTACGGCCTGCGGCGAGTCGGTCGCGCTCGCCAGCGCCGTCGTCAGGCCACCCGGGGCCGGCTCGTAGTACGCCACGGTGATCGTCGTGCCCGTCACCCCGCTCCACGTGGCCCCGCCGTTCGGCTTCGTCGACAACGCGACGCACGGCGGGGCACCGACCATCGGCATCCGGAGCCGGCCCGTCGAGGTGTCGCATCCGGGTCCCCAGTCGTACGCCGCGGTGGTCCCGTCGGCTTTCGCCTGCTGGTAGGTCACGGAGATCCGGGCGGCGGCACCAGCTGCGCTGCCCGTTGCGCCTCCCGCGGGTGGCTGACCCTGACCCGGCCCTCCCGGAGCACGGACCGTCGCCACGGTTCCCGCCGCCACCAGGGCTGCCACCACCAGCAGGGCGGGCCCCATCCGCCGCGCCCGCCCCATCGCCGGCCACGGTCTCGCCGCGCCACCCCCCGTCGTCGCGGCATCACGTTCGGCCGACATCGCGTCCTCCCTGGTTGACTGCCGCGGGCCGAGCCACGGTGGCGGGCTGCTGCCCACGGGCGCTCTGACCACACCGCGCTCGTCCCGTCATCCTGCCCGCTCTCCCCGGTGGCCACCGGCGGCGGCACCATCCGCACCCGAGCTCTCCGCGGCGAGCGAACCCGACCGGGCCCTCGCCACCGCCGACGTTCCGAGGAACGCATCCTCCACGTCCTGCCGGCGGAGGACGTCGCCAGCCGGTCCCATGGCCAGCACCATCCCCTGGTCGAGCACGATCAGGCGCGTGGCCAGATCCGAGATGAACGAGATGTCGTGCTCGACCACGACGAACGTCGCCCCCAGCTCGGTCCGGACATCGCGCACCAGTTCCGCCATGGCTTCCACCTCTCGTTGTGCGATGCCCGACGTCGGCTCGTCCAGCAGGACCACGGTGGGACGGTGTGCGAGGACGGCGGCCAGGTCGACCAGGCGGCGAGAGCCGGTGGACAGCTCGTCGATGCGACGGGATGCGAAGCCAGCCAGCCCGAATCGGTCGATCAGCTCTTCGACCCGCTCGGCCACGGCTCGCTCGGTCCGCTGTTCGGCCGGAAGTCGGAGCACGGCGTTGAGCGGGTCACGCACATCGAGAAAGCGTTCGAACGCCACCGAGAGAGCTTCATGGACGGTCATGCCGCCGAAGAGCCGCGAATCCTGGAACGAGCGACCGAGGCCGAGCCGGGCGCGGGCGGGCGGACGTGCGTCGGTCACGTCGTGGCCACCCAGCTCGACACGTCCGGCCGTGGGCCGGACGAACCCGGAGATCACGTCGAACAGCGTCGTCTTCCCCGCCCCGTTCGGGCCGATCACGCCGACGATCTCCCCGGCGGCGATGTCCACATCGATGCGCGTCAGCGCGGCGAGGCCCCCAAACGCCACCGACACGCCGCGCGTCGCAAGAGCCCACGGCTGCGGCGGCGACGGCGACGGCGCCACCACGCCGTGATCCACGGTGGCCTGCGGGACCGGGGGCGTGCCCGGGGACACATCTGCGGGGGCGCCGGCCGGGACGTCTGATTGCCCTGCGGCGGGAGCACGTGGTGCCGTGGTCGCCGGCGGGCCGGCGGCACGGGCGGGGCCGGCGGCACGTGCCGGTTCGCCGGCAGTGGCCCCCGGCTCTCCGTCGCCGGATGCGTCCTTGTCCGCGCTCGCCTGGCCGACGGCTCGCTGGATGTAGAGAGACCACAGCAGCTCCGGACGTGCGGCGACGTCGGCCGACGTTCCGGCGAACCGCACGGCTCCTCCGTCGAGCACGTAGGCGCGATCCGCCACAGACAGTGCGACGTTGACGGACTGCTCCACCAACAGGACGGCCGTCCCCGAGTCCCGGAGGTTCCGGACCGATCCGAGGAGCTCGTCGACCACGAGCGGCGACAGCCCGAGCGAGAGCTCGTCGATCAGCAGGAGGCGCGGCCGGGTGAGGAGAGCCATGGCCAGTGCCAACTGTTGCTGCTGCCCACCCGAGAGGTTCCCGGCGAGCTCGTGGCGCCGCGTGGCCAGCAGCGGCGTGCCATCCACCACCTGGGCGATCCGCGCCGACCGCTGGCCCCGCCTGCCCTTCACCTGCCATGCCGCTGCCCGAAGGTTCTCCTCGACGGTGAGCGCGGGGAACACCCCTTCACCTCCGGGCATCTGGGAGATGCCCAGGCGAGCGATCTCGTCAGGAGGCGCGTGCGTGACGTCCCTCCCGTCGAAGACGACGGCTCCGGCATCGGCCTCGACGACACCGCCGATCGAACGCAACAGCGTCGACTTCCCGGCTCCATTCGTACCGAGGAGGGCGACGATCTCGCCCTCGCCGATCTCGACGTCGATGCCGTCGAGCACGTTCACCCCCGCGTAGCCGACCCTCAGGTCGCGTACCGCCAGCAACGGAAGGAGCCCTCCGGCCCGTGCCGCAGCCATCTCCGATCGGGCACGCATCGAAGTCCAGACGTTCCGCACGTCCCGTTCGATCACCGACCCACCACTCGCCAGGATCAGACCGCCCACCACGAAGACCGGTACCAGCACCAGCATCCCCCGGCGTATCCCGTACGTATCGCCGACTGCCCCGACGATCGGGATCACCAGCAGCCCGGGCAGGACGAAGAGAGCCCCGAGGGAGAACCCCATAGACCGGGCGCGAGCCGGAATGG
>JAJZAC010000052.1 GCA_021799615.1 Actinomycetes bacterium
TCGGCTTTGCGGGACGACAGCACCACCCGCGCCCCCGCTTCGGCCAGCCGTGTGGCGACGGCGCGGCCGATGCCCCGCGAGGCGCCGGTCACCAGCGCGACCTTTCCGTCCAGTCGGATCTCCATGGACGGCCACCCTAGGCGTTCCCCGGTCCGGGCAGGGGGTCCGCCGCGCCGTAGGCTGGGGCGTCGTGAACCGACTGGAGGCCGAGAGCAGCCCGTACCTGCGCCAGCACGCCGGCAATCCGGTGGACTGGTTCCCGTGGGGCGAAGAGGCGTTCGCCGCTGCCCGGGAGCGCGACGTGCCGATCTTCTTGTCGGTGGGGTACGCCTCGTGCCACTGGTGCCACGTCATGGCCCACGAGTCGTTCGAGGACGACGCCGTGGCCGACGTGCTCAACGGCGCGTTCGTCTCCGTCAAGGTCGACCGGGAGGAGCGTCCCGACATCGACGCCGTCTACATGGAGGCGCTGCTGGCCGTCGCCGGTTCCGGCGGCTGGCCGATGAGCGTGTTCCTCCTGCCCGACGGACGCCCGTTCTTCGCGGGAACGTATTTCCCCCCCGACGACGGTCCGGGGCGGCCGTCGTTCCGGACGGTCCTCGCCGCGGTGACCGACCTGTGGGCACACCACCGCGACGAGGTCGAGCGCCAGGCCGGCCAGCTGGTCGACGCCGTCCGGGCGGGCGTCCGGGCCCCGGTCGACGGTGGTCCCGCCGGCGATCCCGCACCTCAGGCCGATCCGGTCGCCACGGCCGTGGCAGACCTGGCCCGGCGATTCGACGAGACGTGGGGCGGGTTCGGCGGACCTCCCAAGTTCCCCCAGCCCCTGCTCATCGAGCTCTGCCTGGTCCACGCGTGGCGTTCCGGCGACGAACGCTCGTCCGCCATGGCGCTCGCCACCCTGCGGGCGCTCGCCGGCGGTGGCATCCACGACCACGTGCGCGGCGGGTTCGCCCGCTATGCCACCGACCGCCGGTGGCGGGTCCCCCACTTCGAGAAGATGCTCTACGACCAGGCCGGGCTGACCAGGGCGTTCCTCCACGGATGGCTCCTCACCTCGGACCCCGACCTGCGGGTCGCCCTCGACGGGATCGTCGACTACACCCTCGGCGACCTCGCGGTGCCCGGTGGCGGCCTGGCGTCGTCAGAAGACGCCGACTCGGACGGCCGGGAGGGTGCCTTCTACACCTGGACGCCCGCCCAGGTCGGCGAGGCGCTCGACGGCGAGGCCGGCGCGGCGACACGTGCCGCCTGCCGGTTCTGGGGCGTCACCCCGGAGGGTGACCTGGACGGCGCCTCCGTGCTCCACCGGCCGCCGGACGAGCCCCTCCGCGGCGATGCCGGCATCGAAGCCTCCCGGCACCGCCTGCGGGCAGCCCGGGAGCGGCGCCCGCGTCCAGGCCTCGACGACAAGGTCCTCCTCGAGTGGAACGCCATGTTCGTGGGAGCGTTGGCGGAAGCCGCCGCCGCCACCGGCACGGCCCGGTGGGGCGAGGCAGCCGTGCGGTTGGGCGAGTTCCTGTGGCGCGAGCTCCGCCGCCCGTCCGACGGCCGGCTCCTGCGCACGTGGCAGACGGACACCGGGGCCCGACAGCCGGCGTTCGCCGCCGACCATGCCTGGATGGTCGACTGCTGCACCCGACTCGCCGAACTGACCGGCGAGGCCAGGTGGCTCGACCGGGCGGTGGCGTGCGCCGACGCGCTCCTCGACCACTTCGCCGACACCGACGGCGGCGGGTTCTTCACGACACCCGACGACGGCGACGTGCTCGTCGTGCGGCCGAAGGACCTGGCCGACGGCGCCCTCGCGTCGGCCAACGGCGCCGCTGCCCAGGCGTTGGTGCGCCTCGGCACCCTGACCGGCGCCGACCGCTTCCTCGCCGCAGCCCGGCGCGTGGTCGACCTGCTGTCGCCGGTTCTCGCCAGCCGACCGTCTGCGGTTCCCGCGGTCGCCCTGGCCGCCGATCTGCTGGCCTCGGGGACCTGCGAGATCGTGATTACCGGTGACCGCCTCGACCTCGTCGAGGTCGCCCGGACCCGCTGGATCCCCGACGGTGTCCTGGCCTGGGGCGAGCCGCAGGGGACCCCCCTGTGGGACGGGCGCTCCGGCGACCAGGCCTTCGTGTGCCGAGGCGGTGCCTGCCAGTTGCCGACAGCCGATCCCGTCGAGCTGGCCGCCCAGCTCGACGCCCGGACGGCCCGGCCGGCCGTGGCGGCGGCGGCCGTGCCGGCACACGCCGCGGACGGGACGCCGGCACGCGGCGCGGGCGCATGACCGACGTGCACGACCAGCCGCCCGGGGAGCCGGGCGCCAGCGGTGACGAGGACACGGCCGGCGGCGGCACCCGACCACCCGCACCGCCGCCGGGACGCCGGGGCAGGCGGCGGTCCGGTCGGACACCCCGGTCGGGGACTGCCGCACAGGTCGTGCGGAAGGTGCCGACACGACGCGCCGTCGACGTCGCCGGCGGCAGCACTCTCACGCTCCTGGTGCTGGCCTGCCACGCCGAGGACACCACCGCCGTCGACGTCGCCTCGGGCGCACTGGTCCGGGCCAGGATCGCCTGGCCCGAGGCGCACGACCCCGATCTGGCCCCGTTCGACGTCGTCGAGGCCGTGCTGGCCGACGAGCCGGAGCGGGACGACCTGGCCCAGCCCGAGGCCGTTACGGTCACCGGGTTGCCCCGACACCGGGGCACGCTCCACGGCCGGCACGCCCGGCGCCTCCTCCACCAGCTGACGACCCCGGTCGAAGAGCACGTGCTCGGGTTCCCGGGCGCGTCCGCGCCGTACTGGGAATTCCGGGGAACCCGGCCGTCACTGGCGCTGGTGGTGCCGACCAAGGGGCCGGTGCTGTTCCGCCGGGCTGGTGATCGCCAATTGTGGGCACGGTTCGGCTGGGGACGGAGCGACAACTGGCTGCCCGTCGAGGATGCCGGTGCCCGACGCGCCCTCGACGTCGCCCGCCGCGACCGCCTCGCCGGGAAGGACCTCGCCTCCGCACTGGGCTTCAAACCCCACTATCTGGTGGTCTCACTGTCCGCTCCCCGGGACGGGCACAGCTACAAGACCGTGCGGGCGTTGCTACCCCGCAGCTGACGGACCTCCCGCCGGTCACGACCACCGGAAGCGTGCCGGGGTCCTAGAGTCGGTCCTAGAGTCGGTCCGTGGCCAGACCTCACGCCGAACAGGTGCCGGAACCGGCCCCCAGACGAGCACCGGACCTGGTACCGACTCCGGCCTCGACCGGCCCGGAGCCGACCCCGGTCCTGCCCGACTACGGCGGCGGATGCATCGCCAACCTGGCCCCGGCGCTCCTGGCGGCAAGCGGCCGCGCTCGCGACGCCGGGCCCGCACCCGCATGGCTTCCCGCCGGCGTCGGCGGGGCCCGCCAGATCGTCCTCCTCGTCCTCGATGGCCTGGGGTGGTGCCAGCTCACCGAGTGGGCCGACCGTGCCCCGACGCTCTCCTCGGCCGAGGGCATCGACCGGCCCATCACCTCGGTCGCGCCGTCGACCACCGCCACCGCCCTCACCTCGATCGGGACCGGGAGCCCGCCGAATCGCCACGGCATCCTCGGCTACCGCATGGCGACGCCGGACGACGAGGTGCTGAACGTCCTGCGGTGGCAGCTCGGCTCCTGCGCCGCCCGTGACGCCCGCCGGGAGCTTCCTGCCGCCGCGTTCCAGTCGCAGGCGACCTTCCCCGGGTTCGGCGGACCCGTGCCGGTCGTCACCCGGGACGGCTTCGCCCAGACTGGGTTCACCATTGCCCAGATCGGGCGGTCACGCGTCCACGGCTACAAGGTGACCTCTTCGATCGTGCCCCTCACCACCGAGATCCTGGCCACCGGCGCCCCGCTGGTGTACGTCTACTACGACGGCATCGACAAGGTGGCCCACGAACGGGGCCTCGGCACCTGGTACGGGGAGGAGCTCGAGGAGGTCGACCGGCTCGTCTCCCGGCTGGCTGCCGCGCTTCCCGGCGATGCCGTCCTCGTGGTCACCGCCGACCACGGCCAGGTCGAGGTCGGGACCGACGTCATCCTGCCCCCCGCGGGCGTGCTGAGGCACACCAGGTTGCTCACCGGTGAAGGTCGGTTCCGGTGGTTCCACGCCCGCGCCGATGCCGCCGGGGACCTGCTCCACGCGGCACGTGATGCCTTCGGCGAGGTCGCCTGGGTCCGGAGCCGGACCGAGGTCGTCGAGGCGGGCTGGTTCGGAGGCCGCCTCGCTCCCGAGCTCGCCGGTCGATTGGGCGACGTGGCGGTGGTACCCCACGAGCCGGTCGCCGTCCTCGATCCGGCCGACACCGGCGAGACCCGTCTGGCCTGCCGGCACGGGTCGCTGACGGCCGACGAGATGCTGGTCCCCCTCGTCGTTGTGGGCGCGGGGTCCGGTGGTGGCAACATCTGACCATGGCATCCGACACCGAGAACCGCAGCGAACCACCGCCCGACAACCCGACCGTGGTCCGGCCCGAGATCGTCGACGGCATCGGCCGGCCCGGCGACGGCCCCGGCTTCGCCGCCCCCGGGGCGGACGGGTCCGAGGGCGGGACGGGGCCACAGGGCCCGGACGGGGGCGATGCGGGCGAGGCCACCGAGTCGATCGCCCAGCCCGGCAAGGTGCTCCGCATCGGGACGATGGTCAAGCAGCTCCTCGACGAGGTCCGGCAGGCGCCGCTCGACGAGGCGGGCCGGCAGCGGCTCCGGGAGATCTACGAGCAGTCCGTGCGCGAGCTGTCCGACGGGCTCTCCGAGGACCTGGTGGCCGAGCTCGACCGCATGGCCATCCCCTTCGGCGAGGCGGTGCCGTCCGAGGCCGAGCTCCGGATCGCCCAGGCCCAATTGGTCGGGTGGCTCGAGGGGCTGTTCCACGGGATCCAGGCCGCCCTGGTCGCGCAGCAGGTCGCGGCCCGTGCCCAGCTCGACGAGATGCGCCAGCGGGCCCTCGGGCCCGGATCGGAGCCGATGACCGCACGCCCCGGCACGTACCTGTGACCGCATCCGGCTGCGTCTGACCGCTGCCGACCCGGCCGGCCGGAGCAGGACCGCAGGTCACGGCGCCGGCGCCTTTCCCGATCTGCGGGCGCGCTATCGTCGGAATGACAGCGCTGTAGTTCGGCCGCCGGCTCCCGTGAGCGCCGACCGTCGACCGGAGCGCATCCCGGCGTGCGGAGGGCCCGGGGTGCGGGTGCTCCGGTCCGCGGTCCCGCGATCGGGATCCGGGTTCGCGGTCACGGCCCGGTCGGGGGCGCGGGCATCGAGCGCGACTACCGAGGCACAGGGGAGCACCATTGGCGACTCGATCGTTCACCCACCTCCACACCCACACCGAATTCTCCATGCTCGACGGGGCGGCACGCGTGAAGGACCTCGTCCGGGCCGCGGTCGAGGACGGGATGCCGGCCCTGGGCATCACCGACCACGGCAACATGTACGGCGTCCTGGACTTCTACGCAGCCTGTCGCGACGCCGGCATCAACCCGGTCATCGGCACCGAGGCCTACATGGCCGCCGAGTCCCGGCACGACCGGCCGGTGCGCCGGGGTCGGGTCGACGACACCGGCGGCGACGTCGACGGCGGCGAAAAGCTGTACTACCACCTGACCCTCCTGGCCGAGTCGACCGAGGGTTACCACAACCTGATGAAGCTGTCCTCGGCCGCCTACCTCGAGGGTTACTACTACAAGCCGCGGCTCGACTGGGAGCTTCTCGAGCGGCACCACGAGGGGCTCATCGCCACGACCGGCTGCCTGGGCGGGGTCGTCCTCCAGGCGCTGCTGGCCGGGGACGAGGAGCGGGCCCAACGGCTGGCCGGCCGCCTCCAGGACATCTTCGGCCGCGACAGCCTGTTCGTCGAGCTCCAGGACCACGGTCTGCCCGAGCAGCACAAGACCAACCCTGCCCTGGTGGAGATCGCACGCCGGATCGGGGCGCCCCTGCTCGCCACCAACGACAGCCACTACACCCGTCGGGAGGACCATGTCGCCCACGACGCGTTGCTCTGTGTGCAGACCGGGGCGCGCATCGACGATCCCAAGCGGTTCAAATTCGAGGGTGAGGAGCACTACCTGAAGACGGCCGCCGAGATGCGCTCGCTCTTCGCCGAGCTCCCCGAGGCGTGCGACAACACCCTGCTCATCGCCGAGCGCGCTCACGTCGAGATCCCCTTCGGGCGCGTCAGCCTGCCCAAATTCCCCGTTCCCGACGAGTTCGCCGGGGACAGCTACGACGAGCGTGCGACGAAGTACCTGCGGCACCTGGCCTACGCGGGGGCAGCCGAGCGCTACCCGTCCCCGCTGGCGAGGGACGTCGTCGAGCGGCTCGACTACGAGCTCGGCGTGATCGCCGAGATGGGCTTCTCGGCGTACTTCCTCGTCGTGTGGGACCTCATCCGCTTCGCACGCTCCCGGGGGATCAGGGTGGGACCCGGCCGGGGGTCGGCAGCCGGGTGCTGCGTGGCCTACTGCCTGCGGATCGTCGACCTCGACCCCATCCGCTACGACCTCCTCTTCGAGCGCTTCCTGAACCCCGGCCGCGTCCAGATGCCCGACATCGACATGGACTTCGACGAGCGCTACCGGGGGGAGATGATCCGGTATGCGGCCGAACGGTACGGGAACGATCACGTCGCCCAGATCGTGACGTTCTCCACCATCAAGGCGCGGGCCGCCGTGCGCGACGCCGCCCGGGTCCTCGGCTATGACTACGGCGTCGGCGATCGCATCGCCAAGGCGATGCCGCCGCTCATCATGGGACGCGACACGCCCCTGGCAGCCTGCCTGGTGAAGACCGACGGCCACGAGGACGGCTTCGCCGCCGCTTCCGATCTACGCGACATGTACGAGGGCGACGACGCCGCCCGGTCGGTGATCGACGTGGCCCGGGGTCTCGAGGGGCTGCGGCGCCAGGACTCGATCCACGCTGCCGCCGTGGTCATCACCGACGAGCCCCTCACCGAGTACGTGCCTATCCAGCGCAAGCCCGACGGCGGGAGCGACCCCACCGACTCCCCCGTCGTCACCCAGTACGAGATGCACGGCGTCGAGGAGCTCGGGCTCCTCAAGATGGACTTCCTCGGCCTGCGCAACCTCTCGGTCATCGAGCGAGCGCTCGACCTGATCCAGCGTTCGACCGGCGAGCGTCCCGACATCGACCACCTGCCGCTCGACGACGAGGCGACGTTCGAGATGCTCCGACGAGGCGACTCGATGGGAGTCTTCCAGTTGGAGGGCGGACCGATGCGGTCCCTCATGCGCTCCCTGGCTCCGACGACCTTCGACGACGTCGCCGCGCTCGTCGCCCTGTACCGGCCCGGGCCCATGGCGGCCAACATGCACAGGGACTATGCCGACCGTAAGAACGGCCGGCAGGCGGTGACGTACCTCCACCCGGACCTGGAGGAGATCCTGGGCGACACCTACGGGCTCATGATCTACCAGGAGTCGGTCATGCGGGTGGCCCAGAAGTTCGCGGGGTACACCCTGGCCGAGGCGGACAACCTCCGCAAGGCGTGCGGTAAGAAGATCCGGGCCCTCATCGCCAAGGAGCGGGAGAAGTTCGTCGACGGGTGCGCGGCCACCGGCTACGGGGAGGAGATCGGCACCAAGCTCTTCGACATCATCGAGCCCTTTGCCGACTACGCCTTCAACAAGTCACACTCCTACGGCTACGGCATGGTGGCCTACCAGACAGCGTGGCTGAAGGCCCACTTCCCGGTCGAGTACCTGGCCGCCCTGCTCACGTCGGTCAAGGACAACAAGGACAAGACGGCCGTCTACCTGGCCGAGTGTCGTGCCATGGGGATCCAGGTGCTCGTCCCCGATGTCAACCGCTCGGAGTCCGAGTTCGCCGCCGACTTCACCGACCGGCATCCCCCGACCGGCAGGCTCGGCACCGCCGACGACCCCGGCCGGGGCCCGGGGGCCATCACGTTCGGCCTCTCCGCCATCCGGAACGTCGGCGAGGGACTGGTCTCGCTCATCGTCGCCGAGCGGGACGAGAACGGGCCCTTCGCCGACTTCGCCGACTTCGTCCGCCGCGTCGACCCCCAGGTGCTGAACAAGCGCACCCTGGAGTCGCTGATCAAGGCCGGGGCCTTCGATTCCCTCGGGCACCCCCGGCGGGGCCTCCTCCTCGCCTTCGACGAGATCGTGGACCGGTACCTGGAGCGCCGGCGGGAGCACGACGTCGGGGTGATGTCCCTGTTCTCGACCCTCGAGGCCGACGAGGGCACGGGGACACCCGGGTTCGGCGACATCGACGTCTCCATCCCCGACCTCGAGTTCGACAAGGCGCAACTGTTGGCGGCAGAAAAGGAGATGCTCGGCCTCTACGTCTCCGACCACCCGCTCATGGGGCTGGAGGCGTCGCTGGCCCGGCACGCCGACGCCACCGTCGCCCAGCTCCTCGACACCGATCCGGACGGCGGTCCCGGGGGCGGCTCCGGCGGCGGCTCGGAGGGCCAGGTCCGGACGGTGGGCGGCGTGGTGACCGACCTCTCACGCCGGTACACGAAGAAGGGCGACTTCATGGCCACGTTCACCCTGGAGGACCTCCAGGCGGCCGTCGAGGTGTTCGTCTTCCCGAAGGCGATGGCGGAGTACGGGGCCCTCCTCGAGGACGACGCCGTCGTGGTCGTGAAGGGGCGGGTCGACTTCCGGGACGACCGGGTGAAGCTGATCTGCATGGAGATCTCGCGCCCGGAGCTCACGCCGGCGAGCTCCTCCTCCGAGCTCCGGGTCCGGCTGCCCGTCCATGCCCTCACGGACTCGACGGTGACGGAGCTGAAGCGGATCCTGGCCGAGCATCCCGGGGACTCCCCCGTGCTCCTGCACCTCGGCGAGAAGGTGCTGCGGCTGCCGCCGGGCTGCAATGTCGACAGCCGGCGGGGTCTGGTCGGCGAGCTGCGGGTGCTCCTCGGACCGGAGGCGATCCTGGCCTGATCCCCAGGTCAGAGGGGCCGGGCCCCCCGGCGGGCGCGTGGCGGCGACCGCCCGGTGGGCGCTCCGGCGGGTTCGCCTCCGGCCCCCGCGGCTCGCCATCGGGCAGGTGGATGGGACAGCGCCTCTCGAATCCCCTAAAATTGGGTTCTCCCCTCCGGTGGCGCCGGCCAGGTCCGTCGGGAACGGCGACGCCAGTGGACGTGGAGGGGGGTGCGGCCACCGCCGCCGGGAATATCGAGGAGTGCAGAAGGGCCTATGTCGATCGAGGTGGAAACGAAGGATTGCACGGCGCTCAACGACTCGGAGCTGGCAGAGATGGCCGACCTGTGCGCGGAGCGATCGCCCCGCTACGACGTCGGCTTCCTGTCCAAGCAGAGCGAGGAGTGGGTCCTCGTCACCCGGGCCAGGGAGGGCACCAAGCTGAGGGGGTACTCCTTCTCGACGCTGGAGCGCATCGGCGGAACGCCGTCACTGCTCATCGGCTTGGGCACGGTCGACCGCACCGCCAGAGCCGACGCCGTGCTCCGGGCCATCATGGCCGACACCTACCGGCGGGCGTTGCTCGCCTTCCCGGACGAGGACGTCCTGGTCGGGACCAGGCTCCTCTGTGCCGAGGGGTTCCGGGCGTTCGCCGGCCTGAGCGACGTCGTCCCCGGTCCCGGCCGCAAGGCCACCGGTGAGGAGCGGGCCTGGGGCCGCCGTCTGGCCAAGCGCTTCGGGGCCGAGCACCGCATCGACGACCGGAGCTTCGTCCTGGGCGGCGACGGGGGCGACTGCGGTGGCTTCGACTTCGGCGGGCCGAAGGTCCAGGTCGACGACGAGCTCCACTCGTTCTTCGCGGGTGTCGACGTGGACAACGGCGACCGTCTGGTCGCCTTCGGCTGGGCCATGGCCGAAGACCTGGCGTCGGGCAAACTGGGTGGCCGCTGACCGGAATGCACCTGGCCAGGAACCACGTCGGTGTGGTCCGGCCCCGTGGCGCAATAGCATGACGTCGTGAAGGTCTCCACCCGGGGTGACTACGCCAGTAGGGCGCTCCTCTCACTCGCCCTGCACGCCGAGACCGAGGGGCCGACGGCGGTCCGGGACATCGCCGAGCGCACCGGGCTACCCCAGCCCTACCTGGAGCAGATCCTCCTGGCCCTGAAGGGTGCGGGCCTCGTCCGCTCCAAGCGGGGCGTCGGTGGTGGTTACGTACTGGCCCGCCGGCCGGAGGAGATCACCCTGTCGCAGATCGTGAGCGCCGTCGACGGTCCCATCGTGGCCGGCGACTTCGGCGTGCCCCACGAGAACGGGGCCTGCGACCACGAGGGGCAGTGCGTCCTGCTGGACGTGTGGGCCGACGTGGGCGAGCACATGCGCCGCCACCTGGACTCGTTCACCCTCGCCGACATGGTCGCCCGAGCCAGGGGGACTGTTCCCGCCCGGCCCTCCCGCTGAGCCCGGCGGCGTCGTGCCGGCCGCCGCCCTCCCGCTCGGACCGCGGATCGCCCTCGTTGCCGTCGGCGTGGTCGTCCTCTTCGTCACCGCCGGGGGCGTCGTCCGGGTCCTGATCGTCCCCCGCCCGCCGGCCCACGGTCTGTCCACCCTGTCGATGCGCCTGGTCCGCCGGACGTTCCGACGGGCCGCCCGGATCCGCCGGACCTACGCCGCCCGCGACGCCCTGCTCGTGCTGTCCGAACCGGTGGCGCTGGTGGCCCTCCTCGTGTCGTGGATGGCGCTGACCGTGGTCGGGTTCGCCCTCCTCCTGTGGGGGGACGGCGCCACGGGCTTCGCCGCCGCCTTCGACCAGGCCGGGTCGTCCGTCTTCACGCTGGGAGGGGTCTCCGGGCACCAGCCGGGAGCCCAGATCATCAGCTTCGTAGCCGCCGGCGCGGGGCTGACGCTCGTCGCCCTCGAGATCGCCTACCTGCCCGCCCTGTACGGCTCGTACAACCGCCGTGAGACGCTCGTCACCCTGCTGGAGAGCCGGGCTGGCGCGCCAGCGTGGGGGCCGGAGATCCTGGCCCGCCACCACCTGGTCGGCCTGGTCGGCAACCTGCCCGCCCTGTTCGCCGACTGGGAGCGATGGGCAGCGGACGTGGCCGAGAGCCACACCAGCTACCCGTCGCTGCTCTACTTCCGCTCCCCGCGGGCGCGGAACTCCTGGGTGATCAGCCTGCTCGCCGTCATGGACGCGGCTGCCCTGATGCTGGCGATCGATCCCGAGGGCGCCCCCATGGAGGCGCGCATGTGCGTGCGCATGGGGTTCACGGCGCTGCGCGACATCGCGCACGTCGCCGGCGTCGCCTTCGACCCCGACCCGGACCCCGACGGCACCATCGAACTGCCGAGGTCCGAGTTCGAGGCGACCGTCGACCACCTGGTCGAGCTGGGCTACACGACCAGTCGGGCCCGGGACGAGATGTGGATGCACTTCCGGGGATGGCGGGTCAACTACGAGACCGTCACCTACGAGCTGGCGCGCGTCGTCGACGCACCCCCGGCAACCTGGTCAGGCCCGCGGGACCTCGGACGGGGCGGCGAGCTCGAGCCCGAACGTCCCGTCGACCGCCAGCCGCGCCACCCGGACGGCGACCGGGCCTAGCCGGCCGGCGGGGGGCTCGCTCCCGCCGTCCGCGCTCGTCACACGGCGTTCCAGGTGCAGATCACGGGCTGCCCGTGCTCCCACCCGAGCTGGCTGATCGAGGCGGGGGCCAGCACGAGTGCCTGGCCCCATCGAGCGGGCGCACCGACCCACCGGGCGGCGAACACCCGCAAGAGGTGGGCATGTGCAACGCACACCACGGTACCGTCGACCTGCCGGAGCCCGGCGAGTACCCGGTCCACGCGTGCACCGACCTGGTCAGCCGTCTCGCCGCCGGGAGCGCCGTCGGCGAACAGGCTCCAGCCCGGCCGCTCGGCGACGATCTCCGCCGTCGTGCGTCCCTCGTAGGTCCCGTAGTCCCACTCGGCGAGGTCGTCCGTCACCGTGGCGGCGCCCAGACCGGCCAGCGCGCTGGTGTCCACCGCACGCGACCGGGGGCTGGTGAGCACCACGGCGGGCGGCGCCCCGGCCAGCACCTCGGCCAGGCGGCGGCCGAGCGCAGCCGCCTGTACCCGACCCGCCGCAGTGAGGGGCACGTCCGTCCTCCCCGTGTGGCGACCCGATCGGCTCCAGGCCGTCTCGCCGTGACGGACGAGCAGGCACCTGGCCGGGAGCTCCGGCACCGCCGGTCCCGGTTCCGGACCTCCGCACCCTGGTGCCGCGCCGACCTGGTTCCCGTGCTCCGTCATCCGTCCAGACGACCATGCCCGGCGGTCGTTCGGCAAGGCCGTCGCCGGGGAGCGGCCGGCGCCGGGGAGCGGCCGTCAGGGGAATGGACGAGACAGCCGTGGTGTTGGATCTGTCACGGACGGTACGAACGACGGTGAGGAGAATCATGCCGACCAGCGACACGATGCAGCGAACGAAGGCAGGCGGTACGTCTGCTGGACGGTCACGCGGCAGCGACGCCGACAGCCTGGGCCTCTTCCTCCGGGACCTCGACCTCCATCCGCTCCCGGACCACGAGGCGCAGACCGCCCTGGCCAAGCGGGTGGCCGCCGGTGACCAGGCGGCACGCCAGGAGATGATCGCCGCCAACCTCCGGTTGGTGGTGCACTGGGCCCGCCGCTACCAGGACCGGGGCGTCGACATGACCGACCTCGTCCAAGAGGGCACGTTCGGGCTGATGCGGGCCGTCGACAAGTTCGACTGGGAACGCGGGTTCCGGTTCTCGACCTATGCCACCTGGTGGATCCGCCAGGCGTTGCAGCGTGCCGTCCAGCAGCACGGGCGGACGATCCGCCTGCCGATGGAGGTGGCCGAGCGGGCCCAGCACGTCGACGCCGCCAGCTGGGAGCTGTCGTCCACCCTCCAGCGGGAGCCGACCGACGAGGAGCTCGACGAGCTGTCGGGGACCACGTCCCGTGAGCGGGCCGACCTGCAGACGGCTGCCCGCGTGGTCGCCAGCCTCGACCAGCCGGCGACCACGGACTCCACGTCCACGCTGGGCGACCTGGTGACCACCGACGCTGCCGCGTTCGAGGAAGAGATCGCCACCGAGCTCACCCTCGACCAGGTCCGCCAGGCCGTCGAACTGCTCTCGGACCTCCAGCGTGACGTGATCCGCCATCGTTTCGGGTTCGGCGGCGCCGATCCGGCCTCGTTGCAGACGACGGCGGAGCGGCTGGGAGTCGGCGTGCGGAAGGTGCGCCAGGCCGAGGCGGAGGCGTTGGAGATCCTGGCCGCGAGCAGCGCGCTCGAAGCGGCCCACCGGGCCGCCTGAGGCGACCGGCCGCCTCGGGCGGCGGACCCGATCCGCCCTCGGCACGTGGGAGGTCCCGCTCAGCCAGGGCCGGCGCCGGGGCCGGGGCCACCGCCGCCTCCGGCGCCAGAGTCGCCGGATCCGCCCTCGATCCGGCGGACGAACGAAGCGATGTCGGCGGGCAGCGGCGACTCCCACCGGACACGGTCGCCCGAGCGTGGGTGGTCGAACGCCAACGAGGTGGCATGCAGGCACAGCCGGGGGGTCCCCGGGGGATCGCTACCCCGGCCGTAGACCGGGTCGCCGACGACGGGATGGCCGATGGCGGCGAGATGGACCCGGATCTGGTGGGTCCGGCCGGTTTCCAACGCCAGGTGAACGAGTGTCGGGCCCGACCCGTCCCCGAACCTCCGGACCACCTCGTAGTGGGTACGGGCGGGGCGGCCCCCGGCGGCGACCGCCATCCGCGTGGGGGACGTCGCCGAACGCCCGATCGGAGCATCGACGATGCCGCGGTCCGAGTCCGGTGCCCCCTGCACCAGGGCCACGTAGCGGCGTTCCATCCTTCGGTCGGCCAGCTGGGACGCGAGCGACCGGTAGGCCTCGGCCGTGCGGGCCACCACAAGGAGCCCGGACGTGTCACGGTCCAACCGATGGACGATGCCCGGACGTAGCAGGGCATCGGCCGGGACCCGCCCCCGGTAGGCAGGGGGCTCCCAGTCCGCCAGGTCCGGGAACCTGGCCAGCAGCCCGTTCACCAGCGTCCCGGTGGGGTTCCCGTGCCCCGGGTGCACGACCAGGCCGGCAGGTTTGTCCACCACGATCACGGCGTCGTCGGCATGGACGACGAGGAACGCCACCGAACCATCGGGCTCCGGTCGTTCGTCACCGCCGCTGGCGGGAACGTCGATGGCGAGCGCCTGTCCCGCCACCACCGGCCGGCTCCGGACCGTCACCGGCACGCCGTCGACGTGGACCATCCCGCTGGCCACGAGCTCGCCCACCGTGGACCGAGGCAGGTCGGCGACCAGGGCGACCACCCGGTCGACGCGCATCCCGTCGAGACTGGCGGGGACGACGACGTCGAGTCGACCGGCGGCCCGACCGGCGCCGTCGATGCCGAGGCCCCCATCCTCCGACGCCGCGTCCCCGGTACCGGCTCCGGAGTGGCCGCGTTCGCCACCCGTCATGGTCGCCTCGACGGCGACCGAGGGCGGTCCCAGAAGAGGGAGACGGCGAGGGCCACGCATCCGAGGACGATGCTGGCATCGGCCAGGTTGAAGGTCGGCCAGAAGTGGAGCTCGACAAAGTCCACAACGGCGCCGTGGTCGCCCCGCGTCAGGCGATCGACGACGTTGCCCAGTGCCCCGCCGATGACGGCGCCGAGAGCGACCACCCGTCCGGGGCTCGAGGACCGGACCACGCCCCACACCAGGAACCCGACCAGTCCGGCCGCCACCACCACCAACACCGCCGCATGCCCCTGGAACAGGCTGAATGCAGAGCCGGTGTTGCGCTCCAGCGTGAGGTCGAGCGGGCCGGCCACGTGGATCGTACGTCCGGCCAGGCGGTCCACCGCCAGCTGCTTCGTGAACTGGTCTACCGCCACCACGACGCCGGCGACAGCCGCCGCCACCGCCAACCGTGCCGCGGCGGGTTCGAGCCGCCGTCGCTCCGGTCTCACCGGTGCGTGAGGCGGAGAGGCCTCCTCGTTCAGCGCCGTGAGAGTCCCCCGCTCTTGCATGCCACACACAGCCTGGCATAGGGCAGGGCCCGGAGACGGGCCTTGGGGATCGGTTCGTGGCACCGTTCGCAGGCCCCGTAGGTCTTGCGGTCGATCTTCGCCAGCGCGTCGTCGATCTCCTCGACGGCAGCCAGGGCCTGAGCGGATAGGGCGAGATCGCGCTCACGGTCGACAGCGACCGTCCCGCCCTCTCCCGACTCCTCGTCGAACTGCACGTCGCCTGGCTCGCGCTCCAGCGCCAGCGAGTCCGCCTCCGCCCGCAGGTCCTCCGCCTGTCCCTGGTAGACGGCCCGCTCCTCCAGCAGGAGGATCCGCTGCTCCTCGAGGAACTTCGGGTCGTCGGCGTAGGGGCCGGCAGGTGCACGGCGCGCCGGCGAGCGCTTGGTGGGGTCGGGCTTGGCCGCCGGCGCTGCCGGTGCCTTCTTCGCCGGCACGGCCTTGGTGGGTGGAGCCGCCTTCGTGGCCGGAGGCACGTGCTTCGCCGGGGCCTTGGTGGCAGCGGCGACCTTCTTCGCCGGGGCCTTGGTGGCAGCGGCGACCTTCTTCGCCGGGGCCTTGGTGGCAGCGGCGACCTTCTTCGCCGGGGCCTTGGTGGCAGCGGCGGCCTTCTTCGCCGGGGCCTTGGTGGCCGGCGACGCGCCCTTCTTCGCCGGGGCCGCCTTGGTGGCAACGGCGACCTTCTTCGCCGGGGTCCGGGACGCAGCAGTCGAAGCCGCCCCGCCGATACTGCTCCTCCCGCCAGACGATGCCCGCCCGGAAGCAGCCACCGGAGCCGCCCGCTTGGCCGGAGCGGACTTCTTGGCCGGGGCCGCCTTCTTCGCTGCCGTCACGTTGTCCTCCTCCCGGATCCCACCCCTGCTCGCTACGGCGGCGCCGCAACGGCGGGAGCAGGCCCGAACTCCGATGAGCCGGCGACGTTAGCCCGCGGCGGCCTGCACCGCAATCCGCCCTGCCTGAGGCCCGGCTCGCGCGTGAACCAGCCCCGTCGTGCCAGCCACTCCGCCGCACGCGCCCCTCGGACCGCACCGGCCCCCCGAGCCACGCTCGACGAGCGCGGGGTGCCGTGCGCCGCACGCGGTGCGGCACCCGGTTATTGCGCCGCCGTCCCCGTCGGCCGGACCTGCGCCGGATCGGCGGGACCGTTGGCGGCCCGAACCGGGGCCGACCCCGCCGGCGTCGGCCGGGCCGGCGTGCTGCCGGCCGGCCGGGCAGACGGCGTGCCTGCGCCAGAACGCTGACCGGACAGGCTCCCCACCGGCTTCAGGTTGTCGTCGACCCAGCTGATCACCTCGGTAAGCGCGCTACGGAGGCGGCTGCGCTCGCTCTCGAGATGGCGGGCCATCGACTCGACGTCCGACGACAGCTGGGTCCGGATCCCGTCCAGCCGTTCGATCTCCTCACGCAGCTTGCGCTCGGCCTCGGCCGCGATCCGGGCCGCCGAGGCCTCGGCCTCGGTCGTCAGGTTGTGGGCCTGCTCCTCGGCGTCGGCGACCAGCTTGTGGGCCCGTGCCTCGGCATCCGCCTTGGTCTGGTCGACGAACTGCTGGGCCAGCAGGAGCGTCCGTTGGAGCGTCTCGTCGTTGACAGCCGACTCGGCCGGGCTCACCTGCTCGGGGCGCTGCTCGAGCGCAGCCTCGAGCTGGGCGATCCGCTCCCCCGCCTGGCGGAGGCGCTCCCCCGCCTGGCGAAGCTGCTCCTGGAGGCCCTCGGCCTCGACCGCGGCCCGCTCCAGGTACTCGTCGACGTCGTCCCGGTGATAGCCCTTCAGCGTCTCGCGGAATTCGACGGTCCGGAGGGAGTCGAGCGCGTTCTGGGATGCATCCATGGCGGCCATCGTACCCCCGGACCGGTGGTGCGGACGGAGATGCCCGGACCGGGCCCGGTCGATCCGAGACGGCCGGTCCCGGACCGCTCAGCCAGCCGGCACCGGCTGCGTCAGCGGGAGAGCAGGGGAAGGATGACGATCTCGATGACGAGGAGGACGACCAGGAACGAGAGGTCGAACCCCCCGATCGGCGGGATGACACGCCGCACCGGGGCGAGCACGGGGTCGATCACGCGGCCGAGCGCCCGCTGCACCCGCGCCCACGGCGAGTCCCACGGGATCCGTACCCAGCTCATGATGGCGTAGGCGAACATGGCCAGGACGTACAACTCGACGAGATAGGCGATGATGCGGAGCACAGGTGAGGCGCTCAGGGTTTCTCAGGGATTGACGAGGCCGCGCTCTTGCAGGCGCTGGCGTTCCTCGTCGGAGACCTTCACGTTCGAAGGCGTGAGCAGGAAAACCTCGTCGGCGACCCGCTCCATACCGCCCGAGAGGGCATACGTGACGCCGCTGCAGAAGTCGATCATCCTCCGCTGAAGGTCCCGGTCGGCGTGCTGCAGGTTCACGATGACGGGTTGGTTGTCCTTGAGCCGCATGCCGATCTCTTGGGCGTCGGCGAAACGAGCCGGCGCCACCACGTGCACCCGGGCGGTGGTCGGCTCGGCGGTCAGCGGTCGCACGGTCGCCGGGCGGGCGCTCACCGCCGAACCGGAGGGCGTCATGGCCACCGGCGTGACGTCCTCCCTGCCCAAGGCCCGGATCCGATTGGCCGGACCCGGGGGCTCGACGTCCTCGACCGGTGCCCGCTGGGACACGCGAGCCATCGCCGCCGGACCACGAGTGTCGTAGTCGTCGTAGTCGTCGTAGTCGTCATCCACCAGGCCGAGGTAGGCCATGGTCTTCTTCATGAACGAAGCCATCACACCCTCCGGCCCCTAGCGTACTGTCTCCCACTCCGGTCCGGGGTGTACCCCCCGGACGGCCCGCCGTGCAGGATGACCGGCCGGCCCGGCGAGGTCACGCCGACACCCCGGGGCCGGCGCGGCGCGGCGGCCGCTCGCCGAACAACGAGCGGCCGAGGCGGACGATCGTCGATCCGGCTTCGAGGGCGATCTCGAAGTCGTCGCTCATGCCCATGGAGCGCTCGGGCAGGCCCAGGTCGTCCGCCA
>JAJZAC010000053.1 GCA_021799615.1 Actinomycetes bacterium
GAGTCCCTGGGATGTCTCGAAGCGCTCCGGCACGGAGGTACAGCTACCACGGCAGTCGAAGGGTTCGCCAATCGAGAGACGGACTACCAGGTCAGGAGGTCAACCTCCGGACTTTGACGTGGCCCTGTGCGTCGGCCGACGTCGCCTGGATGTTCTGGCCCACGATGATGATCGGCAGGAGCACGAGCTGGAGGAAGGTCTGGGCGATCCACGCCACGATGATGAGGGAGTCACCTGTCTTGAAGGCAGACGGTGCGCTGACGAGGGCGATCAACGTGAAGAGGTAGGCGGCCCACATCGTGCCCACCACCACGGTGACCTTCAGCCCGAGCGCGGCGTTGAACCGCCCGACGGCGGACGTGCCGTGGACCGCTCGGGCCGCGTCGCGCACCTTCGGGGGCCCTGACGCCTCGCGGTGGGCGATGTGCGGGTGGGGCTGGTAGTCGAAGAGCTTCGCCATCCTGGAAGCTTGGCAGGCAGGTCGGCGGGGGACGGCGATCCCCGGTGCCGGGTGGCGCCGGGGACCGGTGGGAGGGGACCGGTGGGAGGGGACCGGTGGGAGGGGACCGGTGGCGCTGCCGGCCGGGCGTCAGGTTCGGGCGGCTGCCGGACGCGCCCCGGCGGGAAGTGGTTAGCCTGGAGGGCACGGTCCGGCCGCCACGGTGCCGGACGGACCGCAACACGGAGAGGCCGTCACGCAGTGGGCCCGGTGGCGGACTGCACCCGGCGTGCCGGTCCCACAGCGCAGCGAGGGAGGGTCCCATGTCCACCGAGAGCGGAACCAACGCAGGAACGTCGGCGCTCCGGAGCCTGCCCGACCAGCACTTCGACCGGGCGCGGCTCGACGCCCTCGCTGGCCGGGCCGTGGTGACGGGCGAGCGAGAACCCCTTGTCGTCGAGGCCCCGTTCACCGGCCAGCCCATCGGCTCGGTGCCCCGGGGGACGGCCGAGGACGTGGCCGAGGCCTTCGCCCGCGCCAGGTCGGCTCAGCGGGCGTGGGCCGACACGCCCATCTCGGACCGGACGGCCGTGTTCCTGCGTCTGCACGACCTGGTCCTCGACCGCCAGGAAGAGGTCCTCGACCTGATCCAGCTGGAGAGCGGCAAGGCCCGTCGGCATGCGTTCGAAGAGGTCCTGGACGTTGCGCTGTGCAGCCGCTACTACGCCCACACCGCAGAGCACGCCCTCCGGCCCGACCGGCGACAGGGTGCCATCCCCGGCCTGACCGAGACCTGGGAGCACCACCATCCCAAGGGCGTCGTGGGAATCATCTCGCCCTGGAACTACCCGCTCACCCTGGGTATCAGCGACGCCATCCCCGCCCTGTTGGCAGGGAACGCAGTGGTCACCAAGCCGGACCAGCGGACGCCGTACTCGGCGCTGTGGGCAGCCGAGCTGCTGTCCGAGGCGGGGCTGCCCGAGGGCGTCCTCCAGGTCGTCACGGGTGCCGGCTCCGAGCTCGGGACCCCCATTGTCGAGGCGTCCGACTTCGTGATGTTCACCGGGTCCACGGCGGTCGGCCGCACGGTCGCCGTCCAGGCCGCCCAGCGCCTCATCGACTACTCGATGGAGCTCGGAGGAAAGAACGCGCTGCTGGTCCTGGCGGACGCCGACCTGAAGAAGGCGGTGCCGGGTGCCATCCGTGCCTCGTTCTCGAACACCGGCCAGTTGTGCATCTCGATGGAGCGGATCTACGTCGCCGCACCCATCTGGGACCGGTTCGTCGACAGGTTCGTCAGCGAGACGGCGGCACTCCGGCTGTCGGCCGGCTTCGACTACGACGCCGACATCGGGTCGTTGGCATCGGCCAACCAGCTGGCCACGGTGGAGAAGCACGTCGACGACGCCGTGGGGCACGGTGCCACGGTGCTGGCCGGCGGCAAGGCCCGGCCCGACATCGGCCCCTACTTCTACGAGCCGACCGTCCTGGCCGACGTGTCCGACGAGATGACCCTGTGCCGTAGCGAGACGTTCGGCCCCGTCGTCTCCCTCTACCGGGTGGAGACCGAGGACGAGGCGATCGAGCGGGCCAACGACAGCGACTACGGCCTCAACTTCAGCGTGTGGACATCCGACACCGGCCGGGGCCAGCGGGTGGCCGCCCGGCTGCAGGCGGGCACGGTCAACGTGAACGAGGGCTACGCCGCCGCCTGGGCGTCGATGGACGCGCCGATGGGCGGCTTCAAGCAGTCGGGTGTCGGTCGCCGCCACGGCGAGCACGGGATCCTCAAGTACACGGAACCGCAGACCATCGCGGTGCAGCGGGGCATGCCCATCGCGCCGCCGCCCTACCTGTCGGCGGCCCGGTACGCCTCGGTCATGAACCACGCCCTCCGGCTGCTCCGGCGAGTCCCCGGCATCAAGTGAGCACCGGGGCTCGTGTACCGACGGCAGGCCCCGGCTGCGCCGGCTGACCGGACAGGTCGGGGACCGGGGGGATGGCCGTCTACGTCGACGACTGGCGCCAGCGCGCCGAGCTGGGCCCCGTCACGAGCCGCTGGTCGCACCTGATCGCCGACGGTGAGGAGGAACTGCACCGGTTCGCCGAGCGGTTGGGCCTCCGGCGGGCCTGGTTCCAGTCCGACCACCGCCACCCTCATCGGGGCCACTACGACGTCCCCGAGCACGTGAGGCGCCGGGCCATCGAGCTGGGAGCCGAGGCGGTGACGTGGCGCCAGCTCGGCGCGTTGCTGCGGGCCCGCCGGGGGATCGTGGATCGGCCCACCGGTACCGGCGCCGACGGGGCTGCCGGCACCGGTGCTGCCGACGCGACCCCATCGTGACCGGTCCGGTCGGCGCACGCACGCCGGTCCTGGTCGGCGTGGGGACCGCTACCGGCTCGGGCGCGGACGAGGCGACGGACCTGATGGCGGCGGCGGTGCTGGCCGCGGCGGCGGACGCCGGCGTTCCCGGCCTGGCGTCGCGGGCCGACCGGATCGCCGTCCCCCAGGGCACCTGGTCCTACCCGGATCCGGCCCGCCTGGTGGCCGCGGCGGTGGGGGCACGGGGTGCCCGCACCCACCTCGTCGAGGTGGGTGTCCCGCAGCAGACACTGGTGAGCGCGGCCCTGGCCGCCGTGGCCGCCGGTCGGTCGGACGTGGCGGTGATCGTAGGGGGCGAAGCCAAGGCCCGGGCGGACGCCGCCCGGCGTGCGGGAGCCAGTGCCGGCGAGACAGACCAACCCGGCGCCGTGCCCGACGAGCTCCACCGCCGGCCGGGCCCGGTGGTGGACCCGGTGGAGGTGGCCACCGGCCTGTGGGAGCCCGTGGTGCAGTACGCCATGATCGACAGCGCCCTGCGGGCAGCGGAGGGTGCGTCGATCAGCGCCCACCGGACGGAGATCGACAGCCTCTGGTCCCGGTTCAACCGGGTGGCGGTATCGAACCCGGCAGCCGCCTTCGCCAGGCCCATGTCGGCGTCGGAGATCGGCATGCCGGCCCCGGGGAACCGGCTCCTCGCCTTCCCGTACAACGCGTGGCACGCCACGCGGTGGGGGGTCGACCAGGCCGCCGCCCTCCTCGTGTGCTCGGCCGAGGCCGCCGAGCGCGCCGGCGTGCCACGCGATCGGTGGGTGTTCCCGCTGGTGGGGCTGGAGTCGAGCCACGCCGTGCCCCTCGTGCGCCGTGCGCAACCGTGGCGGTGGCCGGCCATGGAGCTCCTGGGCCGTGCGGCAGCCGCCCATGTGGGCCGTCGGCTGGCCGACGTCGAGGTGACCGAGGTCTACAGCTGCTTCCCGGCGGCGGTCCGGGTCCAGCAGCGCGAGTTGGAGCTCGACCCGGGAGGGACTCCGACGGTGACCGGTGGCATGACGTTCGCCGGTGGGCCGTTCAACAACTTCACCTACCAGGCCCTCGCCGCCGTGGTCCCGAGGCTGCGGGCGGAGCCCGGCGCCCTCGGCCTGGTGACGACGGTGAGCGGGTTGCTGACCAAACCCGGTATCGGCGTATGGGGCGGCACCCCGCCGGTCCGGCCCGCACTCGTGGCCGACCTGGCCGACCCGGCGGCCGCGACCACCGGCGTCCGGCCCGCCTACGACACCCTCGACGCGTATGCCGGTCCGGGGAAGGTGGCGATGTACACCGTGACGCCGGTCGACGGCGTGCCGGCGCGCACGGTGGTGGTGGCGGACACGCCCGACGGCGTCCGGGCCGTAGCCACCTGCGACGACCCGGCGGTGGCACAGCAGGCGATGAGCGAGGAACTGGTGGGCGCTGACGCCTACCTCGAGCGGGGAAGGTTCGTCCCCGTGTGAGCCACCGGCCCACCTGGCCGCCGCCCCTCGTGAGCGCGGCCGCTGCAGCCCTGCGGGCTGTTCAGCTCGCGCCGGCCTCGTCTCCGCCCCCGAACCCGCCGGAGCCACGGGCACTGTCACGGCCGTCGGGCACCTGCTCCGCCCAGGCCTGGTCGAGCACTCGGCGGATGGTGTCGGCGGGCTGGGCACCCGAGATGCCCCACCGGCCGTCCACGACGAAGAAGGGAACACCCGAGATACCGAGCTCGGCGGCCCGCCGCTCGTCGGCCCGCACGTCCTCGGCGAAGGCGTCGCCGTCCAGGACCGAACGGACCTCGCCGGCATCGAGGCCGGTGTCCGCGGCCAGGCGGGCCAGCACCTCGGGGTCGCCGATGGCGGCTCCCTCGGTGAAGTAGGCGGCCAGGAACCGTTCCTTCGCCACCGGCGCCAGGTCGTGGGTGCCGGCCAGGTGGATGAGCCGGTGGGCATCGAAGCTGTTCCCGACCTTCACGTCGTCCAGGCGGTAGGGAAGGCCCACCTGGGCGGCCAGTGCGGTCAGCCTGGCGTTCCCGGCAGCGGCCTGCTCGGGCGTCATCCCGTACTTCCGGGCGATCAGGTCCTGGAGCGAGCCCTCGATTCGGCGGGGCGCGTGGGGATCGAGCTCGAAGCTCCGCCATACGACGATGGTGTCCTCCGCATGCGCGAACTCACCGAGGGCCGCCTCGAGGTGGCGCTTGCCCAGGTAGCACCACGGGCAGACCACGTCCGACCACACCTCCACCAGCATGCGCGCTCCTTTCCGATGCGCCCTGTCTCGCCCGCCAGGCACTGCAACGCCGTCTGGCAGCGGGCGATTCCCCGGCCCGGTCGGGTGGCGGCGCGCCGGGCACCGCGTGTGCCGCCGTCCCACAGCAGTCCATGGTCATCGAGGCGGCCGAATTCCGGGTGGGGGCGGGATCCGGATCCGAGCGCGTCGGCATCGTCGCCAGGTGCCGCCGCCGAGGGCGTGAGCGGGCCATGGTGGCGAGACGCGGATGGGTAGGCTCGCTCCCGTGAGCGATGCCCAGCCCCCGGCGGAGCAAGGTCAGCCCGATCGGTCTGGCCTTGCCGGGCAGCCAGTTCCCGTCGGCGCCGCGCCGGCGGGCGACCCACCGCCTGGCAGCTATCCGCCCCCGGGTTACCCACCGCCCACCGGCTCTCCGCCGCCGGGTTACCCACCCCCGGGTTACCCACCCCCGGGTTACCCACCCCCGGGTTACCCACCCTCCACCGGCTCTCCGCCGCCGGGCTCTCCGCCCCCGGGTTACCCGCCTCCCACCGGCTACCCACCGGGCCCCTACGGGGCGGTCGGGTACGCCCCCCAGCGGACCAGCGGGTTCGCCATCGCCTCCCTCGTCCTGGCCGTACTGTGGATCGGCGGCCTCGGCTCGCTCCTCGGGTTGATCTTCGGGATCGTCGCCCTGTCCCGGATCTCGAAGGAGCAGGGCCGGCTGGGCGGCAAGGGGATCGCCATCGCCGGGACGGTGGTCGGCGCGCTCGGGATCCTGGTGACCACCGCCATCGTCGTCACCGCCGTGATGTTCGTGAACAACGCCAGGACGCACGTGACCGTGCCGGTGGGCTCGGTCGTCCACCTCGACGCCAACCTCGCCGGCGGCCTGTCGTCCATCGCGGTGACGTCGGTCCAGGTGGTCCCGTCTGCGGATCTCCAGCCCGGCCCCGGCTTCGGCCACCAATTCGTGGCGGTCGACGTCCGGGCATGCGCCGTCTCGGGCGGTGCGTCCACGGTCCTTCTCCGGTCGGGCCTGTCCCTGCAGTCGTCCGACGGCTCGACCGTGCAGCCGGCAGCCGTCGACGCCAGGACGCCGTCGATTGGCGCTTCGGGTACCGTGCCGGCGGGCGCTTGCGCCGAGGGGTGGGTGACGTTCACGCCGGCGTCGGGCACCACCCCCACCAGTGTCGAGTTCTCCTGGTTCTTCCTCGACCATGTCACCTGGACCGTCCCCGCCGGGAGCGTCCCGGGTTGAGCGGCCCGCCCTTCTTCCTGCCCGCCTGGCGTCACGTCCCGGTGCCGGGCCCGCCCCCCGGTGGGCCGGGAATGAGGCGCCGCCATCGCACGACCGCCGCGTAGCCGGGAACGGCCAACCACCGCAGCGGGGGCACCAGGATCGCCGAGCCCACCACCCGGGGCCAGCCGGGTGCTGCCCGGAGGGCGTCGGCGACGGCAAGGTGGCCGCGCCGGCAGGTCCCGTCCGGGCGGATGGACCAGGCGGCGCCGTCGACGTCGGACCGTGTCAGGCCCAGCCCGTCGAGGGCGTCGTCGTCCAGCTGCTGGGAGGGGACGATCACCACCCGCCCCCGGGCCCGCGCACCGATCCACGTGGCCGCACGCGTGCAGAAGCCGCAGCGGCCGTCGTAGACGAGCCGGAGCGGCACCCCGGACGGCCGGTGACCGGTCCGGATCACCGAGCCGGCACCCGGCCCGCCAACTCGGCCGCACGGCGCAGGTGGGCGGTCAACTCGGTGGCCGACGTCCGGGCGTTGGCACCACTGGTCGAGGGCATGACGTAGACCGGACGTCCTCCGAACAGGCCCGGTTGGAGGCCGGCCCGTGCCGAGGGGTCGACGGCGGCGCGCCAGCCGGCGAGTCCCACGAAACACACGGCCCCGGGAGCGAGCCAGGCGACCAGGCGCACCAGGCGATGCACACCGGCACGGTACTCGCCGGCCCCGAGCTCGCCGGCGGCCCGGGTCGTCCGCTTCACCAGGTCGGTCATGCCCACACCGTCGACGTCGAGGGCGTGGAAGGGGTCACGGTCGGCGGTGACGACCCCCGCTGCCCGTGCCGCGGTCCAGAAGCGGTTGCCCGGGTGGGCGAAGCCGACGCCGGTGCGTGCGGCGGCGGGGCTCGGGTTGAGGCCGCAGACCACGAGGCGCATGCCTGGCCCGACGGTATCTGCGAGCGAATGGGCACGGGTGCCGCGCACGCCACCCGAGAGCGTCGGCCCCACCGGCGCGAAGCCGCCACCCGTCAACAGGTCGGGGAGGGGTACCGGCACGTCGGCGTCCCCCGGCGCCACCTCGATCCCGGTCCCCGTCGGCAGGCCGGCATGCAGGCGGGCCAGGCGGACCGGAAGGTCGGCGGGCTCGCCGAGGGCGACCACCACGGTCCCCTGGTGCGCTCCCTCGCCGGTGGCGGCACCGCCGACGGCGGGTGTCCCGGTCATCACCGGCGACGCTACCGCCCCCGCGGCCGCCTGCCTGCGTGGTCGGTCTCGCGGCCGGGCCGTTGGGCGCGTAGCGTCGTCGCATGCGACTGGCCACCTTCGCCCGAGAGCGCCGGCGCCGGACCGGCGTGGTGGTCGGGGACGAGGTCGTCGACCTGACCGACCCGCTGGTGGGGTTACCCGACGACCTGGCCACGCTGGTGGCCGCAGGTCCCGGTGCCCTGGAGGCGGCCCGGGGTGCGCCCTCCGGGCGGGCTCGTCGCTTCGCACTGGACGAGGTCGAGCTGCTCGCGCCGGTGCCCCGCCCTCCGTCGTTCCTCGCCATCGCCCGCAACTACGGGGCACACGCGGCGGAGCTTGGGACGGAGCCGCCCGCGGAGCAGCGCTGGTTCTCCAAGCAGCCGACCTGTGTCGTCGGGCCCGGCGCGCCGATCTGGGTGCCTCGGGTCTCGGTCGAGGTGGACTACGAGGGGGAGCTGGCCATGGTGATCGGCACCAGGTGCCGTCACGTGCCTGCGGCGCGCGCCCTCGAGGTGGTGGCCGGGTTCACCGTGGTCAACGACGTGAGCGTGCGTGACTGGCAGCGCCGCTCGCCGACGATGATACTCGGCAAGAGCTTCGACACCCACGGTCCCATGGGCCCATGGGTGGTCACCCCCGACGAGGTGGGCGACCCCCAGGCCCTCTCCCTCACCACCTGGGTCAACGGGGAGGTCCGCCAGCACGCGTCGACCGGCGGGATGATCCACGGGTGCGCGGCGCTGATCGCCCACCTGTCGGCGGCGTTCACCCTGGTGCCGGGGATGGTGCTCTCCACCGGGACGCCGGCGGGCGTGGCGGCCGCGGAGGACGAGCCGCGGTGGTTGCGGCCCGGCGACACCGTCGCCGTGGGGATCGACGGGATCGGGGTCCTGGAGAACCCGGTGGTCGACGAGCCGCCGGGAGCCCTGGCACCGTGACGGCGGCGGGCGGCGACCCCGTCCGGATCACGGCCACGCTGGTCATCCCCCCGGGTGAGCTGCGGTTCCGCTTCGGCCCCTCGGGGGGACCGGGAGGGCAGCATGCCAACCGGTCGTCGACCAGGGTCGAGCTCCGCTTCGACGTTGCCGGGTCGCCCAGCCTGGGGCCACGGCAGCGGGCCCGCCTGCTCGAGCGGTTCGGGCCGGAAGTCCGGGTCGTGGTCGACGACGAGCGGTCGCAGACCCGCAACCGCGCCCTCGCCGTGGAGCGCTTCGCCGCCCGGATGTCGGCCGCCCTGCGGGTGGAGCGGCCCCGCCGACCGACGGCGCCGGGCCGGAGCGCTCAGGAGCGGCGCCTGGCCGAGAAGCGCCACCGGTCCGAGCGCAAACGGGAGCGCCGGAGCCCGCCGGACGACGGCTGAGTGGCCGGTCAGCCGGCCCGGCGGCGCGGACGCCGGACGGCCCACGCCTGGTCCAGGAACGCCGCGATCTCGCCGGTGAGCCGGTCCGGTCGGAAGCGGAGCTCGAGAACGGAGGTCGCCTCGACGAGTCTGGCGTTGGGCAGCCGCTGCGCCAGCTGCTCGGCATCGGCGAACGGGTGGATGCGGTCCACGCGGTGGCCGATGACCAGCGTCGGCATGGACATGGCCCGGCGCTCGGCCACCGTGGGGGCGATGGGACCGGCCAGGATCCCGTGCAGGACGGCGGCCGTCTCGACGGGGTCGTTGGCCAGGGAATTGATGACGGAGTCGAGGGGTCCGACGCCGGTGCGGGGGAGGCGGCGGATCACCTGGGCAGCGACCCTGACGGCGGAGCGGGCGAAGTGCACGGCCATCAGCATGGGGACGAAGGTGACGGCCGCCGCCGGCACGGCCCACTCGAGGACCGGCATCTCCACCACCAGGCCCTGGACCCGTTGCGGCGCCTGCGCTGCCACCATGAGGCTGACGTTGGCCCCGAGGGAGACGCCTCCCACCACGGCCCGCTCCACGCCCAGGTGGTCGAGGAGGGCAACGACGTGCCCGGCGTAGGTGTCCATGCGGTGGGCCGATGCCCGGCGGGGCTTCTCCGAGCGCCCGTGGCCCGGCAGGTCGAGGAGGACGACGCGGTTGCCGGCAGCCGCCAGGTCGACGGCCAGGCGGCGGTTCATGTTGGCGTCGAGCAGGATCCCGTGCAGGAACACGAGGACCCGGTCCCCGGTGCCGTGCAGTTCGTAGGCGAGCTCGGTGTCGCCGTCGACGAACGTCCCTACTTCGTAGGGGGGCGCCGGTGAGGCGTACCCCCTCTGACCCCGTGCACTCATCCTCCCTACGGTAGACGCCGGGACGGCCAGATGTGACGACCCACCGCGCGAAATAGCTCACCGACAGTGCAACGGCGACCACGATCCGGCGCGGAGGGTGCCGGCTCCGACTGGACCGGTCCGGTCCGGTCGACCACACTTCGGCGTGGCCTTCGACGATTCGCCCATCGTGCGCAACGCGACGCCGATCGAGGGATTCCGCGACGCGGAGTTCGACTACCAGCTGGTGCGGGCACTCGGGGTCGCCGCCTACGGCGGGTCGACCGTGGGGGAGTGCCTGGCGGCCGCGGCCGAGATCGCCGACGGCAGCCCCGAGAGCTGGGCCCGAGCCTTCGGCTCGCTGGCCGCGCAGGTGGAGTCGGAAGGCCGGGCGTGCCTGGCCGCCGGCCACGCGGTGAGCGGACGCGACCACCTCCTCCGGGCGTCGACCTACTACCGGACGGCCGAGTACTACGCCGGTGCCGCCGTCGGCGCCCAGCTCGGTGACCGGTCCCGGGCGTGCTTCGTCGACGCCGCCGCCCACGGCACGCCGTGGGTCGACGTGGTGGACATCCCGTTCGACACGGGTGCGATCCCCGGCTACCTGGTGTCCGCCGGCGCCCCCGGCGCCCCCACCCTGGTGGCGGTGGGCGGCTTTGACTCCAGCGCCGAGGAGCTCTACTTCCACTACGCCGTGCCCGGTTCGGAACGGGGATGGAACGTCCTCGTCGTCGACGGTCCCGGGCAGCCCGGCTGCCTACGGCGGTTCCCCGAGCTGACGTTCCGGCCCGACTACGAGGTGCCCGTGGGCGCCGTCGTGGCGTACCTGGGAACGAGGGACGGCATCGACCCTGACCGGGTCGCCCTGGTCGGCCAGAGCTTCGGCGGCTATTTCGCCGCCCGTGCCGCCGCCGCCCACCGGTTCGCCGCGCTGGTCGTCGACCCGCCGGTCGTCGACCTGCGCCGCTACATGGAGGCGTGGGTCGGTCCGGAGGTGTTCCACATGGTGAACGACGTGCGCCCCGAGGACGTGACCGGGGTGCCCGAAGACCTGATGCCGCACCAGATGCAGTGGGGGATCGAGGCCATCTGCCGGAGGTTCGGCGTGCCGTCGTTCCATGCCTGGCGCGATGCGCTCGGCGCGTACGTGCTGGGAGACGCACCGACCCGCATTGGCTGCCCCGTGCTCGCCCTGGTGGGGGAGCGGGAGGGTCCCGAGCCGCTGGCCCAATTCGAGGCGTTCGTGGCCGCACTGCCCGGGGGGGCGACCACCCACCGGTTCACCGTCGCCGAAGGTGTGTCCGCGCACTGCCAGGCCGACAACGTCCGCCGCTCGGCCCAGGTGGTCTTCGACTGGCTCGACGACCACCTGGACGGAGGGCGGTCCGGCCGGTGACGGGTCAGAGGCCGAGCTTGGCCGAGCAGGCCGGCCACTGGCCCCATCCCCGCATGGCCTGGAGGCGCTGCGCCGCCTCGTCCTGCACGGCGGGCGGCGCCTGGTTGGGGAGACCGGTGTACCCGAGCCCCTCCCAGGTGCTGAGAGCGAACTGGTAGGCGCCGAAGTAGCCGTTGCCGGTGTCCTCCGCGTAGTCCCCGCCGGACTCGCACTGCCGCAGCTCGGCCCACACGCCCGTCGACGGCGACGCGGCCGGCGCCGGAGCGGGAGCGGGAGCGGGAGCGGGAGCGGGAGGTGCCGGAGGAGCGGGTGGTGCCGAGACCGACGAACGTGGCACCGGGCGGGGCACGGTGGTGGTGGTGGGTGGCGTGGTGGTCGTCGTGGTGGTGGGTGGCGTGGTGGTCGTGGTCGTCGTGGTGGTGGGGACCGCCGAACGCAGCGAGGCGAGGGCGGCGGGGGCGGCGCCCCGGGCGCCGGGGCCCGCCTGGGCCGGCGTCAGCGAGGCGTCGGCCAGTTGGGTCATGGCAAGCGACGTGGTGGCGCCGGCGTGATCAGCCGGCGGGGTCGGCCTGGCGGCGGCGATGCCGCCGACGGCCATGGCGGCTAGGAACAACGGGAACATGCGGTGCGTGCGCATCGTGCGCCTCCTCGAACGTCACGGAAGCCCGGAGGGCTTCGAGGTGGGCTTGGAATGCGGGCAACCGTCTCTGGGGCATTCGTCTCGCAGGCCGCGCCCGGGAAGGGTGCGCCGGCCCTGGACTCACAGACAGGTCCGTACGAGGTGCAGACGGGGAGACCCTCGGCTTGTCAGCGTGAGGCCCCTCCGTTGCTGCGCTCGTGGCGCTTGGCGTGCGTGATCGAGGTTCGCATGGCACAGATCACCGTCATGGGGGTCGCCGACACGTCGGTGACCCGATGGGTGGCGTGCTCGACGCCGGTGCCACCAGTGCCGGGACTCCTCCGTGCCCGGGTGGCAGCCTCCGCGCTGCCACGTGGCCCCATCAGCCATGCGCTGATCGAGTGGCAACACCCTAGGGCGGGAGTCACACCCGTGCAATTCGAACGCAGCGGGTCGTGCGAGGGTGACGCTGGGTGGCCCGAGGCCGTGCGGCCCGGCCGGGGCCGCTGCTCAGACGGGCTCGGGTGCGCCGTCGAGGACGGCGGTGGCGGCGGCGATGGCGGTGGGCAGGAGGTCGGCACCCGTTCCCACGTCCTCGCGCACCCCGACCAGGGGCGTGATGGTGGCCCAGCCCGCGGCCAGCAGGGCGGCGTCGGACTCGGGGTCGAGGCCGTCGCCGGCCACCGGCTCGGTGGTGGCATCGCGCAGGGCGAGGCTGATGGCGCCCGCCGTTCCCGGAGACGGGAGGCCGTCGGCCGCGGGACCGATGCGCCCCGGCCCGGTGGGGGGCCGGTGCGAGCGCACGGCGCGGATCAGCCCCGTCCGGCTGAGGGAGGCATGACGGACGCCCCGGATCTCGCCGAGGGAGGTGGCGGGGACGTTGAGGTTGAAGACCGTGCCGGCGGGAGCGCCAGCTACCACGTCGAAGAGCCCGGCCGCCACCGCGACCGGTGCGTTCCATGGCACGGGATCGGATCCCCAGGTGGTCGAGACGGCCAGACCCCGAAGCCCGAACTGGGCGCCCGTCAGCGCGGCACCGATGGTCCCCGAATGGAGCGCGGAGCGTCCGACGTTGGCGCCGTTGTTGACCCCGGAGACGACGATGTCCGGGCAGGGACCGAAGCCGCCGATGCAGGCGAGGATGGTGGCCAGGGCGGGCGGCCCGTCGACGCCGAAGGTGGGCACGTGCTCGAGCCCGGGGATCTCCACCGCTTCGTAGGGGATGGACTCCCGTTCGTAGACGGCGCCCACGGCGGCGCTCGCTCCGCTGTGGTCGGCCAGGGGGGCGACCACGACGACCTGGTGGTCGTCACCGGCGACCCGGGCGATCCCTTCGGCCAGGGCAGCGATGCCGGGTGAGAAGACGCCGTCGTCGTTCGTCACCAGGATGCGCATCGCGGTCCTCAGTTCGTTCGCCTCTCGCCCGCTCGCCTACCATACCGGGCTGCCCGCCGGCACCCGCCGGTTGCGACCGGCCAGAGACGAGATCGCGATGACCCTGCCGACCACTCCCGGAACGCCCGCCCGTCCCAGCCCTTCGGGCGAACAGTGGGTCATCGGCCACGGATCTCAGCGGGCCGTGGTCACCGAGGTGGGCGGCACGCTGCGCTCCTACGCCGCCGCCGGCCGGGCCGTGATCGACGGCTTCGGAGCCGACGACTGGTGCCACGACGGCCGTGGCCAGGTCCTGGCCCCGTGGCCGAACCGGTTGGCCGACGGCCAGTACACGTTCGGAGGTGTGTCCGCCCAGGCCCCGTTGGACGAGCCGGCCCACCACAACGCCATCCACGGGCTCGTCCGGTGGTTGCCCTGGCGCCGGGTGTCCCAGGCCCAGAACCGGGTGACGGTGGCCTGCACGCTCCACCCCACCCCCGGCTACCCGTGGATGCTGGAGCTCGAGGTCGACTACCACCTGGGCCGCGACGGCCTGACCGTCACGGCGGCCGCGGCCAACCCCGGGACGGCGCCGGTACCGTTCGGCGTCGGTTTCCATCCCTACCTGCACGTGCCCGGCGGCGATGCCGACACGGCGCGGCTCACCGTGCCGGCCGACCGGCGCCTGGCCACCGACGGCCGGGGGCTCCCGGTCGCCGAGCACTCCGTCGCCGGCACCGAGCTCGACTTCTTCACCGGCCGGCCGCTGACCGGCATCCGTCTCGACACGTGCTTCACCGGCCTCCGGCGGGGCGCCGACGGTCGGTCGGAGGTGCGCCTGGGCGACGCGGCGGGCGAGGCGGGCGAGGTCGTCCTGTGGGCGGACGAGCGGTTCCCCTACGTGATGGTGTTCACCGGCGACACGCTGGGGCCGGACCGCGCCCGCCGCTCGGTGGCCGTGGAGCCCATGACCTGCCCGCCGGACGCGCTCCGCTCGGGGAAGGACCTCGTGGTGCTCGCCCCGAGCGCCCGGTGGTCGGGGGCGTGGGGGATCCGGCCCTGACCTGATGGGGACGTTCCGGGCCACCGCTCCCGGGTGTCCGGGGGGTCAGGAGGCGACCTTGAGCTGCAGGAGGGACGCGGCGTCGGGAACCGAGAGCGGCTTGGCGAAGTAGTAGCCCTGGGCGTAGCGGCATCCCAGCTCGACCAGGCGGTCGCGCTGGCTGCGCTGCTCGACACCCTCGGCCACGACCTGCAGCCCGAAGGCGTCGCCCACCCCCACGACGGCCGAGACGACCGCGTCGTACTGGCTCCCCAGGCCGTCGACGAACGCCTTGTCCACTTTCACCACGTCGACCGGCAGGTGCGACAGCGAGAAGAGGGACGAGAAGCCGGTGCCGAAGTCGTCGATGGCCAGCCGGACCCCGAGGTCTTTCAGAGCGTTGAGCCGGCGCAGGGTGGCGTCGAAGTCGCGGATGAAGATGCTCTCGGTGATCTCGAGCACGATCGACTCGGGCCGGACGGACGAGTGGTCCAGGGCGTGCGCCACCTCGGCCACGAACCGGTCGTACTCGAGCTGCCGTCCCGACACGTTGATGCTCATCGTCATGTCGTCGAGGCCGCCCAGTCGACGCTGCCACTCGGCCAGCTGGCCGAGTGCCATCTCGAGCACCCTCCGGCCGATCGGCACGATCAGCCCGGTGTCCTCGGCGATGGGGATGAACGCCCCGGGAGCGACGGGCCCGCGGTCGGGATGGTTCCACCGGACCAGCGCTTCCATGCCGACGACGGTCTCGGTGAGCAGCGAGACCACCGGTTGGTAGACGAGGTGGAGCTCGTCGCGGTCGAGTGCCTGGTGGAGGGCGGACTCGACCGCCACCCGATGGGCCGCCTCCTCGGTGAGACCCTCGTCGAAGAACTCGATGCGGGCCCGTCCGTTGCGCTTGGCCCGGTAGAGGGCGGCGTCGGCGTTCCGCATCACGTCGTCGGGCGCGTCGCCGCCGGTGCCGAAGGCGATGCCCATCGACGCCGCGATGTAGGTGTCGACGTTGTCGATGAGGAACGGCTCGGCGAAGACGTCGAGGACATGGGTGGCGAACCCGAAGGCGTCGCCCTGGCCGGCGAGGCCTTCGGCGATGATGCCGAACTCGTCGCCGCCGATACGGGCCAGCATGTGGCCGGGAACCCGCTCCCGCAGGCGCTGGGCCACGGACTCGACCAGCAGGTCCCCGGCGCGGTGGCCGCGTGAGTCGTTGGTGTACTTGAAGTGGTCGAGGTCGATCAGGCAGACGGTGACCGGTGCCGCGGGGGTGCCGCCGGTGGCGAGGGTGGCCGTCAGATGCTCGACGAAGAGATCCCGGTTGGCCAGGCCGGTCAGCGGGTCGTGGGTCGCCTGGTGGGCCAGGCGCCGCTCGAACTCGCGCCGCTCGGTCACGTCCCGGATGGCCGCCACGAACATGGTCCCGTCGCCGGTCTCGACGACGGAGAAGGTCACCTCGACGGGGACCTCCCGGCCGTCGGACCGCCGCACGTAGATCTCGCGATCGTGCCCGACCACGTCGTCGCCCATGCCGGCGAGCCACTCGTCGATCAGGGAGAGCTGCTCCCTGCGCACCCGGTCGGGCATCAGGTCGCCGGTCCGCCGGCCGACCAGCTCGGTGGCCGGGCAACCGAAGAGCTCCTCGGCCCGGTTCGAGACCCGGACGACGACACCCGAGCCGTCGGCCACCACCACGGCGTCGGGGGACGACTCCAGGATCTTCCGGATCTGGTCGGCGTCGGCCCGTTCCTCGGCCAGGAGCCGGGCGTGCTCCACGGCCCGGCCCGCCTGGGCCGCCAGCGTCTCGAAGGCGGCGATCTCGTCGGGCTCGAAGGTGTGCGCCCGCCGCGTCCCGGCTTCGAGCACGGCCACCAGCGCACCGTTTGCCCGCACCGGCACGGCGGCGACGGCGCGGTAGCCCTCGGCGCCGAGGGCGGTGACGGCGTCGGGCAGGCTCGAGTAGTCGCGCTCGACCACGGTGTCTCCCGCAGCGATGACCCGGCCGACCATACCGGTGTCCGTCGGGTGCACCCCGGTGGCGTACTCGTCGGGCAGTCCCCGGCTGTGGAGGATGCGGTAGGTGGCCGACTCCTCGTCGACGATGCAGATGTCGGCGGACTCGAGGTCGAAGGTGGACAGCGCGTCGACGACGGCGGCGAGCACGGCGTCGGTGTCGGGCGCGTCGATGCGGTAGACCAGGTCCGAGACCTTCCGCCACAGGTCCACCCGGCGGTCGACGCGCTGGCGGCGCTCCTGCTGGAGCCGGAGCGCCTTCGTGACCTCGGCGGCCAGCAGGCCGACGCCGAGGGCGGTGGCGGCCAGGATCACCAGCCGGAACCCGGCGTTGGCGGCGGTGATCCCGTTGGGCTTGGCCACCAGCACGGCCGCGTACCCGGCGACCGCCACCACGTTCACCAGGATCTCCACCGCCACCGGATAGATCGGCCCGGCCTGGAAGAAGGTGACGGCCACCAGCATCACGAACAGCTCGGAGGCGCCACCCCCGGTGATGTAGATGCCGATCTCCACCAGTCCCACCCCGCCGAGGGCCCACAACCACGCCAGGGCCCGGCCGTTCGGGCGGGCCAGGATCCGGCGCCACGGTGCCAGCCCCGTGACGGCGGTGAGGACGGCCCCGCACCCGACCAGGATCCAGGCGGCCCGCCGGTCGTCGACGGTGGTACCGGGCAGCAGCAGGTAGGCAGCGATCAACCCGACCAGGAGGACGGACGCCAGGCTGGCGCCCCGGAACGAGCGAACGCTGTACTCGATGGTGAGGGAGTCGAGGGGGCCGGTCAGGGGGGCGCGCCCGTGCTCGGCCGTCACCACCTCTCCCACCCCGTGACCGGTCATCGAACCAGCCCTTCCCCCCGGAAACGCTCCCTGCCCCGTGCCGATGGGCCGCAACCCTCGACCCGCGACGGACACCCGCATCGTATCGGCCGGAGGCGCCCCGGGCGTCGTGCCGGTCGGCAGGAGGGCGGGCAGGAGGGCCGGCGCCGCCGGGTCGGGAGCACCTGGCGTGGTGGATCGAGGGAAGGCGCCCACGTTCCGTGTCGAGAGACGACGACGCCGAGCGGTCGATCCCGACCGGCGTCGGCATCCTCGTGAGTGGCGCCGGCACCGGTGGTGCCGCCCGTGCGTCGGCCCGCCCTCTCGGCCACCGGGCTGCGATCCCGGGTGTGCCACCCGTCGGCGTCCACCTCGTCATCCCGGTTTGCGCCCGGACGATCGCCGCTGAGGCCATCGCGTCCGCCGCGTCCGCCGGCTGATCACGCGGGGGCGCGCACGCGGGCCGGGCAGCCTGGCCAGTGAACCGTCGGCCTGGCCGGTCAGCGGCCCCGCTGCGATGGTGAGGTGTTCACGTTTGGCTATGACCTGGCCCGATGCGGCCTGATCGGGGGCTCGCCCACGGGATAAGCGGACGCCACCCACGCTCGGAGCGGTCAGCGCCGCCGTGGAGTGCGCGGGTCGGCCTCGACGATCGAGAGACTGAGCGCTTCGAGGTCGTGCACGAGGGCACGGAGACGCCGCTCGTTGCCGAACCACGGTCCGTAGTCGGCCACCTGCTCGGGGCTGAGTGTGCGGCTGGTGGTCTTGCC
>JAJZAC010000001.1 GCA_021799615.1 Actinomycetes bacterium
GCCGGGCACGACACGGACGCCAGGCGGAGGTGGGTGGCGCCGGGGGCCGGTACCGCCGTGGCGCGCCAGGTGGCTCCGGACTGCATCTCGATCAACCCCTCGGTGGTCGACGAGCCCACCGCCACGCACGAGGCCATGTTCGGGCACGACACGCCGGCGAGGGATCCCTGACCGCTGCCGGCCGGAAGCGGTGCGGGAACCGGGGACCACGTCCCTCCGGCGTCGCTCAGGATGGCAGGCTGACTGATGTGGTTGCTGGCGGTGCCGACGGCGATGCACGACCCGACGGCCGGGCAGGACACCGAGCTCAGGCCGTTGTTCTGCTCGACCGGGGCGGATGCCGGTTGCGGCGAGACGGTGAACCCGTTCAGGGCGCTGGTGGCCGCTGCGGACGGCTGGACGCCCAGGGTGAGGCCGGACGCGAGCGACGCGATCATGGCGATGAGTGCCGCCGCCAGCGCGAGGTGCCGGTGGAGGTTGCGACGTTCCCCTGCGGTGCTGTGGATGTGCATCGGCCGCTTCCTCCACGGATGGCGGTCGCACGACCGCAACGAGTACGTGTTCTAGAACCTAGATCAACACGCGCGCGGATGCCGGGGACCGCGGATCGTCACCGCAGCGCGCCGGCCCGCTCAGGCGGCCGAGCCGTGGTAGGCGGCGTCGCCGAAGGAGAAGATCCCGCCGTCGGACGCCACCAACCAGTAGCCGCCGCCGTCGGGGGTGGTGGCCATCCCGACGATCGGCTTGTTCAGCGTGAGTGCCCCGGTGGAGCCGTGGAAGACGGCGTCGCCGAACGAGAAGATCCCGCCGTCGGACGCCACCAACCAGTAGCCCTTGCCGGCGGCGGTGGTGGCCATGCCCACCACGGGCTTGTTCAGGCGCAGTGCTCCGGTGGAGCCGTGGAAGACGGCGTCGCCGAAGGAGAAGATCCCGCCGTCGGACGCCACCAACCAGTAGCCGCCCCCGTCTGCGGTACGAGCCATACCGACGATCGGCTTGTTCAGGCGCAGTGCTCCGGTCGAGCCGTGGAAGACGGCGTCGCCGAAGGAGAAGATCCCGCCGTCGGACGCGACCAGCCAGTAGCCCCTGCCGTCGGCGGTGGCGGCCATGCCGACGATCGGTTGGTTGAGGGAGATGTTGGTGAGGGAGCCGTACGACACCGCGTCGCCGAAGGGGAAGACGTCACCGTCACTGGTGGTGATCCAGTAGCCGCCGCCGTCCGCGGTGCGGGCCATGCCGACGACCGGCGGCGGGGGAGGGGGGCCGAGGGGGCCGTTGCCGAGGTCGACGACCATGGGCGCGGTGTAGAGCTGGCGGGCGCCGCCGCAGCTGTACGAGGTGCACGACGGGCTCCAGGCGGAGAACACCAGCCACCAGCGGCCCGACGTGTCGGTGAACGCCGATGCCGCTCCCGGTCCCGCCGCGGGGCCGAACGAGGTGAGGAACGGCTGGGACAGTGGCTGCGCGCACGGCCCGGCCGGCGACGAGCAGACGGCCATGCCCTCCGAGTAACCCGTCGAGTCCCACACGCCGGCCGCGAAGAAGAGGAGGAACGTCCCGCCTGCGTCCACCATGTCGGGGTTCTCGACGGTGGACTGCCAGGGGTAGACGACCGTGTCCTGGGTGAGGAGGCTCACCGGTGGCGCGTTGAAGGACCGCATGTCGGGGGCGAGTGGGGCCGACCACAGTTGTGCGGACGCCGCCAAGGACCCGTCGTTCGACTTCCACGTGAGCCAGATCTGTCCGGTGGTGGGATCGACCATGGGGCTCGGGTCGATGGAGCCGCCCAGCGACACCTGGCATTCGAACGGCCCCGACGACGTGTCGGCGAACGGCCCGGCGGGTGACGATGCGGTCGCCACCGACAGGCAGCTGTGGCCGAGGGCGGGATCGTAGGCGTCGTAGTAGAGGTACCAGACGCCCGAGCGCTCGATGACCCCGGGCGATGTCTGGGTGTTGACCTGCTCCCAGGCCGGGGGGGAGGGGAGGGCGGTCGAACCGTAGGGGAGCCCGTTCACGGTCCGCCACCCCGACGCGGGGGTGCCGGACGTGTCGATGAGCACGCCGATGTGGTTCCCCCATGTCGTGCCGGTCGTGTACGCGTAGTAGGTCGCGCCCACCCGCACCACATCGGGGTCGGGTGCGTCGGCCGCGTAGGTGGGACCGCTGGGAAGGGTGAGGGTGACGGCGGCACCGGTGGTGCGGGCCGCCACCTGAGCGCCGGCCGGAACGGGGGGCACGAACCCGATCGTCCCGAGCACCGCAGCGGCCAGAAGCGCCGCCGCCGCAGCTGCACCGTTCCGGGCCGCGCGTCGGCCACCCGCCTGATCCTGCCGTATCCCGCCTGTCATGGGGCACGTGTCTAGTCATCGGCCAGTGCGGTCGTCAACTACAGATGCGACGAGCCGGCGTTCCCCCGTCACCGCGCCCTGCGGTCCCGCTTCGCTTCGTCCGCTGCCCGCCAGCAGTACCAGGCGACGAGCGACCGGTAGGGGCGGTATGCGTTGCCGCCACGCGCGAGGGCACCGGGGGTGGGCGGCCCGCCCAGCCCCCAGGCCGCCCCGTAGCCGGCCCGCACGCCGAAGTCGCCCACCGGCCAGACGTCGAGACGCCCCAGGGTGAAAAGGAGGAACATCTCCGCTGTCCAGGCGCCGATGCCACGGACGCGGGTCAGGTGTTCGACGACCTCGTCGTCGGCCAGGCGACCGATGCGCTCCAGGCGGATCTCGCCCGTCTCCACCCGGACCGACAGGTCGAGGAGGGACACGGCCTTGGCCGAGCTCACCCCGCAGGCACGCAGGCCGTCGAACCCGAGCGCGACCAGTGGCGCGGGCGCCAGGGATCCGCCGGCGGCGTCGACCACGCGACGGTGGATGGCGGCCGCAGCCGAGCCGGCCAGCTGCTGGTAGAGGACGGAGCGGGCGAGCGCGGGGAACCGCTCGCCGGCGGGTCGTGGGCGAGGGATCCGTGGTGGCCCATGGCGCTCCAGCAGCCCGGCGATGACCGGCTCCCGATCGGCCAGCTCGCGGGCGGCTGCGGCGACGTCGGCGCGGACCATGGTGGGGTGATGGTAGGCGGGGAACGCAGAGGATCGCTCCCGGCACCGAGCCCCCGGCGGCCGGCACGCTACGATGGCGCCCTGCCGCCGGTCCGTCCGGGGGCGTCAGGGCGTTTAGCTCAGTTGGTTAGAGCGCAGCCTTCACACGGCTGAGGTCGGAGGTTCGAGTCCTCTAGCGCCCACCAAGAGAAGTGTACCGAATATGGTACACTTCTCGCATGAGCAAGACCGTGCCCATTCGCGAGCTTCGCGGTGAGCTCAGCCAGGTCATCGACCAGGTTGCCGACCTGCGGGAACACGTCATCATCACCCGCCACGGTCGTCCGGCGGCCGTCCTCGTCCCAGTGGATGAGTACGAGGCCTTAGAGGAGACGGCTGAGATCCTGTCGGACACTGAGACGATGGCCGCCATCGACGAGGGGCGACGCGAAGTAAGGCGTGGGGAGACCCTGACGCTCGACGAGCTCCGCCGAGAACTGCAGTCGCGCCGTAGAAGGTGACTCGGGTCGAGCTCGCCCGGCGCGCCCGCAAGGAGATTATCGACCTCGACTGGCCGCTCTCCGACGCCGTGGTCGGGGCTCTCGGGCTGCTCGAGCGCGAGCCTGAGGCAGGCCACCTCCTTCGGGGACGGCTTCGGGGACTGCGGTCACTTCGAGTCGGTACGTATCGGATCATCTACCAGCTCGACGACGATCAGCGTCTCGTGCGCGTGCTCGCTGTCCGCCACCGGTCCGTCGCTTACACGACCGATCCTCGCTGACAGTCAGTCCCTGGGGAGCGACCCGATCCGTTCTCGGAGATCGTCGAAGTTCGAATACGAGTGTCTGCGGCCCACTCGCCGATCGACGACCGCCGGGCCGCGACGTCCCCACGTTCCTCCGGGACGTGCTCCCTGTGGGGGATGTGGGAAGGTGGCCCGTACCTGACGCGTCGCGATCCGGCCATGGCTCCGGGGCCGCAACAGCGGCGCACCACGGGGCCTCGGGGTCGCAGGGACTCGACCGGTCGGTCTCGCCTCCCCAGCTCGCCGCCATGGTGCCACGGAGACGGCGCGGCGCCGGGGGTCGGCTGATGTCCCCCCGTCGTCCCGACGGATCCTGGTGGCGGTCTCGCCCGTCGGGTGGTGCTGACGTGTGGGTCGACACGGACTGATGTGTGGGTCGACACGGAGTTGTCACAGAAACGACACGTTCCGTTCACGCGGGGTGTAGCTTCGGGTTCGGTGCTCGGGACCCTTCCCGACGCCGGCCGTCGAGGTCCGGACGGGCCAGCGGAACAACGCGATGGAACGCCTCGTCGTCGCCGAACCGATCGTCACGACGACGAGACACCCGGAGCACACCGTGTGGCCGCGACTGGGCACGACCCGCCAGGCATGTTCCTACGACCAGGGGGAGTTGCAGTGAGACTGAGACTGACGAGCCGAAAGGCGATCATGGCGATGGTGCTCACCGGGGGCGTGGTCCTGTCCGCCTGTAGTAGCAGCAGCACGTCATCGAGCACGACGGCCGCATCGGGTGGTTCCTCCAACACCCCGAACATCACGGCGACGTCGTTCACCAACGACTTCTCGGTGATGGCGCAGCTGAAGAGCCTGGCTGCCGAGGGCAAGGGGAAGATCGCCGTGATCCTTCCCGACACGGTCACGTCGGCCCGCTACACGCAGTTCGACGCCCCGTACCTGACGGAGGCGTTCACCAAGGCGGGACTGCCGTCGTCCGACTTCATCATCCAGAACGCGCAGGGCAGTGACTCGACCCAGCTCACCGACGCCCAGGCCGATATCACGGCCGGTGCCAGCGTGCTGGCGGTCGACCCGCTCGACGCCGGCACGGGAACGGCCATCGAGAACTACGCCAAGCAGCACGGCGTACCGGTCATCGACTACGACCGCCTGACCCTCGGCGGCAGCCGTGACTACTACGTGAGCTTCAACAACGTGGAGGTCGGGAAGCTCATCGGTCAGGGCATGGTCAGCTGCGTGTCCGCCTGGCACGTGGCCAAGCCGGACATGATCGTCATGACGGGCTCGCCCACCGACAACAACGCCACCCTCTTCGCCCAGGGCTACAACAGCGTGCTCGACCCGAAGTTCGCATCGGCGGGCTGGGTCAAGGCGGCCACCCCGGCCGGAACCTGGGACCCGCCCACCGCGCTCACCGAGTTCCAGCAGGCCTACGCCGCCCATCCGGGTGTGAACTCGGCCCTGGTGCCCAACGACGAGAACGCGGCGCCGATCATCCAGTGGCTGCAGGGCCAGGGTGTCAAGCCGCAGACGTTCCCGATCACCGGCCAGGACGCCACCACCGTCGGCCTGCAGAACATCCTCTCGGGCTACCAGTGCGGCACCGCCTACAAGCCGATCTATCTGGAGGCCCAGGCAACGGCAGCGCTCGCCCTCTACATCCGGGCGGGCAAGACCCCGCCGGCAGGGCTGGTGAACGGCACCACGGAGGACACGACGGCGCACGTCGCGGTGAAGTCGGTCCTGTTGACCCCCGAATGGGTCACCGCGCAGACGATGGAGTCCACGGTCATCGCGGACAAGTTCGTCACCGCCGCCCAGCTGTGCACGTCCACGTTCGCCGCCGACTGCACCAAGTACGGCATCCACTGATCCGAGTGGCCCCCCACGATCTGGGCTACCCTCCGCAGCGATGACGGTCGTTGCGGAGGGTAGGCCCGGGGGGGCAACGGTTGCGGAGGGCGACCTCCTCCTGCAACTGCGAGGCATCTCCAAGAATTTCGGCGCCGTCGAGGCCTTGCGGCACGTCGACCTCGACATCCCCGCCGGCAAGGTGACGGCGCTGGTCGGCGACAACGGCGCCGGCAAGTCCACCCTCATCAAGACCGTGGCCGGCATCTGGGCGCCCACCTCGGGCGAGATCCGGTGGAAGGGCACCCCGGTGACGATCCGGACCCCCCGCGAGGCTGACGCTCTGGGGATCGCCACCGTGTACCAGGACCTCGCCCTGTGCGACAACCTGGACATCGTCCAGAACATGTACCTGGGTCACGAGCTCCTGTCCCATCGGCTCCTGGACGAGACCCAGATGGAGCTGTCGGCCAAGCAGACGCTGGCCGACCTGTCGGTGACCACCGTCCAGTCGGTTCGCCAGCCGGTCGGATCGTTGTCGGGTGGCCAGCGCCAGTCGGTGGCCGTGGCCCGCGCCGTCATGCGTGATGCCCAGCTCGTGATCATGGACGAGCCCACCGCCGCCCTGGGGGTGTCCCAGACGGCCCAGGTCCTCGACCTCATCAAACGGCTGGCCGAGCGGGGGATCGCCGTGATCGTGATCTCCCACAACCTGTCCGACGTCTTCGCCGTGGCCGACCGGCTGGCCGTGCTCTACCTCGGTCGGCTCGTCGAGGCGGGCCCGATCGACGCCTACGACACGCAGCGGGCCGTCGAGCTCATCACCACCGGCTCGAAGAACGGCGGCGTCTCGCCCAACGGCGGGGACGCCGTCTCGGGCGCCGGAGCGTAAGGATGGCATCCGTGGACACATCGAACCCGCCCGAGCGGGCCCCCGTCGCCGACGAGGTTTCCGTGGCGGTGGCCGCCGAGGTGCCCGTGCTGGCCACCACGCTCGGTGCCTACCTCCGGGCGTGGGCGAAGCGGGTGCGCAGCGGCGAGAGCGGCGTGCTGCCGGTGCTCGGCGGGCTCATCATCCTGACCGTCATCTTCCAGGCCAAGAGCTCGGTCTTCCTCTCAGCCGGCAACATCACCAACCTGTTGATCCAGGGTTCGACCTTCATGGTGCTGGGCATGGCCGAGGTCTGGGTCCTGATCCTGGGCGAGATCGACCTGTCGGTCGGGTACGTCAGCGCCATCGGTGCGGTCATCACGGCGATCATGGTGGGTCCCCCCCACCCGCTCCCGCTGTGGGTGGCCATGCCCGTCGGCATCCTCGTGACCGCCGCCATCGGGGCGCTGTGGGGGACACTCGTCATCCGTCTGGGTCTCCCGTCGTTCGTGGTGACGCTGGCCGGGTTGCTCGGAGGCGAGGGCGTCCTCATCTGGCTGGTGAACGGGAACGGGACCGGGGGCACCATCCGGATCTCCGACAACGTGTTCCTCGACCTGACCAGTGGCAACCTGAGCCCGGCGGCCGGATGGGTGGTGGCGATCGCCACGGTGGCCGTCTTCGGCGGGCTGATCTTCCTGCGGGACCGCAACCGGCGGCGGAGCGGCCTGGTGGCCCCCCCGCAGATCGTGACGGTGGCGAAGATCGTCGGCATGGCCGCCGCCGGCGTGGTGCTCGTGCTCGTCTGCAACACCAACCGGGGCGAACTGGTGCCCCTCCGGGGGGTCCCCTACGCCGTCATCGTCGTGATCGCCGTGGTCGTCCTGATGTCGTTCGTGCTCAGCCGCACCCGCTTCGGCCGCTACCTGTACGCCATCGGCGGCAACGCCGAGGCGGCCCGTCGGTCCGGGGTGAGCCTGGGATGGAACCGGCTGTGGGCGTTCGTCCTCACCGGTGCCACCGCCGGGATCGGCGGCATGCTCTACGCGGCCCGCCTCGGCTCGGTGTCCAACAACGTCGACGGCGGCACCCTCGTGCTCTACGCGGTGGCAGCGGCCGTGATCGGTGGCGCCAGCCTGTTCGGTGGCCGGGGAAAGATGGTCCACGCCCTGCTGGGCGGGATCGTCATCGCCACCATCTACAACGGGATGGGCCTCATCGGGTTGGCGGCCGACTACCAGTACATGATCACCGCACTGGTCCTGCTGGCAGCGGTCACCGTCGACGCCCTGGCCCGACGGGGCCGCACGGCGGGCTGACCGGCACGGCACCGCCCGGCGGCCCGAGCGGAGCCCACCGGACCGCACCGATCGGTGGCCACGCTCACGCCGAACAGCGGTTGGGGCCCTCCTCCAGGTAGGCCAGCGCCGCACTGGGGAACGACGTCCGGCCCATGTTGGCAGTGATGATCTGCTGGTAGTGGGGCGGGCGATCGGTGGCCCGGGCCACCGCCCACGTGACGAACGCCGACTCGTCGAGGGCGAGCGGCGGCAACGAGGACCGCAGGTGGCCCACGGGGGCGCCCACCGGTTCGTCCCAGCGGACGGGGACCTGCTCGCCGTAGTGGGCGGGGAGCACCAGGACGTCGTCGTCCAGGGTCAGGACCCGCTCGGCGAGGGAGCGATGCAGGTTGCGGGCGAACTCCTCGGCCCGCTCAGCCAGGTCGGGGCGCCCGACGCCGTCGACGAACAGGGTGTCCCCGCTCAGGAGGACGGCCCCGCTCACCAGGTACACGGTGGAGCCGAGGGTGTGGCCGGGCGTGTGAAGGGTGGCCACCGACAGCTCGGCGCCGCCGTCCAGCGTGAACAGCTCGCCGTCGGCCAGCGGCCGGTAGGGGAACTCGAAGGTGTCGGCCGGGTTCAGGTGGAGCGAGGCGCCGGCCAGCTCGGCCAGCTCGCGGGCCCCGCTCAGGTGGTCGGCGTGCAGGTGCGTGTCGAACACCCGGGTGATCCGCCAGCCATGGGCGGCGGCCACGTCGAAGTACCGGTCGACGTCGACCGAGGGGTCGACGACGGCGGCCTCGCCACCCGAGCCGACCACGTAGGACAGGCACCCTTTGCCGCGCCGGCGGACCTGGACCACGAGGCCCCCGGGCACCTCGACGGTGGCCGTGTCGTAGAGGTGACCCCAGGCCTGCATGCCGCCCACCAGGTTGGCGGTGTCGAAGCCGATGCCGGCCAGCACCGACGCGGCCACACCCGAACGGTTGCCGCTGGCGCACACGGCGACGACCTGCCGGTCACGGGGGATCTCGTCGAGGCGGTCCTGCAATTGGCCGAGTGGGATGTTGACGATGCCGGGGATGGCCCAGGCCGCCACCTCCTCCGGCTCGCGCACGTCGAGAAGGAACGGGGCCTCGTCCTTCCCGAGCTCACGGGCCACGATCTCGGCGGTGACGTCGAGGTACATCGTCATACGACCTCCCAGGGCGGTGCCGCGGGCGCGGCAGCAGTGCGTCGGACTGCTGCCATGATACCCCCCGGGGTATAGTGGCGGTACGCGGCGCTGGTACGGCAGGTTGGCGGGGTGGGCGCGCTGTGGTGGAATTCGCCGATGGGACCGCTGTCGGGCCAGGGTGCGCACGACCATCCGGGGCCGGGACCCGATGCCGACGTCCGCGCCCTCACCGTGACCCTGGTCCTGATCAGCACGTTCCTGGTGGTGGAGGCGGCGGTGGGCTTCGCCGTGTCCTCGCTGGCACTGCTGGCTGATGCCGGGCACATGCTGATCGACGCGACCGGCCTGGTGGCGGCGGTGGGCGCGGCCCGGCTTGCCCGCCGGCCCCCCGGCGGCATCTGGACGTTCGGCTTCCTGCGAGCCGAGGTCGTGTCGGCTGCCTTCAACGGCGTGACCCTGCTGGTGGTGGCGGCCGTCCTCGGCGTCGAGGCCGTGAACCGCCTGGTGTCGCCGGTGGCGACCGGTGGTGGGGCGATGGTGGTCGTCGCCGCCGTCGGCGTCGGCGTCAACCTGGTGGCGACCTGGTTCCTGGCCGGCGCCGCCCGGACGAACCTGAACGTCGAAGGCGCCTTCCGGCACATCCTCACCGACCTGTTCGGGTTCGGTGCCACCGCCGTGGCCGGCGCCGTGATCCTGGCCACCGGGTTCGACCGTGCCGACCCGATCGCGTCGCTGGCCGTGGTGGCGGTGATGGCGTGGACCGGGGTCCGGCTGCTCGGCGCGTCGGGCCGGGTGCTCCTGGAGGCGGCACCGGAGGACATCGATTTGGCCGAGGTTCGCGCCCACCTGCTCGGGACCGAGCACGTCGTCGACGTGCACGACCTGCACGTGTGGGCGGTGTCGAGTGGGCTCCCGGCGCTGTCCGCCCACGTGGTCGTGGGGGAGGGGTCCTTCGAGGCGGGCCGGGCGCCGCGCATCCTCGATCAACTCCAGGCGTGCGTCGCCGGGCACTTCGACGTGGAGCACTCGACGTTCCAACTGGAGCCGGACGCCCACCGGGAGCACGAACCGGGGTCGCACCGCTGAGGTCCCTGACCGACGCCGCCGCACACCGGTAGCATCGGGCACGACGCCATCACCGCAAAGGGGGTCGTGTGCACGTGCTGCTCTTCGCCACCGCCGCCGCCGTCGCCGTCGTGGCCGCGGCGCGCTCGACGTGGTCCCCCTGCGGGCTGTCGATGCTGTCCACGATCACGCCCCTCGGTGAGCGCGGCCGGGGTCACCGGTTCGCCGTCAGCGCCCTGTGGTACCTGGCCGGCGGCATGGCCGGCGGCTGCACCCTCGGTGCGCTGGCCGCGGCCGGGGCGTGGTCCCTCCGAGGTCTCCCCCCGGCGCCGGCCGCCGCCGTCGGCGGTGTCGCCGCTGTGGCGGCGCTGGCCTCCGACCTGCGCGTCGGCGGCTTCGCGTTGCCCGGGCACCGCCGCCAGGTGAACGAACGCTGGCTCGACCGCTACCGGTCGTGGGTCTACGGCCTCGGTTTCGGGTGGCAGATCGGCGTCGGTCTGGCCACGTACCTGGTGACGGCGGCGGTCTACCTGACCGTGGTGCTGGCCGCGCTGACGCGAGCGCCCGCCCAGGCGTTCGCCGTGGGTGTGCTGTTCGGAACGGCGCGGGGCGCTGCCGTGTTCCTCGGGAGCGGCATCACCGACACGTCCCGGCTCGTTTCCTTCCACCGGACGTTCACCGGTCTCGGTCCCCGCTCGGCGGCGGTGGTCCACGGCGCCGAGGCGGTGGCGGCGGCCGTGCTGTGTGGAGCCGCCGCCGGTGCCGTCGGCGGGGTGGGGACCGGCCTGCTCGTCGCGTCGGTGGCCGGCCTCGCCGGGCTCGGTGGCGTGGCGCTGCGGGACCGGCGGGGAGACCCGACGCCGGCGGTGCCGGTCCCGCCCGCCGTGGCGGCAGCGGCCAGCGTCAGACCCTGAGCCCCGCGCCCAGCCGCTCGGCGGCGTCGATGTACTCCTCGACCATCGACTGCACGACGTCCCGGGCCCGCCGCACCTGGGTGGCTCGTCCGATCACCTGCCCGCACGGGTTGAAGTTGACGTCACGGGCAGCCTCCGGATACCGGTGCCCGCGGCTGACCGCCTCGATGGCCACCAGCATCTGCAACGGCATCGGCAGCGGGTCGGGCGTATCTGCCGCCTCCCAGGCATCGGTCCAGTCGTTGCGGAGCATGCGGCACGGCTTGCCGGTGAACGACCGGGACCGGATGGTGTCCCGACTGGTGGCGGCCAGGTAGCTGGACATCTGGCCGGGCGGGATGTTGGCCTCCTCCACGGTCAGCCACAGGGTGCCGGACCACACGCCCTGGGCACCCATGGCCATGGCCGCCGCCATCTGGCGCCCGCTGCCGATGCCGCCGGCCGCCAGCACCGGCGTGGGGGCCACGGCGTCGATCACCTCTGGCCACAGGACGATCGAGCCGACGTCGCCGGTGTGGCCGCCGCCCTCGGACCCCTGGCAGATGATGAAGTCGAGCCCCGCCTCCTTGTGGTGGAGGGCGTGGCGCACGGAACCGGCCAGCGCCCCGATCAGGAGCCCGGCCGACTGCACCCGTTCCACCACGTCAGGCGGGGGCGTCCCGAGGGCGTTGGCGACGAGGCGGACCTTCGGGTGGCGCAGGGCAACGTCGAGCAGTCCCGCGGCATGTGCCGCGGTCCACCCCATCATCCCCGACGAGCGCTGCTCGCCGTCGGGGATGTCGGGGACGCCGTGGTCGTCGAGGAGCTGACGGGCGAACTCCCGGTGGGTGGCCGGCACCATGTCCTGGAGTGTCGACTCCAGCTTGGCCGGGTCCATCTCGTCCATGCCCTCGTACTTGGCCGGGATCACGATGTCGACGCCGTAGGGGTGGTCGCCGACGTGCTCGTCGATCCAGGTGAGCTCGACCTCGAGCTGGTCGGGGTCGAAGGCGATGGCGCCGAGCACCCCGATGCCTCCGGCGTTCGACACGGCGGCGACGACGTCGCGGCAGTGGGTGAAGGCGAAGATGGGGAACTCGATGCCGAGCTTCCGGCGGATCTCGGTGTCCATGGTGCTCCTCTCGGGTGGTGCGGTGTCGGTCAGGTGGATGCTGCGGTGTCGGTCAGGTGGATGCTGCGGAGGCTGGCTGCCGACGCTCGCTCGGTGGGGTCACGTCCAGGCCCATCAGGGCGGCGAGCCCTCGGACGGCGAGGGTGGTGGGTACCGACCCGGGCTCGGCCCGTTGCTGGAGCTCGAGGCCGGACAGCAACGCCTTCACCAGCACGGCGAGGTCGTCGGGGCCGACGGCGGGCCGGGCGCCCACGGCCTGGCACCAGCCGGCGAGCTCCCGGGCACTCCGGCGGCGCCCTTCGGCGGCGCGGGCGGCGAGGGCGGCGGCGACCTCCGGGTCGCGGGCGGCGCGGAGCTGGAGCTCGTGCTCGAGGAGGGCCCACCGTTCGGCCTCCGGGCCGGCGCCCACGTGCTCCCACACCGAGGCGAGCTGGTCGGCTGGATCGTCGGAGGCGGCCACCTCGGCGGACATCAGGGACAGGAAGGAGCGCTTCCACGAGTCGAGGACGGCCAGCACGAGCCCGTGCTTGGACCCGAAGTGGTCGTAGACGGCGCCCGAGGTCCTGTCGGCGGCGTCGGCCACCGCGTCGACGGACACGGCGTCGATCCCCCGGGTGGCGAAGAGCCGAGCGGCGGCCTCGAGCAGGCGCGCCCGGGTGTCCGCCCGGCGTTGCTCCTGCGTGCGTGCCATGTCGTTCCTCCGGGATGGGCACCTCCACGGGTGCCCTCTGCCTACATATATAGGGGATACTAGATATCATGGAGGCGTTCCGCAATCCGCCGCCGCCGGGGATCGCTCCGCCGCCGCCGGGGCGGGGGGCCGGCATCTCGCGGTGGACCGGTGAACCCCGGCGTCTAGAGTCGCCCGGAGAGGCGCTCCGTGGAGCGGCGACGATCGGGGAGGACGACATGGACGTGCGCGACAAGCTCTACCTCGGTGGCGAGTGGGTCGCACCCGCCGGCACCGGCACACTCGAGGTGATCGACTCGACGAGTGAAGAGGTGATCGGTTCGGTCCCCGAGGGGAGCGTCGAGGACGCAGACCGGGCCGTGCGTGCCGCCCGGACCGCCTTCGACTCGTGGGCGGCCACCCCGGTGGCCGAGCGGACCGCCTACCTGACCGAGGTGGCGGCCGCCCTGAGCGCCCGCATGGACGAGCTGGCCGAGCTCATCACCCACGAGGTGGGGATGCCCCTCACCCTCTCCAAGCTCGTGCAGGTCGGCCTCCCGCTGGCCTCGTTCAGCTCGGCCGCCCAGATCGCCGCCGACTTCACCTGGGAGCAGGAGGTCGGCAATTCGCTGATCGTGCGTGAGCCGGTGGGCGTGGTGGCCGCCATCACGCCGTGGAACTACCCCCTCCACCAGATCGCCGCCAAGGTGGCACCCGCCCTGGCCGCCGGGTGCACCGTCGTGCTGAAGCCCAGCGAGGTGGCGCCGCTCAACGCCTTCGTCCTGGCCGACATCTTCGCCGAAGTCGGGCTGCCCGCCGGGGTGTTCAACCTGGTCACCGGGGTGGGGCCGGTGGTGGGCGAGGCCCTGGCCGGCCATCCCGAGGTCGACATGATCTCCTTCACTGGCTCGACCCGTGCCGGGCGCCGCGTCTCGGAGGTGGCATCGGCGTCGGTCAAGCGGGTGGCCCTCGAGCTCGGGGGCAAGTCGGCCAACGTCATCCTGGACGACGCCGACTTCCCGACGGCGGTGGCCGACGGTGTGGGCAAGTGCTACCTGAACTCGGGCCAGACGTGCAGCGCCCTGACCCGCATGCTGGTGCCCCGCAGCCGCCTCGCCGAGGCGGAGGAGATCGCCCGTGCCACCGCCGAGGTGTTCCAGCCGGGCGACCCCTTCGCCGAAGGGACCTTCCTCGGTCCGCTCGTCTCCGCCATGCAGCGCGACCGGGTGCGCACCTACATCGAGAAGGGCGTCGGTGAGGGCGCCCGTCTGGTCACCGGTGGCGCCGAGGCTCCCGAGGGCCTCGACCGCGGCTACTTCGTGGCGCCGACCGTCTTCTCCGACGTCACGCCGGACATGACCATCGCCCGCGAGGAGATCTTCGGCCCGGTGCTGGTCATGATGCCCTACGACACCGAGGACGAGGCGGTGGCCATCGCCAACGGCACCGACTACGGGCTGGCCGGTGGGGTGTGGTCAGGTGACCCCGCCCGGGCCGAGCGGGTGGCCCGCCGCATGCGCACCGGTCAGGTCGAGGTGAACGGGGGCGCCTTCAACCCCATGGCGCCGTTCGGCGGCTACAAGCAGTCAGGCAACGGGCGCGAGCTCGGGGCGTTCGGGCTCGAGGAGTTCCTCGAGGTCAAAGCCATCCAGCGCTGAGGAGCACCTCCGGGCTCACGGGCCGGGAGACGCCCGCCGGTCGAGGATGGCCGCCACCGCCACGTCGGCACACAGGAACACGATGGCGGCCCACGCCAGATCGCTGGCCACCGCGGCGTGCGTCGGCCACAGGCCGTTGGCGGTGTAGTGGTGACGCGCCTGGATCACCACCACGGCGGTACCGGCCGCCGCCACCAGGCCCGCGGCGGCCCATCCGAGCACGGTCCGGGTGCGGGGGACGAGGAGCGCCACCAGCGTCCCGGCCGCCACCGGTGCGCCGACGACGGGGAGCGCGACCGCCGCGGCGATGCCCCCGCTCACCACCGCGGCCACCACGGCGACCCCCACGGGCGCCCGCCTGCCGGTCCGACCGAACGGTGCGGCGAGGGTCGGGCGGGCGGGCGCGCCGTCGCCCGCCACCTGCCGGTGGGTCCCGTAGGCGTCGGCGCCCCGGCGACGGGCGCGCTGTCTACCCCGCCCGGCCCGGCGGAGTGCCGACCACCGCCGGCGGGGCACGAACCCGATCACCACACAGGCGAGGATGGCGATAGCCGAGACGACGAGGGCCGCCGTCTCGCGCTGCTGGGGGGTCCAGCGCAGGGTCACCAGGACCGTTCCACCGTGCAGCGCCGGGCCGAGGGAGGCGGGAACGACACGGAACCCGTTGGCGAACCCGTCGACCAGGACCGGCGGCCCGAGGGAGCCGGATCCGGCCACCGTCGCCGTCCAGCCGGCGTTGAGGCTCTCGCCGAGGACGAGCTCGAACGGCGCCGAGGTGGGCGAGATCCCCGAGAGCCGGAGCTGCATCGAGGTGGCGTGGCGGGAGAGGACGGTGACCGCCGGTGCCGGGCCGGCGGGTGGTGGTGACACCATCCCGGTGGCCCCCGGCGGGGCGGCGGCCCCCCCGCCGGGGGCCGAGTCGAGCACCAGCTGGTCGAGGTTCCAACCGGTGAGGTGGCCCCGAACCGCGGTCAGGTGGTGGGTTCCGGGGCCGAGTGCCAGGCCGGCGGCGTCGGGCCCGCACAGCGACACCTGGAGGGCCTGGCGAGACAGGGCGGCCGAGGTGGACCCCGAGATCGAGACCCACACCGGGGTGCCGTCGACAGCGAGCAGGTCGTTGCGGCACGAGGAGGGCACCGCCGCCGGCAACGCCGGCGCGTGCACCCCGGGAATGCCCACCTCGGCGATGCCCAGGGGCAGCCCGGAGGGGACCTCCGAGTAGTAGTTCACGGTGGTGACGGGGCGCACGGCGTCGACGGTGACCCGGATCCGCTGCCCGCGCAGTGCCGGGAAGGAGATGGGGACGTCGACCACCGCACCGGGCACCGTGCTCTGGGCGACGGGAGGAAGCGGCACCGTCGCCGACCCGCTCGGCGTGGAGACCGTCACCTCGGTCGGGACCGTGTGGAGCCCGTCCGCCACCACCTGGAGGTCGAGATGGTCGAAGGTGATCGGTGCCGGCAGGACGTACTGGAGCCAGGCGCCCACCTGGTGCGACGTGCCGAACCCGGGCTCCCAGATGGTCGACGGGTTGCCGTCGATGGTGTTGACGGCGCCGACGGCGAGATCGCCGGGAAGCCGGCCCCGCGAGTAGGCGACGACGCCACCGGTCCGACCGACCAGCCGGTCGATCATGTCGTCGGGGATGAGCGTACTGATGCGGGCCTGGCCCGACAAGGTGAAGGTGCGGGAGGTCGGCAGCCAGAACGTCCGGTCCAGCGCCGGTTCGACGGCCGAGCGGGGCGGGTAGCCCGACGAGCGGAGCCGGGTCATGACGAGGGTGAGCCGGTCGCCGAGCGACGTCGTCCCGGCCAGGTGCAGCAGGTCCTGGGGCATCACCACCGACTCGGTCACGTTCAGACCGGGGATGCCCACCTCGGCGAACCCGACCGAGCTGGGGAACGGCCCCGCCGCCGCGCCGGACACGGGCGTGGTGGCGTCGACGGTGACCCGCAGGGTCCGGAAGGTGCGCGGGGCGAAGGTGAGGACCTGTCCGGCCGCGGTCCGCGAACCGGGTCCCAGGTCGGCGGTGACCGGGTGGCGACCGTCGAAGGTGACCGTGACGCGGGTGATCCACCGGGTGGGCGACCCCGTCTGGGGCTGGACCAACACCAGATGTCCGATCGTGGTCGGCGCAGCCAGGGTGGTCTGCCACCACTGGCCGACAGGGTCGCTGGTGAAGTCGGACAGCCAGGCGGTGTCGAGGTTTCCGTCGAGGGCCATGGACGGTCGGTCCTCGGGCAAGTAGCTGAGGGAGCTCCCGTAGGAGGAGGCGGTGACGGAGGTGATCCCCGTGAAGGCGGTGGTGGACTGGGCGTCGGCCGGTGCCGCGGGGAACAGGTCGACGGGGGCGTCCGACGGGTTGGTGGTGTCGGGTCCCTGGGCCAGCGTCTCGGTCAGTCCGGTGTTCTGCTCGAGCGAGTTCCATTCGAACGCCTGCTTGCGGTTGGTGTCGGTCACCACCAGGTCGGCCGGCCCGCCCAGCAGGTCGGCGGCCAGGCCGGCCCGGGTGTCGAGGGTTCCGGCGTAGAAGATCGTGGGATTGCCGGCCAGCAGCCCGACCGACGCCGAGTCGACGATGCCGGGGGCGTCGCCGTCGACGATCAGGGGGTCGCCCAGCGACTCCGCACGGACCACCGGCCGTGGATCGGCGACCGTGTACGAGACCAGCGGGCTGGGCCAGCTCGGGTCGGGCTGGAGGGCCAGCACCGCCTCGGTCAGGGTCCCGATCCCGGCCACGTTGGCCTGGGGCGGTCCGTAGCTCACCGGATCGGACAGCCCGGGGGGTGTCGTGGCGAACGCCGCCGCCAGCACCTGGGGGTTCGGCGTGTTGTAGCGCTCGTAGGCCTGGTCGTACTGGACGAGCACGTCGCCCGCGCTCATCAGCGCGGCCATGGGCGCCAGTGCCGCCATGTCCTCCGTGCCGTTCTGGAGCGGCGAGTCCACCGCGTGGAGGAGATCGGCGGTGGGGAGCGAGCCCATGATCTGCTGCTCGTGGGTGACGAAGGGGCGGGTCATCAGGCCGGGGTAGACGGTGTCGATGGTGTCGCCCCACCGGTAGGCGGCGAAGTCGTTGCCGGGCAGTGCATAGACGCGCGTGCCGGGATGGGTGGCGTCGAGCGCGGCTGCCGCCTCGCGCACGCTGGCCGGCGGGACGGCCGGTTGGGTGAAGCCGTTGGCGATGATGGCGCCGGTGAGGAGAGGCACGTTGGCCGCGGCGATCACCCCGAGGGCACCGCCGGCCAGGGACCGGCCCGTCCACCGGGCCCGGGCGGCCACCGCGTCGATGCCGGCGCCGAGGAACACGGCGAGGGCGAGGAGGACGAGCGGCGTGGCCCGGTCGGTCGAGCGCATGGCGAGCCCAGCCGTGGTGTCGACCATGAACGCCTTGAGGGCCGAGCCGACGCCCGACGGATGGGTGTAGGGATAGGCGCCGACCGAGAGGACCGTCCCCACCAGGACCAGCAGGGCGAAGTAGGCCCGGTGGCGCCACCGCACCGTCACTGCGGCCACGAAGGCGAGGAGGGGGACGGCGAAGCTGGCGGCCACCAGCCACAGGTTCTGCGTGTAGGCGACGGCCGCCTGGGTCCAGCTGCCCAGCCGGTCGGACCCGTAGAAGTACCAGTACCCGAGGCCGCGCAGGACCTCGGAGGCCAGCGATGTGGAGCTGGTCGCCGGGAGCGTCTCCGTGTACTTGAGGACGTTGATGCCGTAGGCGGCCTCGATCTGGAGGCCGACGGCCCACCACAGGGAGACCAGCACCGTGAGGATGCCGACACGCCACGTCACGCCCAGCACCTGGCGCCAGGTGGCGGTCCGGCGCACCACCACGGCGTAGGGCAGCCACAACACGGGGGCCAGGCCCACGTAGAGGATGGAACTGGCGTTGATCCCGCTCACCAGGGCTACCACCAGGGCGAACAACGCCGGGTACCGCCATCCTCCCCGGCGCAGCGCCAGGATGACGAAGGCCACCATCCACGGCAGCCCGGCCCACGGCAGCAGGATGACCGAGATCCGCCCGGCGTACTGGAGGACGTAGGGCGTGAACATGAAGGCACCGGCGGCCACCCACCGCCCGGGGCCCACGAGGCCGAGGACCCGCCACAACAGGAGCATCCCCGTCCCCGCGGCGAACAGGAGGGCCGCCATCCACAGGCGCTGGGCGACCCACAGCGGGACGTGGAGCTCGGCCGCCGCCCAGTAGAACGGACCCATGGGCAGGAGGTAGCCGACGTTCTCGTGGGTCACGGTGCCCATGGCGACGCCTGGGTCCCACATGGACACGGCCTGGCGGAGGTAGCGCCCCGGGTCCAGGTAGAGGTAGGTCTTGGTGTCGTCGGACACCACGCCCGGCTGGGAGGCCAGCATGGGTACGGCCGCCGCCACCGCCACCACCAGTGTCTCCACGGCGGTGCGCAACCGGCCGCGACCGGCCGCGGGTGTATCGCCTCGGAGCGCGCCCTCGTCGGGCGCTGCTGCGTCGGGCGGAGCGTCGGGGGTCACGGGAGGATCGGGCACGGGCCCTGGGTAGTGTAAACAAGGCCATGGCCGAAGTGACGCAGGGCACGCCAGCGCGTGTCGCCGACGGGTCGGAACGCCGGTTGACCGGCGAGCGACCGATGCAGGGCGTGACACCCGACTCGCTGCTGGCGCTGCACGCCGCCGGGTACGCCGCCGTGATGGCGCGGCTCGGGACCGGGCGCATGCTCGACGTGGGATGCGGTCAGGGGTTCGAGTCGGCCCGCTTCGTCGCCGAGGACCGCCCCGTGGTGGGTGTGGACTACAGCGCCGAGGCCACCGCGTTCGCCCGGGCGAACTTCGGGGCGCGGGGGCTGCGGGTGGCGCGGATGAACGCACTGGCACTGGGGTTGGCCGCCGGCTCGTTCCGGTGGGCGTGCTCGTCCCACCTCATCGAGCACTTCGAGCGGCCAGCCGGTCACGTCGCCGAGCTGGCCCGGGTGCTCGCCGACGACGGCACCGCCTTCTTCCTCACGCCGAACGCGCCGGCCGACTTCGAGAACCCGTTCCACATCACCCTGTTCGAACCGGACGAGCTGGCAGCGCTCCTCGGACGGTTCTTCACCGACGTGACGGTCCAGGGGCTCGACGCCGTCCCCCCCGTGAAGGCCGACTTCGCCGCCCGCCGTCAGCGGGCCCAGAAGGTCCTCGCCCTCGACGTCCTGGACCTGCGCCACCGCATCCCCCGCTCCTGGTACATCGGCGCCTACACCCGCCTGCTGCCGCTGGCCTACCGGGTGCTGGCCCGGAGCGACGCCGGCGGTGCCACCGGGATCAGCGCCGAGGACTTCTTCGTCACGGACGACCTGGACCGGACCACCATGGTCCTCTTCGCCACCGCCTCGCGCCCCCGCCGCCCGAGCTGACGGGGACCGCGTGCTGGTCGTGGGGCTCACGGGCGGCATCGGCGCCGGCAAGTCGACGGTGGCGGAGATGCTGGCCGCCCGGGGGGCCGTCGTCGTCGACGCCGACCGGGTGGCCCGCCAGGTGGTGGAACCGGGCACGCCGGCCCACGCCGCCCTGGTGGCGCGCTTCGGTCCGGGCATCGTGGACGACGAGGGTGGCATCGACCGGGCGGCACTGGCCGCCATGGTCTTCGGCAATCCGGCGGCGCTGGCTGACCTGAACGCCATCACCCACCCCGCCATCGGCGTGGAGATGGTCCGGCAACGCGACGAGCACGCCGGCACCGACCGGGTGGTGGTGATGGACATCCCCCTTCTCACCGAGGCCCACCGGCAGCTCCTGTCGCTGGCCGCCGTGGTCGTGGTGGACGTCCCGCCGGAGACGGCGCTCGAGCGGCTCGTCGACGCCCGGGGGATGGACCGGGCCGACGCCGAGGCCCGGATGGCCGCCCAGGTGGACCGGGCGACCCGGCTGTCGGTCGCCGACCTCGTCGTCGACAATTCGGGCGACCGGGCCCAGCTGGCCGTGGAGGTCGACCGGGTGTGGCGGGCCATCGAGGAACTGGCTGTCACGGGAGTGCAACCGGGCTGAGCCGGCGCCGGGCCGGGTGGGTGCGCGACCGTCCACCGGTACCATCGATCCGTGCCACCGTTCGAGGTCGTCTCGCCGTTCCGGCCCGCCGGCGACCAGCCGGCCGCCATCGAGGCCCTGGTGGACGGGGTGCGGAGCGGCGAGCGGTACCAGACGCTCCTCGGGATCACCGGGTCGGGGAAGACGGCCACCATCGCGTGGACCATCGAGGCCCTCCAGCGTCCCACCCTGGTCATCGAGCCGAACAAGTCCCTGGCCGCCCAGCTGGCCGCCGAGCTGAAGGACCTCTTCCCCCACAACCGGGTCGAGTACTTCGTCTCCTACTACGACTACTACCAGCCCGAGGCGTACGTCCCCTCGTCGGACACCTACATCGAGAAGGACTCGTCGATCAACGACGAGATCGACCGGTTGCGCCACGCCACCACGTCGTCGCTGCTGCTGCGGCCCGACACCGTGGTGGTGGCGTCGGTGTCGTGCATCTACGGGTTGGGCTCGCCCGACGAGTACCGGGACCGCATCGCCGTGCTGCGTCCCGGCGAGGTCCACGACCAGCGGCAGCTCCTGCGCCGTCTCGTCGACATGCAGTACTCGCGCAACGACGTGGCCCTTGCCCGCGGGCAGTTCCGGGCCCGGGGCGACACCCTCGAGATCCATCCCGCCTACGAGGATCACGCCGTGCGGATCGAGTTCTTCGGTGACACGGTGGAGCGGATCCGCCCCTTCGACGTCATGACGGGCGAGATCGGTGACGACCTCGACGAGCTGGTGGTGTTCGCCTCCACCCACTACGGGGTGGGCGACGACACCCTGCAGCGTGCCATCGGGTCGATCGAAGCGGAGCTCCGTGTCCGTCTCGGCGAGCTCGAGTCCTCCGGGCGCCTGCTCGAGGCCCAACGGCTGCGGATGCGCACCGAGTACGACCTGGAGATGCTGGCCGAGACGGGGGTCTGCTCGGGGATCGAGAACTACAGCCGGCACCTCGACGGACGCCGGCCCGGCGAGCCGCCCCACACCCTGCTCGACTTCTTCCCCGACGACTTCCTCGTCGTCCTGGACGAGAGCCACGTGGCCGTACCCCAGCTGCGGGGTCAGTTCGCCGGGGACCGCTCCCGGAAGGAGACCCTGGTGGAGCACGGGTTCCGGCTCCCGTCGGCCCTGGACAACCGCCCGCTGCGGTTCGAGGAGTTCCTGGAGCGCACCGGCCAGACCATTCTGCTCTCGGCCACCCCGGGACCGTGGGAGCTCGAGCACAGCACCCGGGTGGTGGAACAGGTCATCCGACCGACCGGGCTGGTCGACCCCGAGGTCGACATCCGGCCCACCACCGGCCAGATCGACGATCTGCGGGCACGCATCGACGCCACGGTGGCCGCCGGCTGGCGGGTCCTGGTGACGACCCTCACGAAGAAGATGGCCGAGGACCTGACCGAGTACCTGGCCGAGGGCGGTGTGCGGGTGCAGTACCTCCACTCCGACGTCGACACCATGGCCCGCATCGAGCTGCTCCGCGACCTGCGGCTGGGGGCCTACGACGTCGTGGTGGGCATCAACCTGCTGCGTGAAGGCCTGGACCTCCCCGAGGTGGCGCTGGTGGCGATCCTCGACGCCGACAAGGAGGGCTTCCTCCGCTCGGCCTCGTCGCTCATCCAGACCATGGGGCGGGCAGCCCGCAACGCCGACGGCCGGGTGGTGATGTACGCCGACACCGTCACCGAGGCGATGCGCACCGCGGTGGGGGAGACGCAGCGCCGCCGTGCGCGCCAGCTGGCCTACAACGCCGAGCACGGCATCGATCCGACCACGGTGACCAAGGCGGTGAGCGACATCTTGGCCCGGGTGCGCACCGGGGCGGGGCCGGGCCCGGTCGCGCGGGGTGCCAGGAGCCCCCGGGGCGCTGCCGCCCGGGCGCGGTCCGGTGTCGATCCGGTGGCGGTGGCCGGCTCCCTGGCCGAGGCCCTCTCCGGCGATCCCGAGGAGCTCGGCGTGCTCATCGACCGCCTCGAGGGGGAGATGCTGGCGGCTGCCGAGGCGCTCCGCTTCGAGGAGGCGGCCCTGCTGCGCGACGAGATCGAGGAGCTGCGGGCCCTGGCCGCCGCCGATCCCGTCTCCGGCGCGCCGCTGGTCGGCGGCTGACCCCGGCGCCGGTATCCTCGGCTCGATGGCCGATCGACTGGTGGTGCGCGGGGCGCGCGAGCACAACCTGCGCGATGTCTCCCTGGACCTGCCCCGCGACCGGCTGATCGTCTTCACCGGCCTGTCCGGCTCGGGCAAGTCCTCGCTGGCCTTCGACACCATCTACGCGGAGGGCCAGCGCCGCTACGTCGAGTCGCTCTCGGCCTACGCCCGCCAGTTCCTCGGCCAGATGGACAAGCCCGACGTCGACATCATCGAGGGGCTGTCGCCGGCCATCTCCATCGACCAGAAGTCGTCGTCGCGCAACCCGCGCTCGACGGTGGGAACGGTGACCGAGGTCTACGACTACCTCCGCCTGCTGTATGCCCGCATCGGCAAGCCCCACTGCCCGACGTGCGGGCGCCCGGTGGCACGGCAGACCCCACAGCAGATCGTGGACCGGATCCTGGCCATGGGGGAGGGAACCCGCTTCATGGTCCTGGCCCCGGTCGTCCGGGGCCGCAAGGGCGAGTACGCGGCGCTCCTCGACGACCTGGCACGCCAGGGGTTCGCCCGCGTCCGGGTGGACGGCACCGCCGTGGAGCTCACCGAACGCGACCAGGTCGACCTGGCCCGCTACGAGCAGCACACCATCGAGGTCGTGGTCGACCGCCTCGTGGTACGCGAGGGGATCCGCCGTCGGCTCACCGAGTCGCTCGAGACGGCGCTCGGCCTGACTGACGGGGTGGCCGAGGTGGTGGTGGTCGACGCCGCCGGGGCCGAGGCGGAGGCCATCACGTTCAGCCAGCACCTGGCGTGCACCCACTGCGGCACCAGCTTCGAGGAGCCGTCGCCCCGCACCTTCTCGTTCAACTCCCCCTACGGCGCCTGCCCCACCTGCGCCGGGCTCGGGACCCGGTTCGAGGTCGACCCCGACCTGGTGGTGCCCGACCCGGGACGCACCCTGGCCGGCGGCGCGCTGGCCCCCTGGTCGGGGGGCCGGAGCGACTACTTCGCCCGCCTGGTGGAGGCCGTGGCCGAGCTGGGCGGGTTCTCGGTCGACGTGCCGTGGGAGGAGCTGTCCGAGGACGACCGGTCCCTGCTGCTCTACGGGGCGGGTGACCGACTCGTCCAGCTCCGTTACCGGAACCGGTTCGGACGCCAGCGCTCCTTCACCACCCGCTACGAGGGGATCGTCCCCTGGCTGCAACGGCGGCACGCCGAGGCCGAGTCCGAGTTCCTGCGGGACAACCTCGAGAGCTACCTGCGCCAGGTTCCGTGCCCGGCCTGCGGGGGTGCCCGGCTGGCTCCCGCCTCGCTGGCCGTGACGGTGGGCGGGCTTTCGATCCACGAGCTGTGCTCCCTGCCCATCGGGCGGGCGGTGGAGACCATCACCGCCCTCACCCTCTCCGAACGCGACCACCTGATCGCCGACCGGGTGGTGCGCGAGGTGCGCGAGCGGATGCAGTTCCTGCTGGACGTGGGGCTCGACTACCTGACGCTGGCCCGTTCGGCGACCACCCTGTCAGGCGGCGAGGCACAGCGGATCCGGCTGGCCAGCCAGATCGGCAGCGGTCTGGTCGGCGTGCTGTACGTGCTGGACGAGCCGTCGATCGGGCTGCACCAGCGGGACAACCAGCGGCTCATCGGCACCCTGCTCCGCCTGCGAGACCTGGGCAACACCGTCATCGTGGTCGAGCACGACGAGGACACCATCCGCATCGCCGACCACGTGGTGGACGTGGGACCCGGTGCCGGCGAGCACGGCGGCCGGATCGTCCACTCGGGGCCGGTGGACGGTCCCGGTGGCCTGGTGGCCAACGAGGAGTCGATCACCGGCCAGTACCTGTCCGGGCGCCGGTCGATCCCGGTGCCGGCCGTCCGCCGGCCCGGCGGCGACGGCGTGGTGCGGGTGGTGGGCGCCCGGGAGCACAACCTGGCCGACATCGACGTCGACATCCCCCTCGGCTGCCTGGTGGCGGTGACCGGAGTGTCCGGCTCGGGGAAGTCGACCCTGGTGAACGACGTGCTGCTGCGGGCCCTGGCCCAACGGGTCCACCGGGCCAAGGCCCCGGCCGGGGCCCACCGGGCCGTGCTCGGCGCCGAGTCCGTCGACAAGGTGGTCGAGGTCGACCAGGCCCCCATCGGCCGCACCCCGCGCTCCAACCCGGCCACCTACACCGGGGTGTTCGACCACATCCGCAAGCTGTTCGCCCAGACACCCGAAGCCAAGGTGCGGGGCTACACGCCGGGGCGGTTCTCCTTCAACGTGAAGGGGGGGCGGTGCGAGGCGTGCGCGGGCGACGGCACCCTCCGCATCGAGATGCACTTCCTGCCCGACGTCTACGTGCCCTGCGAGGTGTGCCACGGGGCCCGCTACAACCGCGACACCCTGGAGGTCACCTTCCGGAACCGGACCATCGCCGACGTCCTCGACCTGTCGTGCGCCGACGCCCTCGAATTCTTCGCCCACCAGCCGCCCATCGCCCGGCACCTGCAGACCCTGGTCGACGTGGGCCTGGGGTACATCCGCCTGGGCCAGCCGGCGCCCACCCTGTCGGGGGGCGAGGCCCAACGGGTCAAGCTGGCATCCGAGCTCAGCCGGCGCTCCACCGGGCACACCTTCTACGTGCTGGACGAACCGACCACCGGTCTCCACTTCGAGGACGTCCGCCGCCTCCTCGACGTGCTGGGACGGTTGGTCGACCAGGGCAACACCGTCGTCGTCATCGAGCACAACCTGGACGTGATCAAGAGCGCCGACTGGATCGTCGATCTCGGACCCGAGGGGGGCGACCGGGGTGGGACCGTGGTGGCGGTGGGGACGCCCGAGGAGGTGGCCCGGGTCCGGGGCAGCTACACCGGCGCCGTGCTGGCCCCCGTGCTGGCCGCCATCGGCCGGCTGCCCGCCGGCCGGGTGGCCAGCTGAGCGGACCCCTGCGGGCGTCGGGCCGGGCGGGGTGCGGGACCCGGCTCAGGTGGTGGCCAGCATCCGCTCCAGCGCCACCCGGGCCCACCGGGCCGTCTCCTCGTCGACGGTGATCCGGTTGCGCACCTCGCCGTCCACCAGACCGTCGAGCACCCATGCCAAGTGGGCGGGGTCGATGCGGGACATGGTGGCGCACGGGCAGACGACGGGGTCGAGCGAGACGACCGTCTTGGTGGGCGACTCGGCGTCGAGCCGGTGCACCAGGTGGATCTCGGTCCCGACCGCGATGACGGCGCCGTCGGGGGCGGCCTCCACCGTGCGGATGATGAAGTCGGTGGAGCCCACCAGGTCGGCCGCCTCCACCACGGCATGGTCGCACTCGGGGTGCACGACCACCAGTCCGTCGGGATGCTCGGACCGGAAGTCGGCGATGTTCTCCGGCCGGAAGCGCTGGTGCACCGAGCAGTGGCCCCGCCACAGGATGACCGAGGCCTGCTTCATCGTGGTGTCGTCGAGGCCCCCGTGGTCGAGGTGCGGGTCCCACACGGCCAGGTCGGCCGGGCCGAAACCGAGGTCGAGCGCGGTGTTGCGCCCCAGATGCTGGTCGGGGAAGAACAGGACCTGGTCGCCCCGGGTCGTCCCCTCCTCGCCGGGGAGCAGCGCCCACGTGAGGACGGCTCGGGCGTTCGACGACGTGCACACCACCCCGCCGTGGCGCCCGACGAACGCCTTCAACGCGGCGGAGGAGTTCATGTAGGTCACGGGGACCACCCGTGACGTGTCGGTGACCCGTCCGAGGTCCTCCCAGGCGTCCTCCACCGCCTCGAGGTCGGCCATGTCGGCCATCGAGCATCCGGCGTTGAGGTCGGGGAGGAGCACCTGCTGGCCGGGGCCGGTGAGGATGTCCGCCGACTCGGCCATGAAGTGGACGCCGCAGAACACCACGAACTCGGCGTCGCTCCGCTCGGCCGCGATCCGCGACAGGGCGAACGAGTCGCCCCGGGCGTCGGCCCACCGCATCACGTCGTCGCGCTGGTAGTGGTGCCCGAGGACGAGCAGACGCTCGCCCAGGGCCGCCTTGGCTCTCCCGATCCGTTCGGCCAGCTCACCGGAGTCGGCCGAGGTGTAGCGCTCGGGAAGCGGCACCTGGAGTCGCACCATGTCATGTACCCCCTTGGGGAGGGGCTCCGGTCGTGGCCGGCGGGGACAGCCTGGTCGCCCATCCGCGGGGTTGTCGGCCCCGGAGCCGTCGATGTCGCCGGATACCAGGCCGGCGTGCCCCCACTCTACGTCGTCGGCACCGGCGCCGGCACGGCACACTGGACCGGTGGCACGACGTCCCCCGCCCGGAACGATCCCCGACGAGCCCGGCTCGTACCAGTTCGTCGATGCCGACGGGCGGGTGATCTACGTGGGCAAGGCCACGTCGCTGCGCCAGCGGGTGTCCTCCTACTTCCAGGACCCGGCGGCACTGGCCCCGCGCACGGCCCAGATGGTCGAGCAGGCCGACCACGTGGAGTGGATGGTGGTGGCCAGCGAGCCCGAGGCGCTCCTCCTCGAGCACACCCTGATCAAGGCACACCAGCCCCGCTTCAACGTCCGCCTGAAGGACGACAAGAGCTACCCGTGGCTGGCCGTGACCGTGTCGGACGAGTGGCCACGTCCCGCCGTGGTGCGGGGTCGCAAGCGCAAGGGGATCCGGTACTTCGGGCCGTACCCCAACGCCGGGGCCATCCGCCAGACCCTCGACCTGCTGCTGCGGTCCTTCCCGGTGCGGACCTGCACCGACACCAAGTTCTCCCGCCATGCCCGCCTGGGACGCCCGTGCCTGCTGTTCCACATCGAGCGGTGCGCCGGTCCGTGCGTGGGTGCGGTGAGCCGCCAGGACTACGACGCGATGGTGGCCGACCTGATGAGCTTCCTGTCGGGGGACACCCGCCCGCTCGAGGCCGGTCTCGAGGCGCGCATGCGTGCCGCCGCCGACGGGCGGGACTACGAGCGGGCGTCGGTGCTGCGGGACAAGCTGGCCGCCGTACGGAGCGCGGACGCCGTACGCCAGATGCAGCTCGCCCGTCCCGAGGACCTCGACGTGGTGGGCGTGGTCGGCGACGAGCTGGAGGCGGCCGTGCAGGTCTTCCACGTGCGGTCGGGCAAGGTGGTGGGCCGCCTGGCCCTGTTCGTCGACAAGGTGGAGGACCTGCCCTCGCCGGCCCTCCTGTCCCGCATCCTCGCCGAGGTCTACGCCGACCCGGCCGCCGGCGTGCCCCGCCAGGTCCTCGTACCCGAGCTGCCCGAGGACCCCGAGGTCATGCGGGCGTTCCTGGCCGGTCGGCGGGGGGGACCGGTGGCCCTGCGGGTGCCGGTCCGGGGGCCCAAACGGGAGCTGCTGGCCACGGTCGAGCGCAACGCTGCGGACGCGTTCGCCCGTCACCGGCTCCAGCGGACGGCCGACCACAACAGCCGGGCTCGCGCCCTCGAGTCGCTCCAGGCGGCGCTGGACCTGCCAGCCGCCCCTCTGCGCATCGAGTGCTACGACATGAGCCACCTGCAGGGCTCCGACTACGTCGGCTCGATGGTCGTCTTCGAGGACGGGCTGGCCCGTACGTCGGAGTACCGCCACTTCCGGGTGACGTCGGTGGCGGGGAACGACGACTACGGCGCGATGGAGGAGGTGCTGACCCGCCGGCTCACCGCCCTGGTGGACGACGACGCCGGTACGGCCGCCGCCGGCCGCCGCCGGTTCGCCTACCCGCCCCAGCTCCTCCTGCTCGACGGGGGGCGGGGCCAGCTCAACGTGGGCGTGCGGGTGCTCGATCGCCTGGGCCTGACCGACCGGGTCCCGGTGGCGGCCCTGGCCAAGAGCTTCGAGGAGGTGTACCTGCCCGGCCGGGACGAGCCCCTGCGCCTGCCCCGCCGGTCGGAGGCCCTGTTCCTGCTCCAGCAGCTGCGGGACGAGGCCCACCGGTTCGCCATCTCCTACCACCGCACGCTCCGGGGCCGCCGGATGACCGAAGGCGCCCTCGACGGGATCCCCGGTCTCGGACCGCGCCGGCGGGCCCGCCTGGTCGAGCAGTTCGGCGGGCACGGCCCCCTGCGTCAGGCCAGCCGTGAGGAGCTGCTGGCCGTATCGTGGTTGCCCGACCGGGTGGGCGCCACCGTGTGGGAGCGGCTGCACCGCCCCCGGTCGCCGGCCCGGGGACCGGGTGCCGGCACGGTGGCGGCCCGGCGTGCGAAGGTGGACGGGTGAGCGAGTACCTGGTGGTCACCGGCATGTCTGGGGCCGGCCGGTCCACCGCCGGTGCGACGCTCGAGGACCTGGGGTGGTTCGTCATCGACAACATGCCCTCGAGCCTGATCCCCAAGGTCGCCGAGCTCGCCGAGGTCAGCGGGTCGGAGATGGCCCGGGTCGCCTTCGTGGTGGGGCGGGGCGGCGGCGAGCTGCCCGACGACGTGCTGCCGGCCATCGAGGCGCTCCGGTCCCAGCAGGGGCGCGTCCGCGTGCTGTTCCTCGACGCCGCGGACGAGGTGCTCCTGCGGAGGTTCGAGGGGACCCGGCGCCGGCACCCGCTCGACGCCGCCGGCGTGGAGGCGTCGATCGCCGACGAGCGCCGGCTGCTCGGCGGCCTGCGCGACCGGGCCGACCTGGTGGTGGACACCGGCGAGCTGAACGTGAACCAGCTGCGGGCGCGGCTCATCGAGGTGTTCGGCGAGCAGGCCGCCGGGGGCACCATGCGGACCTCGGTCGTCTCGTTCGGGTTCAAGCACGGCATCCCGCTCGACGTCGACCTGGTGTTCGACTGCCGGTTCCTCCCCAACCCCTACTGGGACGAGCAGCTGCGCGGTCTGAGCGGGCTCGACGAACCGGTGCGCGCCTACGTCCTGGGCCACGACGAGACCACCGACTTCCTCGACCGCCTGGAGGACCTGCTGGCGGTCCTGCTCCCCGCCTACCAGCGCGAGGGCAAGTCCTACCTGACGGTGGCCATGGGCTGCACGGGTGGCCGGCACCGTTCGGTGGCACTGGCCGAGGAGCTCAGGCGGCGCCTGGGCGACCGAGGCCAGCCCACGTCGGTGTTCCACCGGGACGTGGACCGGTGAGCCCCGGGCCGGCGGGTCGACCCGTCCTGGTGGCCGGCCGCCGGCCGCCGCGGGTGGTGGCGATCGGCGGCGGTCACGGGCTGGCCGCCACCTTGCGGGCGGTGCGGCGCTACACCGCCGACGTGACGGCGGTGGTGTCGGTGGCCGACGACGGCGGGTCGTCGGGGCGCCTGCGGGAACTGCTGCAGGTCATGCCGCCGGGCGACCTGCGCAAGTGCCTGGTGGCCCTGGCCGAGCCGGGTTCACTGCTGGCCCAGGCGTTCGCCCGCCGGTTCGCAGAGGAGGAACTGGCGGGCCACGCCCTCGGGAACCTGGTGCTGGCCGGCCTGATGGACGCGGCAGGGGACCCGGTAGCCGGACTGGACGAGGCCTGCCGTCTCCTCGGGGTCCAGGGGCGGGTCCTCCCGGCGACGTCGGAGCCGGTCGTCCTCGAAGCGATCGCCGCCTGCGGTCAGGTGGCCGGCCAGGTGGCGGTCATGGGCACCGATCGCATCCGGCGCGTGTCGTTGGTCCCCGCCGACGCGGTGGCGCCGGCGCCCGTGGTGGAGGCGATCGCCTCCGCCGACCAGGTGGTGATCGGACCGGGATCGCTGTTCACCAGCGTGCTGGCCGCCGTGGTCGTGCCGGGTGTGGCCGAGGCCGTCCGCCGTACCCGGGCCCGGACCGTCTACCTGTGCAACCTCCGGCCGCAGGTCCCCGAGACCCGGGACTTCACCGTCGCCGACCATGTGGCCATGCTCATCGAGCACGGGATCGAGCCCGACGTGACCGTCTGCGACCCCGGCGGGATCGAGGTGGGCGCGCCGCCGGCACCGGTGGTGTGCACCCAGCTGGCCCGGCCCAACGGCCAGGCCCACGACCCGGTGCGATTGGCGGAGGTGCTGGCCGATCTGATCGGATGAGCCGTCGGTACCGCCGGTGGCCTAGGTTGGTGCGCCGCCGGGACGGAGCCGGCGGTTCGACGGACGAGCGAGGACGGACCGACATGACGGTACGCGTGGGAATCAACGGATTCGGCCGGATCGGGCGGAACTACCTGCGGGCGGTGCGGGCGGCCGGTGCCGACATCGAGATCGTGGCGGTCAACGACCTCACGTCGGCGGCCACCCTGGCCCACCTGTTGCGATTCGACTCGACGCACGGTCGGCTCGACGCCGAGGTCACGGTGACGGATTCGGGCATCACCGTGGGGGGTGCACCGGTGACCGTGCTGGCCGAGCGGGACCCGGCCGCACTTCCGTGGGGTGAGCTGGGCGTGGACGTCGTCATCGAGTCCACCGGCCTGTTCACCTCGCGCGACAAGGCCGCCGTCCACCTCGCCGCCGGTGCGGCGCGGGTCATCGTATCGGCCCCCGCCAGCGGGGCCGACGCCACCTTCGTGGTGGGTGTGAACGACGGCGACTTCGATCCCGAGCGCCACCTGGTGGTGTCCAACGCCTCGTGCACCACCAACTGCTTCGTGCCCCTGGTCAAGGTGGTCGACGACGCCTTCGGCATCGATGCCGGGCTGATGACGACGGTGCATGCCTTCACCAACGACCAGAACCTGCTGGACCTGCCGCACAAGGACCTCCGGCGGGCCCGCTCGGCACCGGTCAACATCGTCCCGGCGTCGACCGGTGCGGCCAGGGCCACCGGCATCGTGCTCGAGGCCATGCAGGGCCGGCTGGACGGCGCGGCGCTGCGGGTCCCGGTGGCCGACGGGTCCATCACCGACTTCACCGCCCTGGTCCCGGGGACGGTCTCCGTCGACCAGGTGAACGCGGCGTTCGCCGCCGCCGCCGCCGACGGGCCGCTGTCGAAGGTGCTCGTCTACAGCGAGGACCCGCTGGTCTCCACCGACATCGTCGGCAGCTCGGCGTCGTGCACGTTCGACTCGGGGCTGACCATGGTCATGCCCACCTCGAGCGGCGGCACGCTGGTGAAGGTCCAGGGGTGGTACGACAACGAGTGGGGCTACTCGTGCCGGCTCGTCGACCTCACCCTGGTCGTCGGCGGCTGATCCGGCGTCCGGGCGATCGGGAGGGACGATGGAGGGAGCGCCAGCGAACCCCTTGCTCGAGGGCCTGCCCGGCCTCGACGACCTGCCGGACCTCGACGGTGCCAGCGTCCTCGTCCGGGTCGACTTCAACGTGCCGTTGCGGGCCGGTCCCGACGGCGCCTGGGAGGTGGCCGACGACTTCCGCATCCGGGCCGCCCTGCCCACCCTGGCCCACCTGACCGACCGTGGAGCGGCCGTCACCGCCTGCACCCATCTCGGACGTCCCACGGGCGCACCCGATCCCCGCTGGGACGTGGCTCCCGTCCGCCGCCGCCTGGCCGAGCTGGCGCCGGGCGTCACGCTCCTGGACAACCTCCGCTTCGACCCGGGTGAGACCGCGGACGATCCCGCGTTCGTGGCCCGCCTGGTGGACGGGCACGACGCCTACGTGAACGACGCCTTCGGCGTGTCCCACCGCGCCCATGCCTCGGTGGTGGGCCCGCCCCGCACGCTCCCGTCGGCGGCCGGGATCCTGCTCCGCCGTGAGATCGAGGTGCTCGGATCGCTGCTCGGCCAGCCGGCGCGGCCCTTCGTGGCCGTGGTCGGAGGGGCCAAGGTGGCCGACAAGCTGGGCGTGGTGGCCTCCCTGCTGGAGCACGTGGACGCCCTCGTCGTCGGGGGCGGCATGGCGTTCACCTTCCTGGCCGCCGCCGGGCACGACGTGGGAACGTCCCTGGTCGACGGGGACCGGCTGGAGGAGTGCGCCCGGCTGCTGTCGCTGGGGAAGCGGATCCTGCTGCCGTCCGACGTCGTGACCCTCCCCACCGGCCTGCCGTTCGGCCCGGGCTGCGAAGACGCCGGCGACGCCGAGGTCTCCGTGGTCGGCCAGGACGTGCCCGACGGCCGGTGCGGGCTCGACATCGGCCCGGCCACCGCGGCCGCCTACGCGGCGGAGATCGCCGGGGCGGCCACCGTGCTGTGGAACGGTCCCATGGGGGTGTTCGAGGACGAGCGGTTCGCCTCGGGGACGCGGGCGGTGGCGGAGGCGGTGGCCGCCTGCCCGGGCTTCACCGTGGTCGGCGGTGGCGACAGTGCCCGGGCGGTCGACGAGCTGGGGCTGGACGACCGTATCGACTTCGTGTCCACCGGCGGCGGCGCGTCGCTGGAGCTGCTCGAGCACGGCGACCTACCGGGGCTGGTGGCGCTGCGATCGGCGCCCAACGCACCGTCACGGCGGGGCAGGTAGGTCCCGGACATGGTACGACGCCGGTTGGTCAGCGGTAACTGGAAGATGAACCTGGACCATCTCCAGGCCATCCACCTGGTGCAGGATCTCGGCCTGCGGCTGTCGGACGGGGACGTGGTCGGCCTCGACGTCTCGGTGCACCCACCCTTCACCGACCTCCGCTCGGTGCAGTCGGTGGTGGAGGAGCGCCGGATCCCCGTCTTCCTCGGGGCCCAGGACTGTTCGTCGGAGGACGCCGGCGCCTACACCGGCGAGGTCAGCCCGGTGATGCTGGCCCGCCTGCACGTCACCTACGTGATCGCCGGCCACTCGGAGCGGCGGCGGCTGTTCGGCGAGACCGACGGCGTCGTGGCGGCCAAGCTCCGGGCCATCGTGCGCAACGGCATGACGCCCATCTGCTGTGTGGGGGAGACGGCGGAGGAGCGCGACGCGGGCACGGCACGCGACCGGCTGGTGACCCAGGTGTCCTCGGCGGTGTCGGCGCTCGTCCCGGAGCAGGTCGCCGGTATGGCCATCGCCTACGAGCCGGTATGGGCCATCGGGACCGGGAGCGCTGCCACGCCGGGTGACGCGCAGGAGGCCTGCGCCTGGGTGCGAGAGGCCGTCGGCGAGGTGGCCGGCGCCGAGGCCGCCGACGGCGTGCGCGTCCTCTACGGTGGTTCGGTGACTCCCGACAACACGGCCGAACTGGTCGGGCAGCCCGACGTGGACGGCGTCCTGGTGGGCGGGGCAAGCCTGGAGGCGCCCTCGTTCGTGGGCATCGTGCGCGCCGCGAACGGGGCACGGTGAGGGTTTGCTAGCGTACCGGACGGTCCGGATCCGGGTCCGAAGGAGGCATCCTCGGTGCTGACCGCCGCTATCGTCGTCATACAGGTGCTCGCCTCGCTGGGTCTGGTGTTCCTGATCCTCATGCACAGCGGTAAGGGCGGGGGACTCTCCGACATGTTCGGAGGTTCTGTCGGCGCGGCCGCTGCCGGGTCCACCGCCGTCGAGAAGAACCTCGACCGCATCACGGTGACGGTCGCCATCGTCTTCGCCCTCACCAACATCATCCTCGTGCTCCGGGTGCGGTGAGCGCAGCCGGCACCCCGGATGGGGGCCGGCCCCGGTCTCGTACCCGACGCATCGAGGAGGCATGGGCCTCGCACCGGGCGCGATGGACCCTGCCGCTGGTGATCATCGTGGTCATCATGGTGGTGGTCGTGATCGACCACGTGAGCGCCCGGCGGATCTCGGTGGTGGAGGCGCCGGCGGTGCCGGCACCCGTGCCGGCGACCGGCGGGACGGCGTCGGTGTCCCTGGCCGAACCGTGGGACGGCTTCAATCCCGGCGACGTGGCCGGCGCCACGTCATCGACACCCGAGCTCCTGGCCCCGGTGCTGCCGAGCGCCTTCGTGGTCGGACCGACGGGGCTGCCGGTGCTGAACAGCGACCTGCTGACCAGCGTGGAGCTCACCCAGTCGTCGCCACAGACCATCCAGTACCGGCTGAACCCCTCCGCCGTGTGGTCGGACGGGGTCCCGGTGAGCGCGTCCGACTTCGTCTACGCCTGGCAGAGCCAGCGAGGCGGTGGCCACGACCCCGGCGGTGCGCCGACGTCGGCGTCGTCGACGGTGGGGTACCGGGACATCGCGTCGGTGACGCCCACGCCGGGCACCGACGGCGTCACCGTGGTGTTCGCACGACCGTTCGCCGACTGGCGGATGCTCTTCTCCGAGATGCTGCCTGCCCACGTGGCCGAGCGGGTCGGCTTCGACCACGGGTTCGCCACCTTCTCGACCGGGACGGTCCTGTCGGCCGGGCCGTACCTGCTGCGGTCGGCCACGACGGGAACGGCGGAGACGGCGGTGCTGGTGCGGAACCCGCACTGGTGGGGCAAGCCCGGCGCCCTCGACCAGGTGGACGTCGCGGTGGGCACGGACACGGCCTGGCTCGCCGCCCTGCGGGCCGGCGGCCACGTGGCCGTGGAACAGGCCGGCTTCACCCTGGCCGACCTGAACGCGGTGAGCTCCCTGGCGTCCGTCACCAGTGCCCTCGACGCGTCGGCAACGTCCTACGAGCTGGCCTTCGACGTGACGTCACCGGTGACGTCGTCACTCGACGTCCGTCAGGGCCTGGCCCACCTGATCGACCGCAAGGCGCTCCTCGCCGCTGTGTTCGGGACCATCGCCCCGCGGTTGGGCGTGGACGACGACCACCTGGCGGGGGCGGCGATGCCCGGCTATGCGGCGGCGCCTGAGGCCGCCGCCTACGCCACGGCCGATCCGGCGGTGGCGCAACGGCTGCTGACCGCGGCCGGCTACACCCGCGTGGGGTCGGCCGGTCCCGAGCTCGACGACGCCGGCCGGCCCCTGGCCGTCCGCCTGGCCGTGGAGGAGGGGACGCCGTGGGTGGACCAGGTCGCCTCGTTGGTCGCTGCCGAGTGGCGGGCGGCCGGGATCGGCGTGACGGTGGTCCCGGTGGCCGGGCAGTCCGGCATGGCGGCGGCCGCCGCAGCCCACCGTTACGACGTCGCCCTCGTGGCCCGCACCGGGACGACCTACCCGTCGCTCACGGCCGGCTGGTACACCCTGGGCCTGGGCGACCCGGGGGTCCGGGGATCGACCGACTGGAGCCGGTTCGACGACCCGACGGTCGACCAGCTGTTCACCCAGGCGGCCACCGTGCTCAACCCGGTCAAGAGCGCACCGGTCTACGGCCAGATCGACAGCGACCTGTGGCAGCAGATGGTCGGGCTGCCGCTCTTCGGCACGCCCGTGCTGGTGGCGTCGGACGTGTCCCTCGGCAACGTCGTGGCCGACACCTGGCCGCCCGGCCTGCTGTGGAACCTCGCCTCGTGGACCCGTCTGGTGCCGAAGCCGGCGGGGACGCAGACCTCGGGATGACGGGCCGGCGACCGTACCGGCCGTGACCGGGAGCGCCGGTGCCTGCGCTACCATGCGAAACGCTCCGGGCGACCGGGGCCCACTCGTCGGAGTGGCGGAATAGGCAGACGCGCCAGCTTGAGGGGCTGGTGCCCGAAAGGGCGTGGGGGTTCAAGTCCCCCCTCCGACACGTACGCTGCGTGGTTGCATGACTACGTGCGCCGCTTGAGCGGGTTCGCCCGTTGGCATAGAAGGCTGAGCGCGGGCGCGCTCTCTGGCGTCGGAGTTTGCTCGGGGCCGCTGCTCAGGCGGCCGGGACAACCCTGCGGAGGTCCCTCTCGGCGATCTCGACAGCCTCGGGGATGGTCACCGTGATCTTCCGTCCGGCGTCGAGGTCCTGGCGGACCCCGACCATGGTGATCCCGACGAGGTGGTGCTGGGCATCGAAGCGGAGGTGGTGGCCTTCGGGTGACTCGTCGAAGTCCACGGCCGATGCCGGGTCGCCGACGTGCAGGTACAGGACGTCTGCGTCCGCGTCGTAGTTGACACGGTCGAAGGTGATGCCGCCGATGGTCATGCCTGGGTGGTCGGTGCTCATGGGAATCGTCGCCTCGCGAACGCTGTCACGATCGTTCCTCGATCTCCGGTCCAGTGTACGACGACCTTGATGAATCGACTCGGACCGCCTGGCCCGTAGGACCAGGTCTCGTGTTGCCTGCGGCCGGGGAGGTGCCGCGCCGGTGCGGTGACGGCCGCCAACACCGCGTCTCGGTGGATGGCGAGCTCTGGATGGCCGCCTACGATGTGACGCCAGCGCTCGGCCGTGAGGATGACGGTCCGTCCGTCCGGCGCACGCAGTTCGACGTCGGCCATGTGCGGGAAGATATCGAGGGGCTGTGCCGGCGACCCGGATCGGCGCCGACGTCACGGCCCAGGTGAGGGACCGACGGACTTGCGGGCACGCCAGGCCCGTAGTCGCCAATCTGCGACTGGTGACGAGGGTCCTCCGAAACTGACGTTCGCCCACGTGCTTGCCGCTCGGCGCGCCCGAAGCCGGGCCGGTGCTTGGCCGTGGGCCCCACGACAGCGGGCCGCTGGCGTCTGGCCCCAGATGCGACACGACGGTCACCACCCGGCCCCTACGTGTCAGGTGTGAGTGAGACGCCCGCTACGACGAACGATCCCTCGTAGGGCGAGAACGGATCACCGGATTGATGGCAGTTCCGACTGCAGCCCTGGACGGACGTGCCCACAATGGGGACGTGCCCGAGATCGACCCGGCCGCCTGGCCCCACCGGCGGAGGTTCTCCGCCGAGTACAAGGCGAAGATCCTGGCCGAGTACGCGGCGGCCGCCCGGTGGCGAGAAGGGGTTGGTCCTCCGCCGAGAGGGCCTCTACTCCTCGCAGATCACCGAGGGGCGAGAGATGTCGGCGTCCGGAGCGGCCTCGAGCCGGGGAGCCGCACGCCCAAGCGGAGCGCCGCCGAGGTGGAGCTGGAGAAGCTGAAGGCGAAGCACCGATGCACTGAGGCCGAGCTGGCCCGGACACGACTGGCGCTCGACATCAGGGGAACAGCTTCCGCGCAATTGGAGTCGTTGTCCGAGCGCGCGGACATGGACAAGCAGTCGCCGGCGTGACCGGCCGTGGCCGGCCGGCGCTTCACCCGTGACGCGGTGGTGGCTTCACGTCTCGGGACCGACCACTGGCGGGAGGTGGAGGCGCTGGCCACCTCGGCGCTGCGCTCCGAGCGACGCGACCTGGCCGTCGAGGTGTTCCAGGCGGCAGATCGGCCGGGCCGGCACCAGCAGCGGCTGCGGGAGCGCGGCACGTCGCGCACCGGCATGGTCATCGGCAACGCCGGGCGCGGCCGCCCCTCGCTCAGGGTCGTCCCGAGGTCGTCGAGCGGCCTTGCCCAGAGATGACGTTGCCACGAGGTACGGCCAATCAGGCGCTCGCACGAAGCGTCCCGTACATCAGCCGGGCGATCACTTCCTCGGCGACTGGCGTGAAGTTCCAGACATCCACGCCGACGTTGACCATGCGTCCTTGCTGGCGCCACTTCTCGTGGACGTGCCCGTGGAGCAGCCACATCCCTTCGTCGATCGGCCTAAACCTGGCGTAGCGCTCGGTCTCGCCGCTGTCGCCACGGTAAGGGAGGTGGCAGACGAGGACCTCCCGGTTGCCGACGGTCACCGCAAGCGGTCCCTGGCGAATCTCGTCGAACCCGGCGTCGAGGTACTCCTGCTCCAGGCGCAGGGCCCGTTGCCCATGTCCGTACCAGCATCGGTCGTGGTTCCCCGGGTACAGGATCTTGTGCCCGGCGAGACGACCGATGAGTGGCATCGACTCCTCCCACCGTCCCAGTGCGACGTCGCCGAGGACGTGGACGATGTCGTGCGGGCCGACGACGGCGTTCCAGTTCGCGACGAGCACGGCGTTCATCTCGCCGGCGCTGTGGAACGGCCGGCCGCAGTACCCGATGATGTTCTGGTGACCGAAGTGCTGGTCTGCGGTGAAGTAGGTGGTCATGGGCCCGTGTTCGCGGGAGCTGGATCAGGCGTGGGCGAATCTCGACGGGAGGGAGTAGACGCAATAGTCTACCTGGCAGTAGACTGGCCACGGTGAGCACCACGATCCGCGTAAGCGAGGAGACGCGGAGCCGCTTCGCTGAGCTGGCCAAGGCGACGGGCAGACCGATGACGGAGCTGCTCGACGACGCGGCGGATGCCCTCGAGCGCCGTGTCTTCTTCGATCGTTTCGCAGCTCGCTACGCGGAGCTTCGTCACGATGCCGATGCGTGGGAGGAGATCCAGGCTGAGCGGGCAGAGGAAGGCAGCTCGCTGTCCGACCATTCGGCGTGACGGCTCGTCGGGGCGACATCTGGCTCGTGGACTTCGGCGAACCCGTCGGTCGCGAGCAGGCGGGGCGTCGGCCTGCGGTCGTGGTGTCCGCCGACCCGCTGAACGACAGCCGGGCCGGCGTGGTGATCGTCGTGCCCTGCACGACGAGACGACGCGAGCTCCCTTCGCATGTCGAGCTCGATCCGAAGCAGTGCGGGCTCGACGAGGTCAGCTATGCGACGTGCGAGGACGTGAAGTCGGTGTCAGAGAGCCGGCTCGTCGCTCGCCTCGGTACTGCGGACGACGACGCGCTCGTCGCCATCACTCGGGTACTCAGGTTCCTGCTGGACTTGTGAAGATCTCCTGGGAGATCGTCGTGACTGGTCGCAATCCATCGTCGCCATTGCACGCCTCCGGTAGGACGATCGGTGTGGGCGTGATGCCGATGATCACCACCGTCAATCGGAAGGGACAGGTCGCGATCCCCGAGTCCTTGCGCGACCGCTACGGGTTCCCGCCCGGCACGAAGGTCGGTGGCTGGAGCGCGACGGCGACCTCATCCCCCAGCCCCTCCTCTCGGTCGAACGGCTTCGTGGTCACGGCAAGGGGGAAGAGCTGACGGGCATCCTGCTGGACGAGCGCGCTCGGGACCGCACGCACGAGGACGGCTGAGCGCGTTGCACTCCAGACCCGGTCCTCACCGGCGACCCCGAGCTTCGCGTGGCCGAGAAGCTCGGGGTGACGGTCCGCTGGCTCGGGCGCCGGGCTGTCACCCGCCACCGGGTGGCTCACCCCGCCATCGCCAGCTCCGTGCGCAGCACCAGCGCGGGCGTCGAGGTGCTCGAACATCGCGGCCCGGATCGTCTCGTCGAGCGTCTCGTCGAGCGAGGGATCGGCGGCATTCTCGCACCTGGGCACATCGTGAGCGCGGACGTCGCGCGCTGACGAGGTGGCGCCATCCGACGGCGTGCGAGCCTCGGTCCGTAGGCAGGTCGAGCTCGGCGCCGTGCCGCTGGCTGCCGGGACCGGCCGCGCTGAGCCGGCTCAGGAACCGGCGGCCGGTCCCGGCCCGACGACCCGCAGCTTGATGGTGGTGTCGAGGTTCCCCAGCGCCTCGACCACGCCGGGGGCGGGGTCACTGCCGACGTCGGTGATCACGTACCCGACCTCGCCGCGGGTCCCGAGGAGCTGGGCGTCGAGGTTGAGACCGTGCCGGGCCACCAATCCGTTCACCTCGGCGAGGACGCCGGGCACGTTGCGGTGGATGTAGAGGAGGCGGCAGTGCTCGGGCGGCGTGGCCGGCTCCAGGGGTGGCAGGTTGACGCTCAACGCCGTCGAGCCCTCGCGCACGTAGCGCTCGAGCTTGCCGGCCACGAAGTTCCCGATGTCCTGCTGGGCCTCTTCGGTGGACCCGCCCACGTGGGGTGTGAGGATCACGTTGCGCAGGCCCCGCAGCTCGGAGACGAAGGGCTCCCCCCGCCCGGCCGGCTCCACCGGGAAGACGTCCACCGCGGCACCGGCCAGGTGACCCGACTCGAGGTGTGCCCGCAGGGCGCCGTGGTCGACGACGAAGCCGCGGCTCAGGTTGAGGAAGATGCTGCCGGGCCGCATGCGGGCCAGCTCCTGCTCGCCGAACAGCTCCCGGTTGGTGGGCCGGCCGTCCACGTGGAGGGTGACGATGTCGACGGACTCGAGGAGCTCCTCCAGGCTGCCGCACGGGCGGGCGTTGCCCAGCGCCAGCTTGTCCGCTGTGTCGAAGAACCACACGCTCATCCCCAGGCTCTCGGCCACCACGGAGAGCTGGCTCCCGATGTTCCCGTAGCCGACGATGCCGAGCCTCCGGCCCCGGATCTCGTGGCTCCCGGTGGCCGACTTGTCCCAGACGCCGGCGTGCATGTCCGCGTTCTTGTCGGTCAAGCGCCGGGTGAGCGAGATCATCTCGGCGATGGCCAGTTCCACCACGCTGCGGGTGTTCGAGAACGGTGCGTTGAACACGGCCACACCCCGCCGGGTGGCGGCAGGAAGGTCGATCTGGTTGGTGCCGATGCAGAACGCGCCGATGGCCATCAGGTCGGGGGCGGCCTCGAGGACCGCCTCGGTGACGTGGGTGCGGGAGCGGATCCCCAGCACGTCGACCTCGCCGACGCGCCGGCACAGCTCATCCTCGTCGAGGGCGCCGGCGGCCGTCTCGACGGAGAAGCCGCTCGCCTCGAGCCGGGTGACGGCATCGGGGTGGATGTTCTCCAGGAGCAGGACCCGCCGTGCCGTACCGTCGTGTGTCGTCATCGCTGTCTCTCCGTCTCGTCGTCTGATGCGTCCCGTCCCGGGCCGGCCAGCAGGACCCCGGGGTTGAGCGTCCCCCGTGGGTCGAGCGCCTGCTTCACCGCCCGCATGGCCCCCAGCTCGGCCGGGCTGCGAGACAGGTGCAGCCAGCGCACCTTGGCCCGACCGATGCCGTGCTCGGCACTGATGCTGCCGCCGTGGCGGGCGACCAGCTCGAGCACCGCCCCGTCCACCCCGTCGTCGTCGGGAGGCGGTCCCACCAGGTTGACGTGGAGGTTTCCGTCGCCGACGTGGCCGAACAGCACGACCGTCGTGCCCGGCCACCCGTTGGCCACCACCTGGCGGACCTCGCCCTCGAAGGCGGCCAGCGCGCCGAGCGGGAGGGTGACGTCGAGCTTGTGGGGCACCCCGAGGCCCGACACCGCCTCGGTGTGGCGCTCGCGGTAGGCCCACAGGCGCTCGGCGCCGGCGTCGTCGCCGGCGACGGCGGTGGCCGCGTCGTCGACCGGGCTGTCGTCGAGCACGGCCGCCAACTGGTCGAGGACGTCGGGACCGCCCGTCAGCTCGACCAGCAGGTACGTGGGCCGGCGGGCGTCGAAGGGCGGTTCGAGGCCGGCGTGGGCGCACACCAGGTCGAGGCCCTCCTGGTAGAAGATCTCGACGGCCGTCAACGCCTCGGCCCGCCGCCGTAGCTCGGCGGCAAGGGCCACGGCGGCGGCGGTGCCCGGCACGCCGAGGAGGGCCACGGCCCGCTCCGGGCGCCGGGGGACCAGGCGCAGTCGGACGGCGGTGACGATGCCGAGGGTGCCCTCGCTGCCCACCATGAGCTGGCTGAGGTCGTAGCCGGTGTTGTCCTTCACCAGACCGGTGAGGCGGGACAGCACCGACCCGTCGGCCAGCACCACCTCGGCCCCGATGACCTGCCGCCGCATGGTCCCGTAGCGAAGCACGTGCAGACCGCCGGCGTTGGTGGCCACCATGCCGCCGACGGTGGCCGATGCCCGGGCGGCGAGGTCGACGGGGAACTCGAGCCCGGCGGTCCGGGCCGCCTCCTGCACGGCGGCCAGCGTGGCGCCCGCCCCGACCGTGACCTGGGCGGCGGCTGTGTCGACGGGGCCCACGCCGGCCAGACGCACCGTGCTGAGGAGCACGGGCTCGGCACCGGTACCTGCCGGCGGGGGCACGGAACCCCCCACCAACCCGGTATTGCCGCCCTGGACCACGATGGTGGCGCCGGCGGCGGCGCAGGCCCGCACCACCCCCGCCACCTCCTCCGTCGTGCCCGGCCGCACCACCGCGACGGCGGGGCCGGTGAACCGCCCGGTCCAGTCGGAGGTGAAACTGCGGACGACCTCGGGATCGGTCAGGACCTGTCCCGGACCGACCACCGACGCCAGGTCGGCGAGCAGGCCGGCGGGGGACACCGGGTCGGCACTCGGGGCGTTCGGCGTCATGGGTTCCAGCTGAGCAGGTCCTTCGGGAGGGGACGAGACGGGACGGTGCCACGCCACACTACCGAGCCGTCGCGGTACCCAGGATCGCCGGCGGTCGGGCGGGGGTGACGTCGGCGGCGACCGTGCCCCTGATACCCTCCCGGGTATGTGTACCGCCGTGACATGCCCCGACTGCAAGCGGCCGACCTGGGTCGGCTGCGGCGCCCACGTGGAACAGGTGCTGGGTCACGTGCCCGCCACCGAGCGCTGCCAGTGCGCCCCCGGCACCTCGGGTGGGCGCCGGTCGTGGTGGCGGCGCCGGTGACGGGCATGCCCGACCCGCGCTCGCTGTGGGAGGGTCGCTTCGGGGGAGAGTCCTACGTGTTCGGGACCGAGCCCAACGGGTTCCTCCGCTCCCGCATGGCGGACCTTCCGGCCGGGCGTGCCCTGTGCCTGGCCGAGGGGGAGGGGCGTAACGCCGTCTTCCTGGCCCAGGCGGGCTGGGACGTGGCGAGCGTCGACCTCACCGAGTCCGGGGTGGCGAAAACCCGACGGCTGGCCGCCGATCGGGGTGTGACCGTCGACGCCGCCCAAGGCGACCTGGCCGCATTCGACCTGGGAAACGAGTGCTGGGACGTGATCGTCTCGATCTTCGCCCACGTGCCGCCGACGGTGCGCCGCGACCTGCACCGGCGGGTGGTGGGCGCCCTGGCACCGGGGGGCGTGCTGCTCCTCGAGGCGTACACGCCCGACCAGGTGGGGCGGGGAACGGGCGGTCCGCCGGTGCCGGAGCTGACGATGACCCTCGACGACCTCCGCGACGAGCTGGCCGGCCTGGAGCTGCTCCACGGTCAGGAGCTCGAACGTGAGGTGGCGGAGGGAACGGGGCACACCGGCGTGGGCGCCGTCGTGCAGGTCATCGCCCGGCGCCCGGCCTGACCCGGCCGTGCCCGGCCCGGCCCGGGAGCGGAGCCCCAGCCGACCGCTCGGGTGCGCCCGGGCCCGCATGCGGGGGAGGTCCGCCGGAGGCCCGACGGCCCGCTGGGAGGTGACCGGTGCGACAGGTGCTCATACCCCGCTACGGGGGCCCCGAGGTGCTCCGCGTCGTCACCGCACCGGATCCCGTGCCAGGACCCGGTGAGGTGCGGATCCGGGTGGCGGCGGCCGGCGTGAACTTCGCCGACATCACGGCGAGGGCCGGGCTGTACCCGGATGCCCCCCCGGCACCGATGGTGGTGGGGTACGAGGTCTCCGGCGAGGTGGACGCCCGGGGACCGGGTGTCGACGCGCTCGCCGTCGGCGAGCGGGTCATGGCCCTCACCCGCTTCGGCGGCTATGCCGACACCGTATGCGTCCCCGCCCACCAGGTGGCGGCGATCCACGGTGGGGCCGACCTGGTGGCAGCCGCCGGCATCCCGGTCACGTTCCTGACCGCCCACCTCATGATCGACCACCTCGGTGCGGTCCGGCCCGGCGACGCCGTCCTCATCCACTCGGCCGGCGGGGGCGTGGGTCTGGCCGCGCTCCAGCTGGCCCGCAATGCCGGCGCCACCACCATCGGGACGGCCAGCGTCGCCAAGCACCGGCGGCTGGCCGACCACGGGCTCGACCACGCCGTCGACTACCACACGGCCGACGTCGAGGCCGAGGTGATGCGGTACACCGGTGGTCGCGGCGTCGACGTGGCCCTCGACGCCGTCGGGGGCTCGTCCTTCCGGTCGAGCTACCGGTGCCTGGCACCCCTGGGACGGCTGTTCTGCTTCGGCCTCTCCTCGGGGAACGCACCGAGCAGGTTGGCCGCGCTGCGGACCATGCCGGTGGCGCTGGCGACGACGCCCGTCTTCCATCCGATCCAGTTGATGAACGCCAACAAGGGCGTGTTCGGCATCAACATGGGCCACCTGTGGCACGAGGGGCCGCGCATTGCCGGTTTCCTCGCCACCCTGGCCCGGCGGTGGGAGGCCGGGGAGATCGAGCCGGTGATCGACTCGGTGTTCGCCTTCGCCGACGCCGCGCTCGCCCACGAGCAGCTGGCCCGGGGGCGGAACTTCGGGAAAGTGCTCCTGGTGCCCGGACCGGCGTGAGCGGCAGCCGGGCCGCCGGTCAGGTCCCCGCACCCCGGCGCCGGAGCAGGATCCCGTGGGCGTAGGCGGCCTGCCCCAGGTGCTGGAGGGAGTCGTCGGCCACGCTCACCAGGCGGACGCCCAACGAGACCGGCGGGTCCCACCGGTGGTCGACGATCCGGTCGAGGTCGGCCGGCGCCAGCCCTGTCACGAAGGACGCGCTGCGCCCGGCCACGGCATCGAGGTACCCGGTCAGCACTCCCGGACCCGTGGGGCGCACCGCGGCGACCTGCGCCGGGGTATGGCCGTAGCCGGTGTTGGCCGGATGGGGCTCCAGCCCGAGGTCGGCAGCCCAGGGACCGTCGACCCACAGTTGGTCGGTCTCCATGACCTCCGCCAGGTGGTGGTCCTGGACCCGTGCCGCGTGCCACACCAGCCAGGCCACCGGGTTCGTACCCGGCTCGACCGGAGCCACCAGCTCGGCGAGCGTCAACCCGCGGACGGCTTCCGCGGCCAGGGGAGGGATCCTCCCGTAGCACTCGGCGAGCAGTGCTCCGACCTCCACGCCACCAGTCGACCACGTGGCCACCGGTCGCTCAAGCCCGGCGGCTGCCCGGCCCGGCCCGGGCGCCGTCGCCGGCGCGGCAAACCGGGACGGAGCGCCTCCGGCCGGAGGCCCGCACCCCGCCCTCGCGGTGCCATCATGCGGGGTGCCGGCTCGCCACCGAAGCCGGCGTCCCTGATCCTCGAGGAGCCGACGTGAGCAACGACTACCCCTACGCGGCGCGGTACCCCGTCAACCGCACGCTGCCCGAGCGCGGCCGGGCCCGCGACGACATCGTGGCCGAGCTGGCGGCCATCGCCGCCGAGGAGGACGCCATGTGGGAGTCGGGGAAGTGCTCCGGCACCATGTACTGCGGCGACCACGACCACTACCGGTTCCTCACCGAGGTCTTCGGGAACTACGCCCACGTCAACGCCCTCCAGCGGGACATGTGCCCGAGCGCCACCCGCTTCGAGGGGGAGATCATCGCCATGGCCCTCGACCTGTTCCATGCCGGGGCCACCGGCGGCGACCCGGTGGGGATGGTGACGAGCGGCGGGACCGGCAGCATCGCCCACGCCATGCTGGCCTACCGGGAGCAGGGCGCCGCCCGCGGCATCGACCGTCCCAACGTGGTGAAGCCGGAGACGGCCCATCCCGCGTTCGACAAGGCGTGCCACCTGTTCGGCATCGAGCTGCGGCGGGCACCGGTCGACCCGGTGACCACCCAGGTCGACGTCGACTGGGTGGCCGACCACGTCGACGGCGACACGGTCGCCGTCGTCGGCTCCGCCTGCAACTACGGCTACGGCACCATCGACCCCATCGCCGAGCTGGGGAGCCTCGCGCTCGAGCGGGGGACCGGGCTCCACGTCGACGGCTGCCTCGGGGGGTTCATCCTCCCCTTCGGCGAGGAGCTCGGGTACGGGATCCCCACCTTCGACTTCCGGGTCCCCGGGGTCACCAGCCTGTCGGCCGACACCCACAAGTACGGCTACGCGCTGAAGGGGACCTCGACCCTGCTCTTCCGCGATCGGGAGCTCCGCAACGGCCAGTACTTCACCCTGGCCGGATGGAGCGGCGGCAAGTACGCGTCGCCCGGCATCGACGGTTCCCGCTCGGTCGGGCTCCTGGCGGCGACGTGGGCCTCGATGGTCCACCTGGGCCGCGAGGGCTACCGGCGCTACGCGGGGCAGATCTTCGAGACGGCGCAACGGATGCAGCAGGCCGTGCGCACCCACCGCGAGCTGCGCATCATCGGCACGCCGTCCTTCCTGTTCAGCTTCACCTCGGACGAGTTCGACATCTACCTGGTGAACGACGTCATGCGGGAGCGGGGCTGGCGTTTCAACGGCCAGCAGTACCCGAACGCCCTCCACATGGCCGTGACCCGGCCCCAGACCCAGCCGGGCGTGGTCGAGGCGTTCGCCGCCGACCTGGCCGCCGCCGTGGCCCACGCCAAGGAGCACCCGGACGACCAGCCGCGCTCCGGGGCGATCTACGGCGGGGTGGCCGGGGGGCTGACCGACGAGGCGGACGACTTCATCACCATGGTGATGGCCCAGATGCTCGACACCCAGCAGGGGCTGCCGCCGGCCTGACGGCGAAGCCGGTCCGGAGTTGCCTCGGGGCCCGGCGGGTGCCACCGTGGTCGCGACGCGGCCGGCCGGTGCCGCAGGGGAGGGACCATGCCACAGGTGCAGACGGTGCGGGGTCCGGTGGACGGTGCGGCGCTGGGTACGACGTACATGCACGAGCACGTCTTCGTGCTGACCGCCGACGTCCAGCAGAACTACCCGGGCGAATGGGGCGACGAGGAGGCGCGCATCGACGACGCGGTGGCCAAGCTCGCCGCGCTCGCCGCCCAGGGCGTCTCCACCATCGTGGATCCCACGGTGATCGGGTTGGGCCGGTACCTGCCCCGCATCGTCCGGGTGGCCGAGCGGGTTCCCCAGCTCAACATCGTCGTGGCCACCGGGTGCTACACGTACGACAGCGTGCCGTTCTTCTTCCACCACCGGGGCCCGGCGCTGAACGCCGTCCTCGGCACGGAGGTGCCCGATCCCATGGTGGACCTGTTCGTGGCCGACATCGAGGAGGGGATCACGGGCACCGGCGTACGAGCCGGCATGCTGAAGTGCGCCATCGACGCCGAGGGGATGACCCCCGGGGTGGAACGGGTCATGCGGGCGGTGGCGGCGGCGCACCACCGCACCGGCGTTCCGGTCACCGTGCACACCCACCCGGGCAGCCGGACCGGCCTGGAGGTCCAGCGTGTGCTGTGCGACGAGGAGGGCGTCGACCCGCGCCGGGTGGTCCTCGGTCACAGCGGCGACTCCACCGACGCAGACCACCTGGCCACGCTGGCCGACGCCGGGTTCATCCTCGGCATGGACCGGTTCGGGATCAACCTGGGCATCACCTTCGAGGAGCGGTGCGACATCGTGGTGGAGCTGTGCCGTCGGGGGTTCGCCGGCCACCTGGTGCTGTCGCAGGACGCCGCCTGCTACATCGACTGGATCGACCCGAACGTGCTGGCCTTCATGCCCCAGTGGCACTACCTGCACGTCCACGACGACGTCCTCCCGTACCTGCGGGCCCATGGGGTGACCGAGGACCAGCTCGACGCCATGCTGGTGACGACACCCCGCCGGGTCCTCGAAGGGCCGGCGGGGGCCTGACGCCCGCCCGGCTCCCGGATCGGGGCCCGCCCGCCGGAGCCGGGGGAACGGAACCGCGTCCTCAGGGTTCCCTCAGGCACCGTTCATCTGCGGTTCAGGTTCCTCTGGGACCATGATGGGGTCATGGAGCTCCCCGGAACGGTCATGCCCGCCGCGCCCGGGGACGTCGGCGGGGTGACCCTGGGCGAGCTCGGTGCAGCCGTCCCCGGGTCGGTGTGCCTGGGCGAGGCCCGGCTCACCGGCGTCACCATGCGGGCCGAGGCCGCCCGACCCGGCGACCTCTATGTCGCCGTGCCCGGTGCCGGTGTCGACGGCCACGACCTGGCGGCCACGGCCGTCGCCCGGGGCGCCACCGCGCTGGTGGTGGAGCGGCGCCTGCCGCTGGCCGTCCCGCAGCTCGTCGTCCCGTCGGCCCGGGCGGCCGCCGGTCCGGTCTCGGCGCTCGTCCACGGCGAGCCGGCCCGGGCCCTCGCCCTGGTCGGGGTCACCGGGACCAACGGGAAGACCACGACGTGCGAGTTGACCCGCGCCGCCCTCGAGGCGGCCGGCCGGCCGGCCGGGCAGATCACCTCGACGGGTGCCATCGTGGCCGGGCGTCTGGTCGCCCCCACCTCGCTCACCACGCCCGAGGCCCCCGAGCTCCAGGCGGACCTGGCCACCATGGTGGCCAGCGGGGCCTGGGCCGCCGCCGTGGAGGTCTCCTCCCACGGATTGGAACAGGGGCGCGTCGGCGGGATCGTCTTCGACGTGGCCGTGTTCCTCGGCCTCACGCCCGAGCACCTCGACTTCCACGGCGACATGGAGAGCTACTGGCGGGCGAAGGCCCGCCTGTTCCGCCCCGAACAGTGCCGCCGGGCCGTCATCTGCGTGGACAGCCCCTGGGGACGCCGTCTGGCCGACGAGTGCGAGGTCCCCGTCACCACGTTCGGGACCGGTGCCGACGCCGACGTCCGCCTCTCGGTCCGGTCCCGGGGACTGGCGGGAATCGAGGTGACCCTGGCCGGAACCGAGGGCATGCAGGCGGTCCAGTCGCCGGTGGTGGGCCGGGTGAACGCCACCAACGTGGCCGCCGCCTACCTCGCCGCCGGGGCGGTCGGGGTGGACGGACAGCTGGCCGCCGGGGCGTTGGCCCGGGCGGGCGCACCGAGCGGACGGTTCGAGGTCGTGCCCGATGCGGACCGCCTGGTGGTGGTGGACTACGCCCACACGCCCGATTCGCTCGCCGCCCTCATCGCCACCGCCCGTGACGTCACCCCGGGACGTGTCCACCTGGTGTTGGGCGCCCGCGGCGACCGCTACCGGGAGAAGCGGCAGGGCATGGCGGCGGTGGCGACGACAGCCGACGTCGTCGTCTTCACCACGGACAGCCCCGGTAGCGAGGATCCGGCTGCACTGGTCGACCAGCTGCGGCGGGCGGCGCCCGACGGGGCAGCCGAGGTGCGCATGGAGGTCGATCGGGCCGCGGCCATCGAGGGTGCCGTGGCGGCAATGGACCCGGGGGACACGTTGCTCGTCACCGGCAGGGGCAACGAGCAGTCGCAACGGTTCGGCGCCCGGACGGTGGCGCTCGACGACCGGGTGGTGGCCGGGTTCGCCCTTGGCGCCCACCCGACCCGACCCGAAGCGGCGGGTCGCCCCGGTCCCGTCGGGGTGGTCATCCCCGCTCACGACGCCGCCACGACGCTCGCTGCCGCCGTGCGGTCCGTCCTGGCCCAGTCGGTGCCGGTCGCGGAGATCGTCGTCGTCGACGACGGTTCCTCTGATGGGACCGCCGCCGTGGCCAGGTCCTTCGGCTCCCGGGTGACGGTGGTGCAGCAGCCGTGCGCGGGGCCGTCGCGCGCCCGAAATGCCGGCATCGCCCGGATCGCGTCCCCCTGGGTCGCCTTCCTCGATGCCGACGACGAGTGGGCGCCCGACAAGCTCGAACGCCAACTGCGGGTCGTGCGGGAAGACCCCGGGGTCCTGCTGGTGGCCTCGGAATGGCAGCGTGACGACGCCGGCGCCGATCCCGTGCACGCTGGCGCCGGTCCGGTGTCGCCGGTCCCGCTGTCCCAGCTCGTGCTGCTCAACCGGTTCCAGACATCCACCGTGCTGGTCCGGCGGGATGCGCTGTGCCGGGCCGGCGGCTTCGATCCGCGCCTCGACGGCGCCGAGGACTGGGACCTGTGGGTCCGGCTGGCCCACCTGGGCCGGATCGTCAAGGTCGACCTGCCCCTGGTCCGCTACACGGACGTGGCCGACGGGTACAGCAAGGACCTGGTCCGCCATCACCGGGCTGCGCTCGAGGTCGTCCGGCGCGAGGTGGGTCAGGACGGCCGTTTCCGGGACCGGCAGGTCGAGGCGTGGCACCACCTGCGGTTCGCCGTCGCCTTCCGGTTGGTGGGGCAGCGGGACGAAGCGCGCACCAGCCTCCGGTCGGCGCTTGCACCCCGCCTGGCAGCGGCAACGCTCGTCGCCGGACCGCGTTACCTCGTGCCGTTCCTCGGCCGGCGGGTGCGCCATCGGGTGGCGGGGCGGAGCGCCAGCCGCTGAGGGCGGGGCGCGCCCGGCGCCCGGGACCACGGCACGACAATCCTGCTGCCCGACCCCGGCGAGCGCTACAGGCTCGGGGTGTCCCGTCCGATACTCACGGTATAGCCAGTGCCATTGCCGTGATGTAGGTCCACCCCGGAAGGGGCAACCACGATGTCTCGCAGCAGGCGGAACGTGAAGATCACGCGCGGGCGCCGCCTCCGGCGGCGGCGCTGGTGGTCGGCCGCGCCGGCGGTCCTGGGCGCCCTGGCCGTCGTCGTCACCCTGGCCGCCCCACCGGCGTGGGCCGCCGGTGACCCCTCGCTCGATGCCGACGTCGTCACCCAGCCCGTTCCGGGCTGGGCTCCCGAGGCCATCTCGCCGACGGCGATCTCCGCCCTGCAGCGGGACGCCGCCCAGATCGGGATCGTGAGCAGCGCCACCATCGCCCTGCAGGCCTGGCGATCCCCGACGGGAGATGCGGCGCTCGAGATCATGCTCATGCACATCCCCACGTTCACGCCACAGGTATCGCAGATGCCCCAGGCGTTCGTCGACGGCGCCTGCCAGGTCCCCGTGCACGGGGGGAGCGACGTGCTCCTGGTCCCGCTGGCCGTGCCGGCGGGCGCGTTCAGCGCCTCGTGCACGGTGCCCGCGGCCTCCGGTCCGCTGGACGAGAACCTGGTGGTCACCGAGACCCGGTCGACCTTCGTGGCCGTCGCCAGCATCGGCCGCTCGCCACTGCCCGGCGCCGCGCTGGTGCCGATCGCCAGCGCCCAGATCGACCGGCTGCCCGTCCCGCCGCCGCCGTACCCCCTCATCCTCGCCGTCGGTGTCGTCATGTGGCTGGCGTCCTTCGTCGCCGGGCTCCTCATCCGGCGGGAACCCCGCCTGGCCGGTGGTGCCCTCCTCGTCCTCCTGACCGGGGTGGTCGGCTTGCCGCTGTACCTACTGGGTGTGCGCGTCGGGCGCGCCGCCGGGCGGCGTTCGCACCAGCCGGCGGTCGGCGGCTTCGGCTTGGCGATGGCCGGTGGGATGCCCGGTCCGTGGGCACCGGCGCACGATCCGACGCCGGCGACGCCGGGCATCGCGCCGGTGGCCGCACCCTACGACCCGGCCCGGTTCGAGCGGTTGCAGGCGGCCCAGGAGCACGCCATGGCGGCACCGGCGCTGCCGACGCTGGGTGGTGGCCCGGCGGTCGCACCGGCGGGGCAACCCGGCGGCCTCCCACCCCTCGGCGCCGGTGTGGTTGCCCCGGCCCACGGTGGCGGCCTCCCACCCCTCGGAGCCGGTGTGGTTGCCCCGGCCCACGGTGGCGGCCTCCCACCCCTCGGCGCCGTCCCCATCCCGGCGCGCCGACCGCCGCCGGCGGCCGATCCCGCCGTCCCCGTCCCGGCGGTGGTGCCGTCAGCCGCTCCCGCCGGTTGGTACCCGGACGAGCGGGAGGATGGCGCCAAGATCTACTGGGACGGGACGTCCTGGGGGACCCGGATCAGGTGGAGCGGGAACGCGTGGATCCCGATCGGGCCGTGACGGGCGGGGCCGGGGCCGGGCCGTGCCGGGCCTGCGCTGGTCAGCGCAGGAGGTGGGCGACGTCGCCGACCAGCAGCACCACGACCATGGTGGCGATCACCGCGTACAGGGCGGTGAACGCCCATCGCTTGTGGTGGTTGGCCAGCCAGAACCGTCGTACACCCTTCACGTCGAAGACGAGGGCGACGATCCCGATCGGGATGCCGATCACCGGGCCGACGGAGCTGGCCGCACCAACCAGCGGCAGCACGATCGGCAGGATGACGTACCCGAGGATGCAACGGGTGGCCGACAGTGCGATCGACGTGGAGAACAGCCGCTGCATCGAGCTCTGGTCGACGCGAGGACGTTGCTCGGGCACGCACAGCAGCCGACAGACGACGTTGTCGGCCCGGCTGCGGGTGACCAGGACCGGCTCGGCAGTGACGACGCCGGGCCGCACGGCGGCGGCCGCGGTCACCTCTCCGGGCAGCAGGTCTTCCATCGCCACCAAGCGTAGGGCGCCGGGGCGCCGCGCTCCAGTCGCCCCCTCGCGACACCCGGGGGGCGCCGGCTCGCGGTGGGGAAGGTGGCAGTACCGCGCGAGGGAGGATGCCAGGGAGAGGAGATCGGGATGACGATTGAGTGCAGGGATGGCGCCGTGGTGACCGGGCAGGTGGCCCGGGTGTTGGAGTTCTTCGAGACGTGGAAGACGCGTGATCCCGACCGGTTGGCCGAGTTCTTCGCCGCCGATGCCACGTGGACGGAGTCGAACCGGGATCCCGCCGTCGGGCGCGACACGGTGCGGGCCGTGCTCGGGGTCCAGACGTCGTTCGGTCGGGCCTTCGAATTCGAGTTCCTCACCATCGGTGAGGTGGGCCGGACCGTCTTCACCGAGCGCATCGACCGGTTCATCATCGCCGAACGGCCGGTGAGCATCGGTGTTGCTGGCGTGTTCGAGTTCGACGACGACGGACGGATCACCTCGTGGCGGGACTACTACGACTGGGCCCTCTTGCGCCGGGAGCTGCACGCCGCCGGCATCGACACCACGTCCGTGGACCGGGGCTGACGCGGCCGTCGAGGCCGGAGCGGGCGGACCCCGGCACGTCACCGGCGCCCGTCGGGTACGGTCGCCGACCGTGACCACACCGCCAACCACCGGGTTCCCGGGAGCACCGCCGGTCGTCGCCGGCGCGCTGTGGGTGGTCGACCTGGACGGCGTCGTGTGGCTTGCCGGAGCGCCGATCGGGCCGGTGGGGGAGGCGATCCACCGCCTGCGCGCCCGGGGAGTCACCCTGGTCTTCGCCACCAACAACTCCGCCCCCACGGCGGTTGAGCTGGCTGCCCGCCTGGCGCGAGCCGGCGTGACGGCGTCACCCGACGAGATCGTGTCGTCGGCCCAGGCCGTCGGCACGCTGCTCCCGGCTGGTTCGACCGTCCTGGTGGCCGCGGACGCCGGCGTGGCCGAAGCGGTCGCCGCTGCCGGGGCACGCAGGGTGGACGAGGGTCCGGCCGACGTCGTCGTGGTCGGGTGGACGCGCCAGTTCGACTTCGACCTGGTGGCTCGGGCGGCCGACGCCATCCGCCGCGGGGCTCGCTTCATCGCAACCAACCTGGACCCGACACACCCGACGCCCGGCGGGCTGCTGCCGGGTACCGGCGCGCTGGTCGCCGCCGTGGCCACGGCGGCGGGAACCGCGCCGGAAGTGGCGGGCAAGCCGCACGCGCCCATGGCCTCGTTGCTCCGCTCCCGCATGGCTGCCCTCCCGCCGGGGGCGCCGGTCGTGGTGGTCGGCGACCAGTTGGCGACGGACGGCGCCCTGGCCGCCGCCCTCGAGGCGCCATTCGCCCTCGTCGCCTCGGGCGTGTCGTCGGCCGACGCGACGGACGGCCAGATCCCCGTAGCATGGCGGTCGGTTGACCTCGTCTCCCTGGTGGAGGAGGCGTTGCGAGGCGATCCCGCCGGGTGAGCACCCGTCTCGGCGGCTCGTGGAAGGTGCTTGCTATCAGCTAGCACCCCAGCTAGGATGGCACAATGACGAAGAAAGACGCATTCCGCCGGTACCTCGACGCAGGGTCGGCGTTCACGCAGATCACCCGCACCCGGGCCGAGGAGCTGGTCCAGGAACTGGTCAAGAGCGGCGCCCTCCAACGCAAGGAGGCGAAGGCGAGGGTCGACGAGCTCATCGAACGGAGCCGCAAGAGCAGCGAACAGCTGATCCAGGTGGTCCGGGACGAGGTCGCCTCCCAGATGTCCGCCCTCGGCATCACCAGCATCGAGGACGTGGCCCGCCAAGTCGCCGTCCTGCTCAACCGGTCGACCGATCTCGTGCGCGGACAGGCCCCGGCCGCCAAGGCACCGGCGAAGAAGGCCCCGGCGAAGAAGACGGCCGCCGCCAAGGCACCGGCGAAGAAGGCCCCGGCGAAGAAGACGGCTGCCGCCAAGGCCCCGGCGAAGAAGACGGCCGCCGCCAAGGCGCCGGCGAAGAAGGCACCGGCGAAGAAGACGGCCGCCGCCAAGGCACCGGTCGCCACGCCGGCACCCCAGCCGCCGGCGACCCCGGAGACCTCCGCCTGAGCGGCAGCGCCCGGCGCCGGTTGGATCGGGTCCTGGTCGAGCGGGGACTCGCCGGCAGCCGCGTGCAGGCTGCCGACCTGGTCGAGCGCGGCCTTGTCGTCGTGAGCGGCGCCCCGGCCGCCAAGCCGTCGCGGCTGGTCGGACCGGGCGAGCCGGTCGCCGTGCGGGAGCCCGACAGGTACGTGGGCCGCGGCGGGCGCAAGCTCGAAGCGGCCCTGGCCCGCTTCGGGATCGATCCCCGCGGGCTGCGCTGCCTCGACGCCGGCGCCTCGACGGGTGGGTTCACCGACTGCCTGCTCCAGCATGGTGCCCGGGCCGTGGCGGCCGTCGACGTCGGTCACGGCCAGCTCCACCAGCGGCTGCGCACCGACGGGCGGGTCGAGGTGTGGGAACGGACCGATGTGCGGTCGATCGGGCCCGAGGTGGTCGGCGCCGCACCGTTCGACCTGGTCGTGGCGGATCTCTCGTTCATCTCGGCGACGGCGGCGGCACCCGTGCTCGCCGGTCCGGCGGTGGCGCCGGCCGCCCCGATCATCCTCCTCGTGAAGCCACAGTTCGAAGCGGGGCGTGCGGCCGTATCGCGGGGTCGGGGCGTCGTACGCGATCTGGAGCTCCACCGGCGGGCCATCGTCGCCGTCGGGACCGCGCTCGCCGACGCCGGAGCGGGCATCATGGGGGTGATGGCGTCACCCGTACCCGGACATGCCGGGAACCGCGAGTACTTCCTCCATGCCACCGCACCTGCTCCCGGTCGCCACCGCCAGGATGCCGTCGATGCCGGCACCCTGGCCCGCTGGGCCTCCGATGCCGTGGACGAGGTCGCCCGTGCCGGGAGCTGAGCAGGTGGCGGCGGCCCCGCCCGACAGTGCCACGGTGTCGTTCTTCGTCCATCCCGACCGTCCGGCCGCCGTCGCCGTGCTGGAGCGGTCCGAGACGTGGCTTGCCGGTCGGGGACACCGCTCGGCCGTCGTGGCGGCGGGGGGCTCCCTGGCGCCGGGGACCGACCTGGTGGTGGCGGTGGGGGGTGACGGCACCATGCTGCGTGCCGCCGACGCCGCCTGCCGGGCGGGGGTGCCGGTCCTGGGCGTGAACGTGGGTCGGCTCGGGTACCTGGCCGAAGTGGAGGCGTCCGATGTCGAGGAGGCGCTCGCCCGCTTCCTCGACGGCACCGCCGTCGTCGACGAGCGGATGACGCTCGGTGTGGAGATCGTCGGTCCCGACGGCCGCACCGCCGGGACCCACCAGGCCCTGAACGAGGCGGTCGTCGAGAAGACAGTGCCCGGCCACACCGTCCGGGTGGCCGCGTCGATCGACGGGCGCGCCTTCGTGACCTACGCCGCCGACGGGTTGCTGGTGGCCACCCCCACCGGGTCCACCGCCTACAACCTCTCTGCCCGCGGGCCACTGCTCTCGCCCCACCTGGCCGCCATCGTGGTCACACCCGTGTCGCCCCACATGCTCTTCGACCGCGCCCTGGTCCTCGACCCGAGCCAGTCGGTCTCGTTCGAGGTCCTGGAGCCGCGGCCCGCGGTGCTCGTCGTCGACGGCGAGACGGTCGCCACCCTGGAGCCGGGCTGGACGGTGCGCTGCCGGCGAGGTGACCGGCCGGCCCGGCTCGTCACGTTGGGCCGGCGGCACTTCCACGCCATCCTGCGGGCCAAGTTCCAACTGGCCGATCGCTGAGGTCCGTCCGGGTGCTGTGGGAGCTGCGGGTCCGCGACCTCGGGGTGATCGACGACGTGACGGTGGAGCTCGGTCCGGGGATGACCGCACTCACCGGCGAGACCGGCGCCGGCAAGACCCTCGTCGTCCACGCCCTCTCCCTGCTGCTCGGTGGCCGGGCCGACCCGTCGATGGTGCGGGCCGGCGCCGCCGAGGCGCTGGTCGAGGGCCGGTTCGCCGGCTCCCGGGGTCCCGGCGGAGACGACGAGGTGGTGCTGGCCCGCAGCGTCGCACCGGGCCGGTCCCGGGCCTGGGTGGATGGTCGGATGGTCCCGGCGGCGGCATTGGCCGAGCGGGCGGCCGCCCTCGTCGAGCTGCACGGCCAGCACCAGCACCGCACCCTGGTGGTGCCCGCCGCCCAACGGCAGGCCCTCGACCAGTTCGGCGAGGTCGACACCCGTCCCCTCGCTGCGGCCCGCGCCCGGTTGCACCAGCTCGAGGAGGAGGCGGCGGCACTGGGGGGCGACGCCGCCGCTCGAGCCCGACAGGCCGACCTCCTGCGCTACCAGATCGACGAGATCGAACGGGCGGCGGTGGCCGGCGCCGACGAGGACGGTGAGCTGGCCGCCGAAGAGGACCGGTTGGCGTCGGCATCGGCGGTGCGGGCGGCGGCCGGGGCGGCTCGCCACGCGTTGACCGGCGGTGACGACGGCGACGTGGGCAGCGGGCTGGCGGCCGTGTCGGCGCTCCTCGCCCCCCACGCGGCGTTGGCCCCCTTCGACCGTCGCGTCCGTTCGCTGCAGGCCGAGGTGGCCGACCTCGTCACCGAGCTGCGGTCGGTGGAGGAGGAATGGGAGGACGACCCCGAACGGTTGGCCGACGTGCGAGCACGGCGACAGTTGCTCGTCGAGCTGTGCCGCAAGTACGGGCCCACCCTGGCCGACGTCCTGGCGTTCGCCGACGGCGCCAGGTCCGACCTCGCCGGCGTGCTCGCCCGCGAGGACCGCGCCGGCCAGATCGACCGGGAGCTGGTCGACGCCCGGAGCGAGGTCGCGGCAGCCGCGGCGGCCGTCGGGGGGTCCCGCCGCACCGCGGCACCCGTGCTCGGCGCCGCGGTGGAGGCCACCCTGCGGACGCTGGCCCTGCCCGGAGCCCGGTTCACCGTGGAGGTCGGCCCGGACGACCCGGGGGACGCGGTGGTCTTCGGCCTGGGCGCCAATACGGGCGAGCCCGTGCTCCCCCTGGCCCGGGTGGCCTCGGGGGGCGAGCTGTCGAGGACGATGCTCGCCCTGCGGCTGGCGCTCACCTCGCACCCCGACGTGCTCGTCTTCGACGAGGTCGACACCGGCGTGGGAGGCGCCGCCGCACAGGCGGTGGGCGCGGCCCTGGCCCGGTTGGCGGCGTCGTCCCAGGTGCTGGTGGTCACCCACCTTCCCCAGGTGGCGGCGTACGCCGACCACCAGGTGGCGGTGGTGAAGCACGAGGACGGCGGCCGGACCCGCTCGGCGGTCGTGCCCCTCGACGCCGAGACACGGGTGGTCGAGCTGGCCCGCATGCTCTCGGGTAGCCCGGAGAGCGACTCGGCCCGCCGGCATGCCCGCGAGCTCCTGGCGGCGTCGAACCGGCCACGGCCCGCCGCCTGAGGGGTCCGCGCCCGGTTCGCGCTGGTTCCGCTACCCTCGGAGGATGCCCCAAGCCAGCGGTGAACACGCGCCGGGAGGGACGCCGGGAGGGGCCGGCGCCGGACGGGCGACCCGGTACATCTTCGTGACCGGCGGGGTGTCCTCGTCGCTCGGCAAGGGACTCACGGCCTCGTCACTCGGCCGCCTCCTGAAGAGCCGGGGGCTCCGGGTCACGATGTGCAAGCTCGACCCGTACATCAACGTGGACCCCGGCACGATGAACCCCTTCGAGCACGGCGAGGTCTTCGTCACCGAGGACGGCGGCGAGACCGACCTCGACCTCGGGCACTACGAGCGGTTCATCGACGAGAACTTGCACAAGGACTCCAACGCGACCACCGGGCGGATCTACTCGTCGGTGATCGCCAAGGAGCGGCGGGGCGACTACCTGGGCCGGACCGTGCAGGTCATCCCGCACGTGACCGACGAGATCAAGGGCCGGATCCGCCGGCTGGCCCTTCACGACGTGGACGTCGTCATCGTCGAGATCGGCGGCACGGTGGGCGACATCGAGATCGTGCCGTTCATCGAGGCCATCCGCCAGTTCCGGCGTGACGTCGGTCGCGAGAACGTCTGTTACCTCCATCTCACCCTGGTGCCGTTCCTCGGTCCGTCCGGCGAGCAGAAGACCAAACCCACGCAGCACTCCGTCACCGAGCTGCGCAGCAGGGGCATCCAGCCGGACGTGATCGTCTGCCGCTCCGACCGCCTCATCTCCGACGACCTGAAGGCGAAGATCTCGCTGCAGTGCGACGTCCCCGCCGAGGCGGTGGTCTCGGCCATCGACGCGGCCAACATCTACCAGATCCCGCTCGTCCTGCACGAGGAGGGGCTCGACGAGTACGTGCTGCGCACCCTCCACCTCGACCCCGAGGCCCACCCGATCGACCTGCGAACCTGGGAGCACCTGGTGGCCCAGGTCGACGCGGCCACGCGCCCGGTGCGCATCGGGATCATCGGCAAGTACGTCGACCTGCCCGACGCCTACCTCTCGGTGGTGGAGGCCCTCCGGCACGCCGGCTTCCACCACGGTGCCAAGGTCGACATCGACTGGATCCAGGCGGCCACCGTGCCCGACCTGCTGGTCGGCGATACCCTGCGGGACTACGACGGACTGGTGATCCCCGGGGGATTCGGCGAGCGGGGGGTCGAAGGGAAGATCGCCGCCGCCGGCTATGCCCGCGAGCACGAGATCCCACTGCTCGGCCTGTGCCTCGGGCTCCAGGTGATGGTGGTGGAGGCGGCACGCCACCTGGCCGGGCTGGAGCGGGCCGACTCGCGCGAGTTCGACCCCACCACCCCCCACCCGGTCATCGACCTGATGTCGGACCAGAGCGACGTCGTGGACCTCGGCGGTACCATGCGGCTCGGTTCCTACGACGCCCGCCTGCTGCCCGGTTCCCAGGTGGCGGCGGCCTACGGGGACATCGTCGTCTCCGAGCGTCACCGGCACCGGTACGAGGTGAACCCCCGGTACCGCAAGGCGCTCGAGGATGCCGGACTGGTCTGCTCGGGCACGTCCCCCGACGGGCGGCTGGTCGAGTTCATCGAGCTTCCCGGCCATCCGTTCTGGGTGGGCACCCAGGCCCATCCCGAGTTCAAGAGCCGGCCGGACAAGCCCCATCCCCTCTTCCGCGAACTGGTGGGTGCGGCCCTGGCCCGGGCCGAGGGAAGGGACCCGCACCTGATCGACCTCGGTGGCGTCGGCTGACAGCCCACCGGCCGGGTTCCGGCCGGTGGGGGAGGAGGTCATCCACCGCAGCTGGGCCATCTCGCTGGTCCGCGGCACCTTCGTCGACCCGGGCGGCGCCCCCTTTACCCGCGACATCGTCCGCCACCCGGGTGCCGTCGCCATCGTGGCCGTGACCGGCGCCGGGGGCGTGCTCCTGGTGCGCCAGTACCGGCCGGCCGTCGACCGGTGGCTCCTCGAGGTCCCGGCCGGTACCCGCGACGTGGACGGCGAGCCCGCGGAGCAGACGGCCCGCCGGGAGCTGGCCGAGGAGGCGGGGCGGGCGGCAGCCCGGTGGGACCTGCTGACCCGCTGCCTCAACACCCCGGGGTTCTGCGACGAGGAGACCGCCGTCTACCTGGCGCAGGACCTCCACCCCGTGCCCCACGAGCGCCACGGGGTCGAAGAGGTGCACCTGCGCGTGGAGGAGGTGGCCCTCGACGCCTTCGACGCGCTGGTGGACGACGGCACGATCGTCGACGCCCAGACCATCCTGGGGGTGGGCCTGGCCCGCCGTCGCCTGTCGCGGCGCGACTGAGGGGGCCGTGATGGGCGAGCCGGCCACCCTCGACAGCGGCGCGGAGGAGTTCCTGACCTGGTTGGCCGTCGAGCGGGGCCGGTCCCGCAACACGCTGGCCGCCTACCGCCGCGACCTGGTGCGCTGGCAGGCCTGGCGGGCGACCCGGGGCTCGGGCCCCGAGGTGACGACGGCCGAGGTGGAGTCCTACCGGGACGAGCTCCGCGCCGGCGGGGCCACCCCGGCCTCGGTGGCCCGGATGCTGTCGACCGTGCGCGGGCTCACCCGGTTCTTGGCGGCCGAGGGCTTCGAGGCGGGCGACCCGGCGGCGGAAGTGCGCAGCCCGCCCCTGCCGCGCCGGCTGCCGAAGGCCCTCACCGAGGAGGAGGTCGTCCGCCTGATCGGGGCCGCCTCCGGCGACGCGCCGGTCGACCGCCGGGACCGGGCCCTGCTGGAGCTGCTCTACGGCACCGGAGCCCGCATCTCCGAGGTGGTCGGGCTGTCCCTCGGAGACGTCGCCGCCGCCGAGGGCCTCCTGCGGGTGGTGGGCAAGGGCGACAAGGAACGCCTGGTCCCGCTGGGCTCGATGGCCCGCGCCGCCCTCGACGACTGGCTGGCGCCACCGGGCCGGCCGGCCATGTCCCCGGCCCGGTGGGCCCGTCGCGACGACGCCGACGCGCTCTTCCTCAACATGCGGGGCGCTCGGCTGGGCCGGCAGAGCGCGTGGGACGCCGTGCACGCCCGGGCTGCGGCGGCCGGCCTGGCCGACCGGGTCAGCCCCCACGTGCTGCGCCACTCGTGCGCCACCCACCTGCTGGCCAGGGGCGCCGACATCCGGGTGGTCCAGGAGCTGCTCGGCCACGCCTCCATCGCCACCACGCAGCTCTACACGAAGATCACCGGGGAGCACCTGCGGCGGGCCTACGACGCGGCCCACCCGCGAGCCACCGGGGGAGGTGCTGGGTAGGATGGGTGCCGTGCCCAACGACGCCCCGACCGTTGACTACCGGCGCCTCCTCGAGGAGGAGGGTGCGCAGCTGCGCGCCCAGCTGGCCGAACTGGGCGTGGGTGAGGGTGCCGGCGGGCTGGCGTTCGACCCCAATTTCGCCGATTCCAGCCAGGTGACCGCCGAGCGTGGCGAGCTCGAGACGCTGGTGAACCAGCTGCGGGACTCGCTCGGCGAGGTGGCCCACGCGCTGGAGAAGCTGGCGGAGGGTGAGTACGGGCGGTGCGAGGTGTGCGGCAACGCCATCGGTGAGGCCCGCCTCGAGGCCATGCCGGCCACCCGGTTCTGCATCGAGCACGCCTCGCGGCACTGACGGAACGCCGGCACCGTGGGAAACATGAGCGCCGGCTGGCGCAACGCCCGCCGGCCGGGGGCCGTGGACCGGCGCATCGTCATCGGCGTGGTCATCGCCGCGCTGGTGGCGGCGTACCTCGTGCACGACCACCGGATCTCCCGGTTCCAGGTCATCTACTTCCTCGTGCTGATCCCGTCGATCATCCTGCACGAGATCTCCCACGGCGCCGTGGCCCTCCTCTTCGGTGACGACACCGCACGGCGCCAGGGCCGGCTCAGCCTGAACCCGGTGCGCCACGTGGACCCGGTGGGCACCATCATCGTCCCCGCCGTCCTCAGCCTGGCCGGCGTGGGTGCCTACGGATGGGCCAAGCCGGTCCCGGTCAACACGTCGCGCCTGCGCAGTCCCCGGAACCACACCGTCGTCGTCTCACTGGCCGGGCCGCTGACCAACCTGGTCCTGGCCGGTCTGGCCGGCCTGGCCTACGTGGCGGTGGTGCCGGCCGCCACCCGCCTGGGCTACGCCCCCCTCCCCCTGGTGGGGGAGGTGCTGCTGCTGGCCGGACTGGCCAACCTGGTCCTGGCCGTGTTCAACCTCGTCCCCTGCCCGCCCCTCGACGGGGCCGCCGTCCTCGAGCGCCTCATCCCCGCCCGCCACCTCGGCGACTACTACCGCCTCCAGCCGGCGCTGATGTTCCTCCCCTTCGTCCTGGTGCTCCTGTTCCAGCACCAGTGGATCTCGCTGGTGCAACACCTGTACAACTGGTGGGCACAGCTCTTCTCCTGAGGCTCCGGGGGCGCTCGTGATCGAGCTGACCGCCTGGTTCCCGTGGGCGCCGTCGCGCCGGGGTCAGCCGGCCGGGACCAGTCCCATGGCGTCCGCCGCCCTGCGGTAGGTGGCCGACGCCACCGCCCCGGCCTTGCCCGCCCCGGCGGCGAGGAGGGCGGCGACCGCCCCCGGATCGCCCGCCAGCTCGGCCCGGCGTTCCCGCACCGGCCGCAACAGCTCGACCAGCGCCTCGGACAGGTCCCGTTTCAGGTCGCCGTAGCGCTCGTAGTCGGCGGCCACGTCGTCGGGGGTGCGGCCGGTGGCCGCGGCCAGGAGCTCGAGCAGGTTGGAGAGCCCCGGCTTTGCCTCGGGGTCGAAGCGCACCTCGCCGTCGGTGTCGGTGACCGCCTTGCGCACCTTGCGGTCGATCTCGTCGGGGGTGTCGAGCATCTGGATGGTCCCGAGCGGGGTGCCACCGGTCTTCGACATCTTCTTCGTCGGCTCCTGCAGGTCCATCACCCGAGCTCCGGTGGCCGGTACCGCCGCCTCGGGAACGGTGAAGACGGCGCCGTAGCGGTGGTTGAACCGCTGGGCCAGGTCCCGAGCCAGTTCGAGGTGCTGGCGCTGGTCGTCGCCGACGGGGACCCGGTCGGAGTCGTAGAGCAGGATGTCGGCCGCCATCAGCACCGGGTACGTGAACAGACCGACGCGGACCCCTTCGTTCCCCGCCCCTTTGTCCTTGAACTGGGTCATCCGTCGCAGCTCTCCCATCGACGCCGTGCACTCCAACAGCCAGGTGAGGCGGGGGTGCTCGGGAACGTGGCTCTGGACGAACAGGGTGCAGACGTCGGGGTCGAGGCCGGCGGCCACCAGGTCGATCACCGCGTCGAGGGTGCGGGCCCGCAGATCGGCCGGGTCGACGTCGACGGTGAGGGCGTGGAGGTCGACCACGCAGTAGAAGGCGTCGTGATCGTGCTGGTGGGCCACCCACGAGCGGATGGCACCCAGGTAGTTGCCGAGGTGCAGCGCACCGCTGGGCTGCACACCGGAGAGGACCCTGGCCATGGGAGGTCATCGTAGGGGATGGACCGTCGGGTCCCCGGCGCTGCGGGGTGCGCGATCCGGGTCCCGTCAGCCGGTATCGTCGGTCGGCGTGACCGCCACCGTCGCCACACCCGTCTTCGAGGGTCCGGTCGACCTGTTGCTCCAGCTGGTCAACAGCCACCAGGTGGACATCTACGACGTCCCGCTGGCCCAGGTGGTGGATGCCTTCGTGGCCGAGGTCGCCGGGTGGGAGGCCGTCGACCTGCCCACCCTGTCGGAGTTCCTGGTGGTGGCGGCCGTGCTGGTGGAGCTGAAGTCCCGCCGCCTGCTCCCCGGGCCCGACGAGGTGGAACCGGACGAGGAGCTCTCGGGCTGGGAGGAGCGCGACCTGCTGCTGGCACGCCTGCTCGAGTGTGCCGCGTACGCGGCCGCCGGCGACGCCTTCGCACTCCTGGCCGAACGGGCGGCGGCCTCGGTGCCCCGCACCGCCGGGCTGGGGGACGACGTGGAGGTCCGGGCGCCCGATCTGCTGGCGGGGACCACACCGGCCCAGGTCGCCGACGCCTACCGTCGGGCCACGGCGGCGCGGCCGGTCCCGGTGGTGGACCTGGCCCACGTGACGGTGGACGCGGTCAGCGTGTCGGAGGCGGTCGCCGAGCTGTCGGTGCGCCTGCCGGCCGCGGGACCGAGCACGTTCCGGGAGCTGACGGCGCACCTGGCCGGGCGGATGGAGATCATCGTGCGGTTCCTCGCCCTCCTCGAGCTGTGCAAGCAGGGACGGGTCACCCTCGACCAGGGGCAGTCCTTCGGGGAGCTCCGGGTGGCGTGGGTGACAGGCGCCCCCGAGCCGGTCGGCGCCGGTGCGGGCGTCGACGACTACGAGGGATGACCGTGCCGCTGTCCGACGAGGCCCGGGCCGTCGAGGCGGTGCTCACGGTGGCGGTGGAGCCGGTCCCGCCGGGCATCCTCGGCGAGCTCCTGGAGCTGCCGGCCGACCAGGTGGAGTCGGTCTGCGACGAGCTGGTGCGCTCGTGCGACGAGGGCAACCGGGGTTTCGTGGTGGTCCGCGTGGCCGGCGGGTACCGGATGCAGAGCCATCCGGACCTCGCCCCCTACGTCGAGCGGTTCGCCAACGTGGGCGTCTCGGCCCGCCTGTCCGCCGCCGCCCTCGAGACGTTGGCCATCGTGGCCTACCGCCAGCCCGTGTCGCGGACCCAGATCGCCTCGCTGCGGGGGGTGAACGTCGACGGCGTGGTCCGGCTGCTCGAGCACCGGGGTTACATCGCGCCGGTCGGCCGGGCCGACGGGCCGGGCCAGGCCGTCCTCTACGGCACCACCGACGCCTTCCTCGAACGCCTCGGTCTCGACCGCCTGGACCAGCTCCCGCCGGTGGAGGACCTGCTGCCCGACGTCGAGCGTCTGGGCGAGCTGGAGGAGCGCCTGCGCGGTGGTGACACCGATGGCGGTGGCGCCTGAGCCCGGCGGGACGTCCCCGCCGGGGGCGTCGCCGCTCCCGGACGGCGAACGCCTCCAGAAGGTCCTGGCCAGGGTGGGGGTCGGCTCCCGGCGCGCCTGCGAGGAGCTGATCGAGGCCGGCCGGGTGAGCGTGAACGGGACCGCCGCCGTGCTCGGGAGGCGGGTCGACCCCGAGCACGACGTGATCGAGGTGGACGGTGCGTTGGTGCCCGTGCGCCCAGGTCTCGTCACCTACCTGCTGAACAAGCCGGCCGGCGTGGTCTCCACCGCCAGCGACACCCATGGGCGACCCACCGTCGTCTCGCTCGTCCCCGGCGAGCCGCGCGTCTTCCCCGTCGGGCGCCTCGACGCCGACACCGAGGGTCTCCTCCTCCTGACCAACGACGGGGACCTGGCCCATCGGCTCACCCACCCCTCGTTCGGGGTGCGCAAGGAGTACCTGGTCGAGGTGGAAGGCACGCCCGCGCCCGGCGACCTGCGCCTGCTGCGGCAGGGCGTCG
>JAJZAC010000002.1 GCA_021799615.1 Actinomycetes bacterium
GCGCTCCGAGGCGGCGAGCGCTGCCTCGGTCGCACGGCGGTGGTCCGGGTGCCCGGTCACGCCTCCGGGGTCGAAGACCAGCAGGAGGTCGGCCTCGACCCGGTCTGCTGCGGCGGTCACCTCCCGGGCCAACTCGGCCAGTGGGACGGAGGCGAGCGATCCGTCCGGGTGGTCGTGGAGCCCGGCCACCGCCGCGCCCAGGGCCGCGGCCGCCGCCGCCAACTCCTGTGCCCGCCGGGTAGCCAGGTCGTCCACCTCGGCGCCCAGGGTCGACGCCTCGCCACGGGTGAGGGACAGCACGGCGGTCCGGATCCCGCCCTCGGCGAACGCGGCCAGGAGCGCTCCCAGGCCGAACGTCTCGTCGTCGGGATGGGCACACACGGCGAGGACCGAGCGGGCACCGACGAGGTCACCGGCCACGGCGGACCACGACGGCCCGTACGCCGCAACCGGTCCCCCTGTTCCTGTCTCCATCCGAGGCGCTTCCCCGTCCACGTCCCCGACCTTATACCCCCAGGGGTATCTGGTGGCCAGCGCCGGTGGTCGTCCGGGGGTCGGGGCCGGGGCGCGTAGGGTGTGTCCATGCTCGGCCGAGGGGCGGTGGCACGGTTGGCGACCGGCCGGCTCCCCGGTCGTGACCGCGTCGTCGAGCCGGAGGATGCACCGTGCGCTTCGTGATCATCGGGGGTGGGCCCGCCGGCAACCAGGCAGCCACCGACGCCGCCCGGCTCGGCGTCGAGGTCACGCTGATCGAGCGCGACATCGTCGGCGGGGCGGCCAACCTGCGCGACTGCGTGCCGTCCAAGGCCATGATCGCCACCGGCGGCGCCATGGCCGACCTGGGGCGCATCGCCGGCATGGGGATCACCGGTGCCAGTGGCACCCTCGACCTCGACATCCTGCGCGCCCGCATCGCCGGCATCACCTCCCACCTCGAGGAGGCGAACCTGCGCATCCTCGAGAGCCAGGACGTCGAGGTGCTGACGGGGCAGGGTCGGCTGGCCGACGCCCACACCGTCGTGGCCGGCACGGCGGACGGCGAGGTGACCCTGCACGCGGACGCCGTCCTCCTCAGCACCGGCAGCCGGCCCCGCCTGCCGGCGTGGGCGAACCCCGACGGCGAGCGGATCCTCACCACCCGGGACGCCTACCCGCCGGCCGAGCTGCCCGACCACCTGGTGGTGATCGGCTCCGGCGTGACCGGCGTCGAGTTCGTCCACATGTTCTCGTCGCTCGGCTGCCACGTGACGCTCGTCGTGAGCCGGGAGCAAGTGCTCCCCCGCAAGGACCCCGAGGTCGCCGCCGTGCTGGAGGAGGACTTCCTGCGACGGGGGGTGCGGCTCCTGAAGGGTGCCCGGGCCATCGCCGTGGACCGGAACGCCGACAGCGTCACGGTGACGTGTGACGACGGGCGGTCGGTGACGGGATCCCACGCCCTGCTGGCCATCGGCTCGATCCCCAACTCGGAGGGACTGGGCCTCGAGCGGGCCGGCGTCGAGGTCGACCAGGGCGGCTACGTGCCCATCAACCACCACGGGCAGACCAACGTGCCCCACATCTACGCGGCCGGCGACCTGTCGGGCAAGCTCCCCCTGTCGTCGGTGGCCGCCATGCAGGGTCGCAAGATCGCCGAGCACGTGGTCGGAGGGCACTCCGTCGCCCACCGCCACCTGAACTACGACAAGGCGGCATCGGCCATCTTCACCGAACCGGAGATCGCCGACGTCGGTCTGGCCGAAGCCGACGCCTTCGCCGAGGGCCGCAAGATCCGGGTGACGAAGGTGCCGTTCGCCGCCAACGCCCGGGCTGTCATCGACAACGACCCCCGAGGGTTCGTGAAGATCATCTCCGATCCCGCCACCGGGGTCATCCTGGGAGGCTCCATCGTCGGGCGGCACGCCGCCGAGCTGATCTCCGTCCTGGCGGTGGCGGTGACGGCGGGGCTCCGGGTGGCGGACATCGTCGAGTCGATGCTCGTCCACCCGGCGCTGGCCGAGGCGCTGGCCGACGCAGCGGACTGACCGCAGCGAGCGTCCTCCTGCCACCAGTTCCGTCGCCACCGGTTCGGTCGCCCCGCCACCTGGCCGCCGACGAGCGGTTCATCCGGGCGTACACCGGGCACGTGGCCGGCCGGACGGATCCCGACATCTCCCCCGCTCCGCCGACAGGTCAGCCCGCGTCGGTGGCCAGTTTCCGCAGGACCTCCTCGTCCGCCTCCCGGCCTACCACGGCAAGCCGGTCGTGGGCTCGGAGGCGGGTCTCACCGTTCGGCACGAAGATCTCGCTCCCCCGTTGGACGGACGTGATGAGCGCTCCCGGTGGGAGGCCGGCCTCCATGACGGCCCGACCGTCGAGCCGGGATCCTTCGGCCACCTCCACCTCGATCATCCCCGACGAACGGCCGACCCCTTCGAGAGTCCGCAGGCCCGACAGGAGCGACTGCCGGTAGCTGGCCACCAGGTCCGGGATGGCGAGAGTGCCCACCACGTGGCGGTCGTCGTCGAGCACGGTGATCCACCCGTCGCTCGACGCCGTCAGCGAATCGAGAGCCTCGTCGAGCGTCCGGTCCCGTGCCGTCGACGGCGCCGTCGCGTCGACCAGTGCGCCCACATCGGCCACGCCCGGCGCGGCCTCCGCCAACCTGGCGGCCGACACCGTGCCGGCCCACCGTCCCTCGGCGTCCACCACCGGGACACCCGGCACCCCGGCCGCCTCGACCGCCGCGAAGGCGTCGGCCGGCGACGTCGAGTCCCGCATGACGAGGCGCGGGAGCGCCATGGCCCGGTCCACGGTGACGTTGGCCAGCAGGGGCATGCCCACCACCATCCGCTGCGACAGGCTGTCGGCACGGCTCTTCAACTGGCTGCGGTAGATGGTGTCGTCGTTGCGCCGGACGATGATCCAGGCCAGGCCCACGGCCAGCATGGCCGGCGCCAGGATCGGCAGGCTCCCGGTCATCTCGGCCACCATGATCATCACGGCCAGCGGTGCCCGCGAGATCGAGCCGAAGCAGCACATCATCCCCACGATCACGAACGGCGCCGGGTCGCTGCCCATGCTGTGGAAGCTCGGCTCGAAGAGCCGCCACACGGCGGCACCGACGAACGCCCCGATCACCATGCCCGGCCCGAAGATCCCGCCGGATCCACCCGAGCCGATGGACAGTCCGGTGGCCACGATGCGCAGGAACGGCAGGGCGACGACGATCCAGAGCGGCAGGGACAGGAGGTCGTGCCCCAGGCCCGTCTGCACCCACCCGTACCCGGTGCCGAGCACTTCGGGCACGGCCAGGCCCATCAGCCCGACGACGAGGCCGGCCAGGCCGGGATTGACCCAGCGGGGCACGGGCAGCCGCGTGAACACCTCGGCCATGCCGTAGAAACCCTTGGCGTAGAGCAGGCCGACCACCCCGCCGACCACCCCGATCAGGGCGAAGAAGACCAGGTTGGTGGGATCCACCAGCCGGCCGCTGAAGGCGAACCCGAACAGGGGTGAGAACCCGGTCCACGACGCGAACACCACGTAGCCGACGATGGCGGCGAAGAACGACGGGAGCAGGGCGGAGGGATCGATGTCGTCGCGGTAGAGGATCTCGGTGGAGAGCACGGCACCGCCCAGGGGAGCGCCGAAGATGGCGCCGATGCCCGAGCCGATGCCGGCCGAGACGGCGATGCGGGCGTCGTTCGGGCTGAGGTCGAGGAGCCGGGCCAGCAGCGAGCCGAACCCGGCGCTGATCTGTCCGGTGGGGCCCTCGCGGCCGCCGGATCCCCCCGAGCCGATGGTGATGGCCGACGCCACGATCTTGACGACCACGGCCCGGAACCGGATACCGCGGGGGTTGTGGTGGACGGCGGCGATGGCGGCGTCGGTCCCGTGGCCCTCCGCCTCGGGTGCGAAGCCGAAGACGATGGCCCCGGCGAGCAGGCCGCCCCCGCCGACCACCAACGGCAGGGCCCACGGGCGGGCGAACCCGGAGGAGGCGGCGTGGAGCCCCTCGCCCACCGGCGTGGGCACCGTGTAGCCGACGAGGACCTCGAGGAAGACGTGGGTGGCCAGCACCAGCGCCTCGTAGAAGACGAGGGCGCCGAACCCGGCGATGGCACCGATCAGCGTCCCGAGGACGAGCCACCGCTGCAGGTACGAGGTGCCGCCGATCCACCGGGCCAGGCGGGCGGTCGCGGCCCGGCGCTCCGCCCGGCGGCCCGCCCGGCGCTCCGCCCGGGCATCGCTCGCCGGACCTGGGCTCACAGCTCCCACCCCGCCGACCAGTCCTGGTCCGGTACCGCCCCGGCGGCGGCACTGAAGGAGCCGAGCGCGTCGACGAGGGCGGTCATCGTGGACCCGGGCATGCCGGCCAACAGGCTGGCCAGCTCCGCCCGGCGCCGGACCGTGACCTCGTCCACCAACCGGCGGCCCGCGGGCGCGAGGGTGATCCGAACCACGCGCCGGTCGGTGCGTTCGTGGCGCCGGCGGACCAGCCCCTTGGCCACCAGCCGGTCGCACATCCGGGTGGCGGTGGGCGGGGTCACGGCCAGGGCATCGGCCAGCGACGCCACCGTCTGAGGCCCGAGCGATGCCAGCACCACCAGCGTGCGGTACTGGGCCAGGGTCACCTCCTCGCCGGCGTCGCCGAGCGAGCGGGCGGCGAGGCCGACGAAGACGCGGCTGGCCGAGAGCAGGGCGTCGACCACCGCGTCGGTCGGCCGGTCCGGACCGGCGGCACCTCGCGCCCCACCGGTCCCTCCCGACCGTGGGGCTCGTCCGACCGCGCCGTCGTCCACTTGCATGCCCTAATAGTTGCAGCAGCTAATCGCTTGCACAAGCGGAGCCCGCCCGGGAACCGCCGGCGCCGGGGAGCGGCACGGGCCAGGTCGGCGCCGGCCAGGCTCGGCCTAAGCTGCGCCGATGGACGCACAGCAGTTCCTCGGCATCGAGGCCACCGACGACCCTGCCCGCTGGCGCCAGCCGGTCACCCCTGCCGTCTCCACGCCGGGGCGGTTCCTCTTCGGCGGGTGCGGCCTCGGATCGGGCATCGCCGCCCTCGAGGCCGTCTCGGGCCGGCCGGCGGTGTGGGCCACCGCCCAGTACCTCTCGTTCGCACCCACCGGATCCGTCCTCTACTGGACGGTGGAGCCGGCGGTGTCGGGCCGCCACATCACCCAGGCCCGTGCCGTCGGTCACGTCGACGGTACGGAGATCCTGACCGTGAACGCGGCCTTGGCCGAGCACACCGACAGCGGCGTGGTCGGGGGCACGTGGATGGAGGCGCCCGACGTGCCCGACCCCGACCGGTGCCCGGTCCGGGAACGGCCCGAGCTCTTCGAAGAGACCATCTTCTCCCATGTCGAGCAGCGACTGGCCGCGGGGGCGGACCCCATGGCCGTGGACGCGGCACCGGGCAACCCCCGGGCGGTGTGGTGGTTCCACATCCCCGGCCACCTGTCGCCGTCGGCGGCGACACTGGCCATCGTCGGCGACTACGTGAGCGGCGGCGTGTCCCAGCCGGTCGGCCGGCCCACCATGAGCAGGAGCCTCGACAACACCCTCCGGGTCGCCTCCCTCGTCCCGACCGAGTGGCTCCTGTGCGACGTGCAGATCCATGCGGTGACCGGCGGCTTCGCCCACGGGCTGGCCCACCTCTACGCCGAGGACCGGACCTACCTCGGGACGGCCAGCCAGTCGATGAGCGTGCGCCCGTGGAGCGCGGAGCGCATCGCGCAGATGCGAGCGCGATCGCGCTGACCCGCTCGGCCCGTGCTCCCGGTGCCGCGACCGCGGGCCAGGCCGGGTCCCGGGGCCGGCAGTGGCAGCGGGTACCTCAGGGCACGGGTCGGCGGGGGCCCGGCTCCTGGGTCGGCATGGCCTGGGTGGCGGCCTGGGGGTAGGGCGGCTGGCTGTTCCCCAGCTCGATGAGGTCGAGCTGGGTGCACCCCATGGCGAGCGCCTTGTTCGAGTTGTAGCCGGCGGTGGACGGCAGCGACGGTGCCGACGTGTCGGGCCGCTTCATCTGGAGGGTCGCCGTCAGGTCGCCGACCGTCTTGCGCCGCCACGCCGAGATGTTGGGGGCGGCGACGCCGAAGCGCTCCTCGAGGAACCGGAGCTGCGAGGTGTGGTCGAACGTGTCGGAACACACGTACCCGCCCCGGCTGAACGGGGAGACGACCAGCATGGGCACCCGCATCCCCAGGCCGATGGGACCGTTCACACCCGACGCGTTGGACGGGAGCGGCGACACCGTCACGTACTCGCCGGGCGTCCCCGGTGGCGGGGTCGGCGGGGGGACGTGGTCGAAGAACCCGTCGTTCTCGTCGTACGAGATGAACAGGACCGTCTTCGCCCAGGTCTCGGGGGACGAGAGCAGGGCCTGGATGACCTGGTCGATGAAGAGGGCGCCCAGGATCGGCGGCGCCGGCGGGTGCTCGTCGGAACCGAGCGGCGGGATGATCCACGACACCGCCGGCAGGGTGCCCGCCCGGATGTCGGCCGTGAACGTGTCGGGGAAGATGGGGTTGAACGCCTTCTGGTAGAGGGCGCTGGTCGGGTCCTGGTACTGGGAGAAGTACGGGAGGATGGCGTCGGAGATGAACAGCACGTCGGGGCTGTCGGCACGGTAGGGGGAGCCCGAGGGTGTGTAGACCTTCCAGCTGACCCCGGCGTCCTCCAGCACCTCGGGCATGGTCGGCCAGTTCACGCTGAAACGGGCGGACGGCGACGGGTTGGTGATGAGCACGGGTCCGCCGTGGGCACCCGTCGGGTCGATCGTCCCCGAGATCGACATCAGACGGTTGGGATGGGTCGGCCCCAGCACCGAGGCGTGGTACCCGTCGCAGATGGTGAAGGCGTCGGCCAGCGCGTAGTGGTAGGGGAGATCGGCCCGCGTGTAGTACCCCATCGTCAGGATCCCGTTCGCCGGCCCCTCGTTCGCCGGCGACGTGTGGGTGGTGACGAACGCGTCCATCTTGCCGCCGTCCCAGCACTGGTGCTGCGGCCCCCAGTTGTGGGTCAGGTCGTGGGTGCACTCGCCCATGCCCGACGTGGTGTCGAGGCGGAATGGCAGCTGGCGTCCGACCGGCGTCCGGGTGGTGTTGGCCGGGAACGCCTGCGAGAACGCCCCCAGGCTGCCGGCCGGGTGGTCATCGAAGCCGCGCACGCCGCGGTACGTGCCGAAGTAGTGGTCGAAGGACCGGTTCTCCATCATCAGGTACACGACGTGCTCGACCGCCCCGAGGTCGGAACCGGCCGGCACGGTCGTGCTCGCCTTGGAGATCGTTCCCGAACTGCCACAGGCGGCCGCCAGCACTCCGGCACCGGCGGCCAGCGCACCGCCGAGGAAGGTCCGGCGGTCCAGGGGAAGGCGCATCGACGACGCACCCGAGCGCGCTCGAGCCACTGCCCGGGCCCGCTCCCCGTCGTGCTCTCCTGCTCGATCTCTCACCATGGTGCCCCCTGTCGTCGTTGCCCGGAGTGCCCGGTCCCGGTGGCCACCGCTCGGTGGTCCGTGGGCCGGACATGTGTCGTCGAGGTGAACGATAGGCAACCGGAGCCCGACGGGGGGGATCCTCCGGTCCCGGGGCCCTGGCAGGCCGGTCCCGGGGCCCTGGCAGGCCGGTCCCGGGGGACCACCGGCCGTAGTAGGTTCAGCGCCACGTTCCAAGCGACCCAGGGGGACTCCATGGCACTCGACGACACGGTCCGGCAGCACAAGTTCGTGCTCGACGAGAGCCAGATGCCGACCGCCTGGTACAACGTCATCCCCGACCTCCCCTCGCCGCCGCCGCCGCCGCTGCACCCGGGCACCCTGGAGCCCGCCGGTCCCGACGACCTGGCGCCGCTCTTCCCGATGGACCTCATCCTCCAGGAGGTGTCCACCGACCGCTACATCGACATCCCCGGCGGTGTGCTCGACGCCTACCGCCACTGGCGCCCCTCCCCCCTCTACCGGGCCCACCGCCTGGAGCAGGCCCTCGGCACCCCGGCCCGCATCTACTACAAGTACGAGGGCGTCTCGCCCGCCGGTTCCCACAAGCCGAACACGGCGGTCCCGCAGGCCTACTACAACGCCAAGGCCGGCGTGACCAAGCTCACCACCGAGACGGGAGCAGGCCAGTGGGGCACGGCGCTGGCGTACGCCTGCGCCCTCTACGGCCTCGAGTGCGAGATCTGGCAGGTCGGCGCCTCGTACGACCAGAAGCCCTACCGGCGGATCATGATGGAGGTGTTCGGCGGCACGGTCCACCGTTCCCCGAGTCCCGACACCGCGTCGGGCCGCGCCGCCCTGGCGCAGAACGCCGACCACCCCGGTTCGCTCGGCATCGCCATCTCCGAGGCCGTCGAGGTGGCCGCCGCCCATCCCGAGTACCGGTACGCGCTGGGCAGCGTGCTCAACCACGTCCTGCTCCACCAGACGGTCATCGGCGAGGAGGCCATCCTCCAGCTGCGCATGGCCGGCGAGGACGGGCCCGACCTGCTGGTCGGGTGCACCGGCGGGGGGTCGAACTTCGGCGGCCTGTCGTTCCCGTTCCTGCGGGAGAAGTTGGCCGGCCGGATGAACCCGGTGATCCGGGCGGTCGAGCCGGCCTCGTGCCCGTCGCTGACCCGGGGCGTCTACGCCTACGACTTCGGCGACACGGCCGGGCTGACGCCCCTGGTCAAGATGCACACGCTCGGGCACGACTTCATCCCCGATCCCATCCACGCCGGCGGCCTCCGGTACCACGGCATGGCGCCGCTCATCTCGCACATCTACGAGCTCGGGCTGATGGAAGCCATCGCCGTCCCGCAAACGGAGTGCTTCGCCGCCGCCGTGCAGTTCGCCCGGACCGAGGGCATCGTCCCCGCGCCCGAGCCCACCCACGCCATCGCCGCTGCCGTCCGGGAGGCGCTGGCCTGCAAGGAGACGGGCGAGGAGAAGGTCATCCTCACCGCGCTGTGCGGCCACGGGCACCTCGACCTCGCCGCCTACGAGTCGTACCTGTCGGGGGCCATGCTCGACGAGGACGTCACCGACGAACGGTTCGCCGCCGCGCTCGCCACCGTCCCGTCGGTGGGCTGAGCCCGGGCCGCAACCCGGCACGGCCGGCCCGGCTGAACACGGGCTGAGCCCGGGCCGGCTGACGCGTCAGCCGGGATCGCCGCGTCCGGTCACCATCGAGCCCGGCGCACCCTGGCGGTGCGTGCCCCCGGCGGCGAACGAGATGAGCGCTTCCAGCTGGTCGGCCGTGCCCACCCCGATCAGTACGTCGCCCGCCTTCACCTCGACCTCGGGTGCCGGGTTGGTGGCGAAGGAGCCGTCGGGCCGGCGGATGGCCAGCACCAGGGCGCCCGTCCGGTCGTGGACCCGTGCCGAGCGCAACGAGGCGCCGTCGAGTGGCGACGACTCCCCGACGGTCAGCTCCTCCAGCCGGAACTCCAGCGATCCGTCGTGCATGACCACGTCGACGAAGTCGACCACGTGGGGTTGGGTGACGAAGGCGGCCATCCGGTCCCCGCCCAGGCGCTGGGGGTTGACCACCCGGTCGGCCCCCACCCGCAGGAGCTTCGCCTCCGAGCTCTCGTTGCGGGCCCGGGCGATGACGTGGATGGACCCGTTGAACGACCGGCTGGCCACGGTGGCGAACAGGTTGTCGGCGTCGGTGTCGAGCGCGGCGACGAGGGTGCGGGCCCGCTCCACGCCCGCCCGCAGCAGGGTGTCGTCGTCGGTCACGTCGCCGGCGACCCACGGATAGGGGACGTTGGCGATCCGCTCGGCGTCCCGGTCCACCACGACGATCCGCTCGCCCGCGTGGTCGAGATAGCGGGCGACCTCGCGCCCCACCCGCCCCCAGCCGCAGACGATGACATGGCCCTTCATGGCCTCGATGGTGCGTTCCATGCGTCGCCTCCCGACCAGCTCGCGAACGTGGCCCTCGATGAGCAGCTCGAGGGTGACGGTGAAGGTGTAGAGGGCGGTCCCCACCCCGACCAGGATCAGGAAGACCGTGAAGGCCTTCCCCCCCGGCCCGATCCGGTGTGCGAAGGCGTAGCCCACCGTCGACACGGTGACGACCGTCTGGTAGACGGCGTCGAGCAGGCCGAACCCGAGGGCCAGGTAGCCCACGGTCCCCACGACCAGCACCAGCGCCAGCGCGGCCAGACCCACGTACACCCGTCGGAACGGATCCCTCATCGCCACCACTATCCCAGGCCGCCGGGCGGCGGGGAGCGGACACCGGCCGCCGGGGCATGGCGCCGGCGGACCCGGGTCAGGACGTTCCGGCGATGAAGTCGGTCACGACCCGGCCGAGCTCGGGGCCCCGGTCCTCCTGGAGGAAGTGCCCGCCGCCGGCGACGGTGATGTGGGCCACGCCGGCGGCGCCGGGAACCCGGTCTCGGAAGACGGCGTCGCCGCCCGAGGTGATCGGGTCGCTGTCGGAGAACGCGCACAGGAACGGGCGCTCGAACCGGCGCAGGACCTCCCAGGCAGCGACGTTGTCGGCGTGGGCCGGGTCGTCGGGCGAGGTGGGCACGAGCGACGGCATCGCCCGGGCTCCGGCCTTGTAGGAATCGTCGGGGAACGGCGCGTCGTAGCCGGCGACCACCTCGGGAGCCAGATCGGTCGTGCACCCGGAGTTCACGATCCAGCCGATGTCGAGCGAGGGGGTCTCACGAGCGAACGTCTGCCACGCCAGGAACGCCGCGCCCAGCGACTGGTCGCCGGTCGGAAGGCCTGTGTTGGCCACCACCACCCGGGCGAAGCGCTCGGGGGCCTCGGCGAGGAGGCGCAGGCCGACGAGACCGCCCCAGTCCTGGCAGACCAGGGTGATCCCGGTCAGGTCGAGGCAGGAGAAGACGAGCTCGGCGGTCCACGCCACCTGTCGGGCGTAGGTGTAGTCGGCCACCTCGGCGGGCTTGTCGCTCCGCCCGAACCCGACGAGGTCGGGCACCACGCACCGGTGGCCGGCGCCGGTGAGGACGGGGACCATGTGCCGGTAGAGGAAGGACCACGACGGCTCGCCGTGGAGCAGGAGCACCGGCGGCGCTCCCGGTGCCGGCGGACCGCCCGGACCCTCGTCCAGGTAGTGCATCCGCAGCGCGCCGCCCTCGCCGTCGGCAACCTCCGCGTAGTGGGGTGCGAAGGGGAACCGGGGCAACCCTTCGAACCGCTCGTCCGGTGTTCGCAGCACTCGCATCGGAGCTCCTCCTCGTTCGCCGGCCGTTTCGGCCGGGTACCGTCTTCGTTCCTGCCTCGTTCCTGCCTCGTTCCTGCCTCGTTCCTGCCTCGGGCCCCACCTCTCGTGGGCCCGGCCGCCAGCCGGTGTGGATCAGGCCGTCACCGCGCCGGCCGGGGCCGGACCGTCGCCATTCTGGAGCCCCAGCTCGGCCAGCGCCGCGGTGACGAGGGCCTCGCGCTCGGCCGCGTCGCGGCGAGCCGCCGACGGGCGCCACCGGCCCTTCAGGAGGAAGATCGTCGGCAGGAACGCCACCTGGCCGGCGACGCACACCCACCACCACGTCTGCCACTGCGCCGGGGACTGCTGGCGGGCCGCGATGACGGACTGCCCGTGTGCCTTCAGGTAGGCGAGGTCCGACGGATGCTCCTTGTTCAGCTTCTGCACGGCAAGCAGCTGAGCGATGGCTTCCGACCGGCTCACGCGATCCGCCGCCTGGATCCTCGAGAGAGCGGTGGCCAGCGCGGTCGCGTCCGGTGGGGTCGACTGCAACTTGGCCAGCGTCGCCGGACCCACCACCTGGATCGTGTGGACCTGGTGCGGGTACGCGGCCTGGATCGTCTGGAGCGTCGGACCATAGTTGGCGATGGGCGACACGGCGGTGACGACCAGCGGGGCGATCAGGAACGACAGCGCGGCGATGCCTCGGAGGATCCAGCCCCAGACGGCCAGGCCGGTGGCCACCAGCGCCGGGTTGCGCTGCTCCAACGTCTCGGAGAAGGCGGTCATCCACGGGGAGTAGGCCGTGCCCCGCGCGAACGACAGGACCGAGACGATGACGATGAACGCCGTGTAGGTGGTGGCGGGGTCGGTGGCCCGGGTGGCGAAGATCGACGTGATGGCGATGCCGAGGACGGTGCCGGCCAGGATGAACGGCTTGCGCACGCCCGCCCGGTCGGAGATCAGCCCGATGATGATCACCGCGGCGGCGTCCGCCGCCCAGAACCAGTTTCCCAGCCCGTTGGAGCGCGCCTGGGTGAAGCCGAACACCGAGGTGAAGTAGATGACGAAGAACCCGACGGCCGCGTAGTAGATGAGGAGGAAGAGGCTGATCCCGATCGACGGGAGGATCACGTCGAGGCGGAGCATCTGCCGCCAGGGCCGGCGGATGGCCTCGGCGAGGTCGATACCACGGGCCCGGGCTTCGACGAGGACCCGCTCCCGGACCGACACCATGAGCTGGTCCCGCAGCGCGGGTGACAGCTCCCGCAGCGCGAAGAACGCGACGACGAACATGACCAGTCCCGCGATACCGGAGATCATGTACTGGTCCTGCCACGCGTGGAGATGGTCGAGCGTGTTCGACGCCACCTCGGTCACGACCAGGCTGCCGAGGACCGGACCCATGGTCCACAGCCCCATGGCCGCCCCCCGACGCACCTGGGGTGAGAAGTCGCGCACCAGCGCCGGCGTCGCCACCAGCACCATCCCCTCCACGAACCCGACGATCGAGACGAAGACGGCGAACTCGTAGGCGTTGCTCGCGATGGGCACGAGGAGGAACTGGACCAGGCTGGAACACAGCAGCCCCCACACGACGAGGTTGGCCCGGCCCCACCGGTCGGCCCGCGCCGCAAGCAACGAGGTCAGGGCACCGACGCCGTTCGAGATGACCACCACGTTCAGGTAGAAGTGGAAGCTGATCTGGTACTGGGCCAGGATCGCCGGCCCGACCGCTCCCCCCACGTAGGCCTGGTAGTAGAGCACGATCGTGGTGGCCAGGATGACGAAGAGGAACCCCGCCCGGGCCCGGGCGCTCGGGTACGAGTCGAGCTGGCGGTTCCACAGCCGGATGGACGAGGTCACGAGGTCATCCCTCCCAGTCCGACGAGCCCGCGGGCGAGCTCGATCTCGCCCATGTGGCGCAGCCCGTGCTGGTAGATCCAGCACTCGGTGGCGTCGAGCAGGGTGATGCCCTCGTCGCCGGCGACCCGGGCGCTGAAGGTGCTGGCGATCTGGTCCGGGAACGGTCGGGGGATCACCAGCCGGGTCAGGTCGGCCGGGTCGAGCTGGTCCAGCCAGGCCTCCACCCGGTCGAAGACGGCGTGGAGGTACTCCTGGAACGCCTCGTAGTCGCCGATGCGCTGGTGGACCATCTCGCCGACGGTGCGGTGCTTGCCGTGGTCGGCGATCGCCGGCCTGACCCGTGCCTCCCACCCGTCGTCCCAGATCGGTGTCTCGCCGGTCATGAGCATGAACGACGCGTCGATCATGTTGGCGATGTGGAACAGGCTGAAGGCGATCGGAACCACGCCCTCGCGCTCGAAGTGGTTGACCTGGTCGAGGTCCATGGTCGCCAGCGCGTCCGTGTAGAGCGAGTGCAGGGCGCGCATGCGCCGCTGCAACGAGTCGAGGATCAACTCGTCGGCCATCGTGTCTCCCCTCCCTGCCGGTGTGCCCATCGGCACCCGGATCCCGTGCTGCTGCCGATGCCCGTCATTCCCGCGCCATCTCCGCCCGGGCCGTGGTCGTCACGTCCGTCGCCGAGCGGCGGGACCGGACCTCCACCACGACCCGGTCGAGGCGGCCGGTGAACGGGTTGGCACCGGCATAGTCGTCCACGACGGTCGAGAGCGAATCATGCCCCAGGTCCATGCCCGTCGAGCCCAGCAGGTGCGCCACCCGGGGCACCTCGACGGCCTCCACCTGCTCCCCCTTCGTCGTGCCGGTCGTGGTCGCGCGGCACTGGTCCGTCGCCGTCCGGCGCCACGCACGCGGCGCGGGGCGCCGCCGACGTGCCTCCCGCCGACGATCCAATCACTTGTCACTATCACTGTCAACTGTTACCCTGGGCTGCACGCTCGACCGGCACACGGCAGTCTGGGGAACGATGACCACGCCACCGCACCCGCGTCAACGGGAGGTCCGATGACCGATCGCCCCACGTCCGTCGACTTCCACTTCGACGTCATGTGCCCGTTCGCCTACCAGACGTCGAAGTGGATCCGCGAGGTGCGCGACCGGACCGGCCTCGAGGTGAACTGGCGGTTCTTCAGCCTCGAGGAGGTGAACCGGGCGGACGGGAAGAAGCACCCGTGGGAGCGCGACTGGTCGTACGGCTGGTCGATGATGCGGATCGGCGCCCTGCTGCGGCGGACCGACATGGCGTTGCTCGACGCCTGGTACGAGCGGGCCGGCCGGGCGCTCCACGAAGAGGGGCACAAGCCCCACGTGCCCGACGTGGCCCGGGCGCTCCTGGCGGAGATGGGCCTGGACCCGGCGCTGGTCGACGAGGCCATCGGTGACCCCACCACCAACGACGAGGTACTGGCCGAGCATCGGCGGGTCGTCGAGGCCAGGGGGTTCGGAGTGCCCACACTGTTCTTCCCCGACGGGCAGTGCCTCTTCGGTCCCGTCCTGCTCGATCCACCGCGGGGCGACGCCGCCGTTCGCCTGTGGGACGCGGTGGTGGCATGGACCGAGTTCCCCCACCTCTACGAGCTCCAGCGGCCGAAGACGGTGGCGGACGAGCGCGCCATCGTCGAGACCTTCCGCCCCTACCTCGAAGCCCGCGACTGGGTGAGCATCAACCGCGGGTCGGTCGTCGACTTCTCGAAGGTCGGCGTCGACCGACCCGCTCCAGCCGACCGGGAACCGCCCGCGGTCGAAGCCCCGGCGGGCGGCTAGCGGGCGGGGCGGGACCGGCCGTCATGGACGTGGACGTCGCCAGGCACGACCTCGCTGCCGTGCGCGCTGGCGGACTCGGCCGCTCCCGCCGGGTCCGTCCCTACGGCCAGATCGGCGAGACCCCCGCACGGGACGCGCACTGCGTCGACGTCGCCGGCTTCGTGGCCGGTCGGATGGCGCTGCGGACGGCCTCGGGCACCCGGGAGGCCCCACGCGTCTACCGTGAACTGGTCGGGGGCCGGGCCGATCCTGCGGTCGGCGACCACTGCGTACTCGAGGAGGACGACGATGACTGACCAGTACTCGCCGGGCACGGGCGGCGATGACCCGACCGCCACCCGGCGACGGATCGTGGGGCTGCTACGCGACGCGTGGGGATCCATCGGCTCGCTGCTCGCGCAGCTCGACGACGAGCAGTGGTCGGCTCCCGCCTTGCCCGGTTGGGACGTGCACGACGTCGTGTCGCACATCGTCGGGGGAGAACGGCAGTTGTCGGGCGGGGACCCGCCGCCTCCCGTTCCCGACGACGCAGTCGGCGGCCATGTCCACAACGACATCGCCCGGATGAACGAAGCGTGGATCGTCGCCCTTCGCCGGCTGTCGCACGACGAGCTGCGGCGGGCGTTCGACGAGATCACCGCCACCCGCCTGGCCCAGCTCGAGGCCATGTCCCCCGACGACTACGAGGCGCCGTCGTGGACCCCCGTCGGCCCCGGGACCTACGCCCGGTTCATGGAGGTCCGCGTGTTCGACTCGTGGATGCACGAACAGGACATCCGCTGGGCCGTGGGCATCCCCGGTCATGAGTCCGGCCCGGTGGCGGAGCAGTCGCTGACGGAGGTGACCGGGTCGCTCGGCTACATCGTGGGCAAGCGGGCGGCCATGCCCGAGGGGAGCGCCGTCCTCATCAGGCTGACCGGCCCGATCCAGCGGGACCTGCACGTGGTCGTGGACGGGCGGGCTCGGGTCGTCGACCGCCTTCCCGGCCAGCCCACGGTGTCGATCACCCTCGACTTCCCGCTCTTCATGCGGCTCACCGGTGGGCGGGTCGACCCCGCCACCGTCATCGGCCAGGTCGAGCTGGGCGGCGACCGGGAGCTGGCCCGCCAGCTGGCCACCACCATGGCGTTCACGATATGAACGTCGACGAACGGACCGTTCCCCCCGGTTCCGACCGGTCGTCGTCCATCGCCGGTCTCCTCCGGGACCGGACGGCCGCCTTCGGCGGCGCGGCACCCGACGAGGACGAGCCCGTCGAGGAGGACGGGCGGCGCTACCGCCGCCAGCGCAATCGGGCGTCCGTCGTCGACGCGCTCCTCGACCTCTACCACGACGGCAACCTCCGTCCCAGCTCAGCCGAGATCGCCGAGCGTGCCGGCCTGTCGTCACGATCGCTGTTCCGGTACTTCGACGACGTCGACGACCTGATGCGCGCCGCCGTGCGGCGCCAGCAGCACCGGGCGGCGCCGCTCATCCCCGTCGACGTCCCGGCCGGCGCCACCCTCGAGGCCCGGGTCGCCGCGGTGGTCGACCAGCGCTTCGCGCTGTTCGACGCGGTCGCGCCGGCGGCGACCGTGTCGCGGATCCAGTCGCCGTTCCAGCCGCTCCTGCTGGCCGAGCTGACCCAGAGCCGGGCCTACCTGCGGAACCAACTGGCGGAGGTCTTCGACCCCGAGCTGGCCGCGCTGGGTGCGCGACGGGCCCCGCTGGCCCTGTCGGCGATCGACGTGGTGTGCTCCTTCGAGTCGTACCAGCTCCTGCGCAACGACCAGGCGCTGCCACCGGCCACCGCGAAGGCCGTCATGGCCGACGCCGTCGCAGCGCTGCTCGCCGGGCACGAGCCCGGCGCTGCGGCCGCCCACACCGGGACCGGCGAAGCCGGGACCGGGGCGCCGTGAGGTCGAACCGGGCGTCGGTCCGCCGCCAGCTCCGCATCGGCCGGCCGGCCGGCGAGGTGTGGGACCTGGTCGGCGACCCGGCGCGTCTCGCCGAATGGTTCCCCGGGATCGTCGCCTGCGACGTGGACGGCACCACCCGCACCATCACCACCGGGAGCGGCGTACCGATGCCCGAGCAGCTCCTCACGATCGACCCCCTCCAGCGCCGGTTCCAGTACCGGATCACCGCGCCGCTCTTCACGGAGCACCTCGGCACCATCGACGTCATCGACCTCGATGACGGTACGTCGCTCGTCGTCTACGGCACCGACGCCGACCCCGCCACACTGGCCCTCGTGATCGGCGGGGCGACCGGGCAGGCCCTCGAACGCCTGCGCACCCTGTTGGAGGGCGACCAGATCGCCACCGGCCCGGCCCCGGGTCCGGCCGCGGGGCGCCGGTAGGTCCGGCCGGACAACCACCCGATCGCCCCTCGCACCGAGCCCACAGGAGGACCGATGGGTCGCAAGATCCTCTTCGTCACCACCGACCAGCAGCGCTACGACACCCTCGGGTGCAACGGGGGGCTCCTGGCGCGCACCCCCGTGGTCGACGGTCTGGCCGCCGGCGGGATCCGTTTCGAGCGGGCCCACCCGCAGTCGGTCGTGTGCATGCCGTCCCGCTCCACCATGCTGACCGGGCAGCATCCGTCCACCCACGGCGTGTGGATGAACGGCGTGCCGTTGCCGGTCGACGCACCCTCGGTGGCCGACGTCCTCCACGGTGCCGGCTACCGCACCGCGCTCATCGGCAAGGCACACTTCCAGCCGTACCTCGACCCGTTCCTCCGCTTCGAGGAGAACGCCATCTCGAGCGACGGCGAGCCGGCCGGCGGCACCCACCGCGGGTTCGAGCACCTCGTGACGGCCACCCACGGACCGGTCGGCCCCCTGCACTACGCCCGCTGGCTGGCCGCCGAGCACCCCGAGTCCATCGGCGGCTTCTACCAGGTGCTCGATGGATCGCTGCAGGTCAACGACGCGGGCGGCGGCGAGACCGGTGCCCCCCAGGTCGCGATCAATCCCATCGACCGGGGCTGGTACCACACGGACTGGGTGGCCGACCGGACCATCGCGTGGCTGGACTCGCTGCCGGCCGACGACGACTGGTTCTGCTGGATGAGCTTCCCCGACCCGCACCACCCGTGGGACCCGCCCCAGTCCGAGGTGGGCCGGATCGACTGGCGCGACGTACCGCTCCCGGCCGGCTACCCGGGTCGGCCGGCCGAACGGCGACGCATCATCGACGGCAAGCCGCGCCATTGGCGCCTCTGGTACGACGGGGAGCTCGTCTCCAACTACGAGGCACCGGCACGGTGGGTGCCCGCCAGCCTCACCGGGGACCAGCTGCGCGAAGTGCTCGCCCGCGACGCCGTCGAGTGCGAGCTCATCGACGAGGCCCTCGGACGGGTGCTCGCCGCCGTCGAACAGCGGGGCTGGGGCGACGACGTCGACGTGATCTTCACCACTGACCATGGCGAGCTCGGCGGGGACTTCGGCCTGCTGTTCAAGGGTCCGTACCACGTCGACGCGCTGATGCGCCTGCCCCTGGTCTGGCGGCCGGCCCGGTCGGCGTCGGCCGCACCGGCGGTCGTCTCCCGGCCGGTCGGCCTGGTCGACCTGGCCCCGACGTTCTGCGCCATCGCCGGCGTCGAACCCCCCGGGTGGATGCAGGGTCGGCCCCTGCCCGTCACCGACGGCGACGCCGACACCCGGGGCTTCGAGCGGGTCCTCACCGCGTGGGACAGCGAGCTCTTCGGCGTCGACGTCCACCTGCGCACGATGATGCGGGACCACTGGGTGTGCAGCGTCTACCGCCCCGGCACCAGTCACGACGGTACCGAGGGCGAGCTCTACGACCTCGACGACGACCCGCTCCAGCGGGTGAACCTGTGGGCCGACCCCGAACGGCGGGCCCTGCGCGACGACCTCGTCGCCGACCTGGAGGACCACCAGCCCCCGGTCCGGTCACCGCGCCTGTTGCTCGAGGCGCCGGTATGAACGGCCCCACCGGGTCGGCACCGGCACCCGGCTACTGGCCGTCGCCGTGGTCGTGCGAGGACGGCGGACCGGCACGCCGGCAGGTGGCGGCGCCGGGGTGGGGCGGAGCCGGTGGGCTGGTCCGGGCTGGCGGGCTGGCGTCGGGCGGGCTGGCGTCCGGCGAGCCTGGGGCTGGCGGTCCTGAGGATGGCGGTCCCCCTCACCTCGAGGTGACGTCCCGGGTGGCGGTGGCATCCACCATGGTCGTCACCCGGGACCCCGGCCAGGTCTACCTGCTCCGCCATACGGCCGGCGACGACGCCGTGTCGTTCGTGGAGCGCATCGATCCCCGCACCCTCGAGCCGCTCGGCCGGTCGGCCGACCTGGCCGGCGGTCCCGCCTGGCCCGGGAGCATCGCCGCGCACGCCGACGGATCGCTCATCGTCGTCTTCGGCGACCACGCCCACCGGCTCGACGCCGATCTGTCCGTGGAGGCATCGGCGGAGCTGCCGGTGCGTGCCCCCTACAACGGCTTCGTCATCCTGCCCGACGGTACCGTCGTCACCAAGAACTCGGCCGCCAGCCGGCCCGGCCATCCGGTCGCCGCAGCCGACCGGCAACCGTGCGAACTGGTGGCACTGGACCCCGCGAACCTGGCCACCATCGACCGCTGCACCCTTCCCGAGGCGTCGATCGCCCGGCTCTCGGCCGACGGCGACACCGTGTACGTGGTCGGCGACACCAGCTTCTTCGCCGTGCCGTGGGACGGGGCGTTCCGCCCCGACCGCGGGATCCGGGCCGCGTACCGCACCGCCGAGGGGCAGACCTACGGGTGGGACGCCGTCATCACGGGGTCGACCGCCTGGTTCCTCGACGACGGCGAGGGAAGCGACGCCTACGACGGCACGCTGCGGGGGCACGGCGTGTCGACCGCGCCTCTCCACCTCGTGCGGGTCGACCTCGACTCGGGTGCCGTCACCACCATCGAGGTCTCCGGGCTTGCCGGCGGCCTCATCGCCAACCCTCCCCTGGTCGATCCCCACCGTGGCGTCGCCGTCGGCTTCGACTCCGGCAACGGCGTGATGGCGGCGTTCGACATCGGTGTCGGCGCGCCCGCCGGCGCGCCGATCACGCCTCGGTGGACGCGGGCGCAGGACCACGCCCCGCACATGGTCCTGCTACCCGGAAGCGGCGAGATCGTCACGTGCGACTTCGCCCGGGATCGCGGTGCCGAGCAGGTGGTCGTGCTCGACCTGGAGACCGGCGACGAATTGGCCCGGGCCGACACCGGCAGTCCCGTCCAGTCCGTGCTGTTCCCCGCCGTCGGCTTCGACCGGGACATCTACCTCTGCACGTTCGCCAGCGTGTCCCGGGTGACCGCCGCCGGCCGGTAGCCGGGGAGCCCGGGGAGCCCGGTGCCGGCACCGGACCGGCACCGGCGTCGGGAGGGGACGGGAGCGGGGATCGGCCGGGACGCGGCTCAGTGGGGCAGGGCACTCGCCCGGCCCTGCCCGGCGGCACCGGCCAGGCACGCCTCGATCGCGTCGACCTGACGCGCCAGGGTGAAGCGCTCGGCCACATGGGCCCGGCAGCGGGCACCCAGGTCGGGGCGGTCGTCTCGCCACCCGACGGTCCTCGCGACAGCCGCTGCCAGGGCCACCGGATCCTCGGGCGCCACGACCAGCTCGTCCGGCAGGCCGGCGAGCACCTCGGGAAGGCCGCCCACCGCCGTTCCGATGACCGGCCGTCCGGTGGCCATCGCCTCGATCGCCACCCGGGAAAACGCCTCCTCGACGCGCGACGGCACGACGACCACGTCGGCCGCGTGGTACCCGGTCACCACGTCGGTTCGCATGGGGATCCAAGCGGTACGGTCGGCGACCGGGTGGTCCCGGAGCCGGGAGGCGAACGCCTCGTCCCCGATCGGCCCCATGACGACCACGGCGATCGACGTCCCGTCAGGATCGGCCCGGGCCACCGCGTCGAAGAGGAGGTCGACGCCCTTCGTCGGGTCGACCCGGCCGCAGTAGAGGACCAGTCGCATGCCGGCGGCGATCCCCAGCGCCCGGCGCGCCGCCGCCTGCTCCTCGACCCCACCGAACGGATAGGCGGCAAGGTCGACGCCGTTGTGCACGACGTCGACCTTGCCATCGTCGCCGCCCCACTCGACGAACCGGTCCCGCACGAACTGCGAGACGGCCAGGATCCGGTGCGTGCGCGACCCCAGCACACGGTTGACCCGCGGATGGTCGATCCCGATGAGCCCGTGGAGGTGGCACACCACCGGTGCCCGCGCCAGTGCTCCGGTGGCCAGCGCCCACGGAAGCGGCCGGAACCGGTTCACGTAGACGACGTCCGGCCGGGTCCTGATCCCGGCGACCACCGCCGGAGCCAGGCGGGGTGCGTCACGCACGGCGCGGTGGACACCGAGGTCGAAGAGCGGGACCGCGCGCATCGAACGGCAGAACGCCGCGTACCGCTGGGCGAAGGGGCCGTCGCGCATGTACAGGAGGTCGATCTGGTTGTCGCGGGCGGCCAGCGCCTCCGCGACGTCGAGGGTGTGCACCGAGATCCCCGTGTTGGGCGACAGATGCTCGGAGTTCATGAGGATCCGCACGTGCCCACCCCCCGCCTCACGTCATGCGTCGCCGGCCCACTCACGGATCTTCTCGACCAGGGCCAGCCGGTCCTCGGCGACAGGCGAGATGCTGAGCCGGGTGACCCCAGCGGCACGGTAGGCCTCGATCCGCTCCCGGACCCGGCCCTCGTCGCCCACCATGGCGACGGCGTCGAGGAACTCGTCGGGGACGAGCGCTTCGGCCTCGGCCTTCTTGCCGTCGAGGTAGAGGTCCTGGATCTTCGCCGCCTCGTCCTCGTAGCCGTAGCGGCAGAAGATGTTGTTGTAGAAGTTCTTGCCCTTGGCACCCATGCCACCGACGTAGAGCGCCGTCATGCCCCGTCCCGCGTTGCGCAGGTTCGCCGCCTGCTCCTCGTCGCAGACGGACACGATCCCCCCGGCGACGATCTCCAGGGGCGCCAGGTCATCCGGGCGCTTGGCTGCGCCGGCTGCCAGGTCCTCACCCCAGACGTCGGCCGCCTTGTCCGGATGGAAGAAGACCGGGAGCCAGCCGTCGGCCAGTTCCGCCGTCAGCTCCACGTTCTTGTGGCCGAGGCTGGCCAGGTAGATCGGGATGCGGGGGCGCACCGGGTGGTTGATCAGCTTCAGGGGCTTACCCAGCCCCGTCCCCTGTTCGGGCGGGAGCGGGACCTTGTACAGCTCCCCGTCGTAGACCACGCGCTCCCGGGCCCAGACCAACCGGCAGATGTCGATCGTCTCGCGAGTGGCGGTCAGCGGCTTCGTGTAGGGCACACCGTGCCACCCCTCGATGACCTGGGGACCCGAGGCACCGAGGCCGAGCACGAAACGGCCACCCGACACCGCGTCGAGGCCCGCCGCCGTCATCCCCATGAGGGTGGGCGTGCGCGAGTAGAGGGGGAGGATGCCCGAGGCGAGCTCCATACGCTCGGTGACCGCCGCCAGGTAGCCCAAGATGCTCACGGCGTCGAAGCTGTAGAGCTCCGACACCCAGACCATGTCCACGCCCGCCGACTCGAGGTCGCGTGCTTCGGCAGCCGCGGTCTTCGGGTCACCTGCGTAATTGAGCACCATCGAGAGCTTCACGGGCGGACCTTTCGATCAGCACCGGCACCACCGCCGGCGACGCCGGTGATCCTACGGCAGCGCCCGCCACGGGTCGCATCCGGCGCCGGCGGTCGTGTGCCGCCGCCGCCGGGCGACGTCAGCGGCCCGACCGGCCGCCTCCCGACGAGCCGTTGCGACCGGCGCCCGAGCGCTGGTGCCCGCCCCCGGCGTTCCCACCCTGCCCGGCGCGGCGGTGCCGGTTCCGGGCGGCCGCGTTCCCGTTCCGTGCGGCCGGGGAACGCGAACCGGCCGGAGCGCGACCGCCGGCCGGAGCGCGACCGCCGGCCGGGGCGCGTGGCGACGGCGACGCCGGCCCGTCGATGCCGATGGCGCGGCGGATGGCTGCAGCGGCGGACCGGTGTTCGGGTGGCACCAGGGCGATCACGGTGCCCGAGGCGCCGGCCCTGGCCGTCCGGCCGGAGCGGTGCACGTAGTCCTTGGCGTCGGCAGGGAGGTCGTAGTGGACGACCCTCGTCACGCCGTCGACGTGGATCCCGCGAGCGGCGACGTCCGTCGCCACCAGCACGCCGACCCGCCCCGCACGGAACGATGCCAGGGTGCGCTCCCGCTGGCCCTGGCTTCGCCCGCCGTGGATCGCCTCGGCCGCCACCCCGCCCCGCGAGAGCTGCTTGGCCAGCCGGTCGGCGCCGTGCTTGGTGCGCACGAAGACGATCGTCGAACCCCCCTCCGACGCCAGGTCGGCGCACATGGCCGCCCGGTCGCCCATGGCAACGGGCTCGAACCGGTGCGTCACCTTGCTCAGGTCGTCCTCAGGCGACACCACCTCGTGGCGGGCGGGATCGTTCTGGTAGTTGCGGACGAGGACGTCCACGGCCCCGTCCAGCGTGGCGGAGAACAGGAGGGTCTGCCGATCGGCAGCCGTGGCATCGAGGATCCGGCGCACGGCGGGGAGGAACCCCATGTCAGCCATGCGGTCGGCCTCGTCGACCACCACGAACTCCACGTCGGAGAGGTTGATGGCCCGCTGTCCGATGAGGTCCTCGAGCCGACCGGGGCAGGCGACGGCGACGTCGACCCCCCGCGCCAAGGCGCTCCGCTGCCCGCCGAAGCCGACGCCGCCGAAGAACGTGTGCACGCGTAGCTTGCGCGTCGCCAGCAGGGGGGCGAGCGTGTCGGCGATCTGGGTCGCCAACTCCCGCGTGGGCGCCAGCACCAGACCGCGGGGCCGGCGCGCACTCGCTCGGGACACCCGCACCGCCAGCGGCAGCGAGAAGGCCAGCGTCTTGCCCGAGCCCGTCGGGGCTTTGGCTGACACGTCGCGGCCGGCGAGCGCATCGACGAGGGTCGCCGCCTGGATCGGCAGGGGCTGGCTGATCCCGAGCCGGGCCAGCACGCCGCACAGATCGGCAGGAAGGCCGAGCTCATCGAACGCCTGGTCGGCGAAGGTGGGGGTGGGCGCGTCTGCACCCAGCAGAATTGATGACACCGGAGACTCCATTCTCAAGGTCGCACACCGCAACCTGAGGAAGACTCCACTCGGTATCAGTGAGCTGGCGCCGGCAGAGTTGCCTGGCGCTTTTGCTGGGGTCACCCTACCAGCTGGTGCGACCTGCTCGAACCGCGCCCGTCACCGGGCACCGGACGCGCCACCGAGCGCCCGGCGCGCCGCCTCGAGCTCGGCGGCACGATCCGGTCCGGCGGCAGGCAGGTGGAGACCGAGCTGGTCGATGGCGTCGACCACGATGCCCCCGACCAACGCCCGCATGGCCGGCTTGTGGTCGGCGGGGACCACGTACCAGGGGGCCCACGGTGTCGACGTCGCCGTGATGGCGTCCTCGTACGCCTGGAGGTACTCGGCGAAGTGCGCACGCTCGGCCAGGTCGGCAGGCGAGAACTTCCACTGCTTGCCGGGGTCGTCGAGCCGGGCCAGGAACCGGGCGCGCTGCTCGTCCTCGGAGACGTGGAGGAAGAACTTCACGATCCGGGTGCCGTTGCGGACCAGGTGGCGCTCGAACGCGTTGATGTCCTCGTAGCGCTCGTTCCACAGCCGGGGCCCGGCCGGAGCGCCGTCCGGCAGGTGCTGGGCGGCCAGCAGCTCCGGGTGGACACGGACGACCAGCACCTCCTCGTAGTACGACCGGTTGAAGATGCCGATCCTCCCCCGCTCGGGGAGCACGGTGGCACAGCGCCACAAGAAGTCGTGGCGCAGCTCGGCGTCCGACGGGCGCCCGAAGGAGAACACCTGGCACCCCTGCGGGTTGACGCCGGACATGACGTGCTTGATGGTGCCGTCCTTGCCGGCGGCGTCGAGCGCCTGGAAGACGAGGAGCAGGGCCCAGCGGTCCGAGGCGTACAGGAGCTCCTGGGCCGACGCCAGGTCCTGCTTGAACGACTCGAGATCGTGCTCGGCCAGGTCCCTCGGCGTCGACCGTCCCGTCGGGCTCAGCCAGTCGGCCCGGGTGTGGGAGGTGCTGCGGTGGTGGAGACCTGCCGCCCCGCCCGGTTCGACGGCAAGCTCGCGGACGACCTTCTTCGGCAGACGCACCGCCGACCTCCTCCCCGGGCGGCGCGTGCCGCCCCCACATGCCCCACAGGCTGGCACGTGGTCACGACGGGTGCCGGCGCCCGGTCCGGACCCGCCGGCACGCCCCGCCCCCGACCAGCCGCCACGAGCAGGCGTCTGCCCCGCCCGCCGCTCCCCGCCCGCCGCTCCTCACCCGCCGGTCGCCGGCACGTCGTGCAGGCGGCGACGGTGTTCCGGCCGTCCGCGCCCGAGCGGGACGACGACGGTCGGGCATCGGGCGTGCTGCAAGCACGCGGAGCTGACGGAGCCGACGAGGAGGCGGGACACGGGGCCGTGCCCGCGGCACCCCACGACCAGCAGGTCCGCTCGATCGGAGCGCTCGCAGAGGACCTCGGCGGCACCACCCTCGACCACGACCGGGTCGACCGTCACACCGACGCCACCCGGCACCCGGGCCACGGCCTCGCCGATCGCCCTGGCCAGGCGGGCCTGCTCCGTCGTCTCGATGCGCGACTCCTCGTCCGGCAGGTAGGGGACCTCGCCCAGGCCGATCGTCGACATGCCCTGCCAAGCCAGCACCGCCTCGACGACGGCGCCACGCCATGCCGCTTCCTCGATGGCCCACTGCAGTGCCGGCACCGACCCGTCCGACCCGTCCACGCCGACGAGGACCCGACCGAACATGGGTGCACCTCCCGACCGCCTGTCGACCACCTATCGGCCACCTGCCGAACGCATCCCGGTCGACCACCAGTCAACCACCGTCCATCCCACGTCCGGCGGACGCCGCCTTCCCGCCCTCGCCCACGAACGCGAGGCCGACCCGATCGCCACCGGTGCCACCGGTGCCATCGGTGATGACCAGCACGTGGTCGCCGGGGCGCAGCCGGCCGGCGTCCGCCGGCGGCAGCAGCTGTCCCCCGCGCAACACGCCGGCCACGGCGTCCCCCGCTGCCAGCACCAGCTCGGCGGGCAGGTGGCCGACGGCCGGCGACGAACCCCCGAGGCGCGCCTCGACGAGGATCACTCCCGTGCCCGCCTCGCCGAGGCGAGCCACCTGTGGCGGCGCCGTCACCTCCTCGACCACGGCGGCGAGCGCCTGCGCGGCAGACAGCGCGACGTCCACCCCCCACGTCGAGTCGAACAGCCACCGGTTCTCGTCGTCGTTCACCCGGGCCACCACGCGGGGGACCTCCAGGTATCGCTTCGCCAGTTCCGCGATGACCAGGTTCTCCTCGTCGGTGCCGGTACAGGCCACCAGCAGGTCCGCGCCCAGCGCGCCCGCGGCCTCGAGGTGGGCGGCCACGCAGGCGTTTCCCACCACCACCTCCATGCCCCGTGCGCCGAGCGCGGACGCCCGGGCCTCGTCGACCTCGACGACCACGACGCGGTACGAAGCTGCCTCGAGGGCCGCGGCCACCTGGGAGCCGACGGTCCCCCCTCCGGCGACGATGACGTGCATCAGTCCCACCTCCCTCCGAGAAAGCTGCGCAGACGGGCCAACGAACCGGACGCCACCACGAACCGGACGACGTCGTCCTTGCGGAGGGTGGCGCCGTGAGCCGGAATGCTGGAGTGGCCTCCTCGGGTCAGCTCGACGACACGGATCTCGCCGGGGACGTCGAACTCGTCGACCCGGCGGCCGACCAGGTACTCGGGCACCGGGGACCGCACGAGGAGCGACTCGCCGTTGCCGAAGGTCTGCTCGGGCTCGAGGCGTGTGTGGCGGATCATGCGGTGCACGCGGTCGACGGTCATCCGCGCCGACGCCACCATGGGCAGGCCGAGATCCGAACAGACCGGCGAGCGCTCGCCGTCGTGCAACCTGCCGACGACCTGGGGGACCCGGAACGTGTCCCGGGCGATGCGGGCCACCACGATGTTGAGGCTGTCGCTCGAGCTGAGGGCGGCCAGGGCGTCCGCGTGATCGATCCCGGCCGCCACCAGGACCGACCGGTGGAGCCCACTCCCCACGACGAACCTCCCGGCGAACCCCTGGGGCAGCCGGCGCCGCGAGGCCTCGTCGACGTCGACCACCGACACCGACTCACCTTCGGCATCGAGCCGGGCGGCGAGCGCCGATCCCGACCGTCCGCATCCGACGATTGCCACGTGCATCACGCCGCCTCCTCTGCTGTTGTCGTGCCGACCGTGCCGGACGTGGCGCCGCCCGCTCCGTCCACACCCCGTTGCCGCTTCGACGACGACCACCGGTGCCACGCCTTGCGCGCCTCGTCGGCGGCCAGAAGGAGGGCACCGAACGCCACCAGGAGCAGCCAGTCGGTCAGGCGGAGCGGCGCGGTGTGGAACACGTCCTGCAACAGGGGGACGTAGCTGATGGCCGCCATCATGGTCACCCCGAAGGCGCCGGCGGCCACGAGCGGCGGGTTCGACCACAACCCGGTCCGGAAGATGCTCTGCCGGTCGGTGCGCACGGCGAAGCTGTTGAAGAATTGGCTGACGACGATGCCCGCCTGGGACATGGTCAGGGCTTCCCGGTAGGTCGGGTTCGAGGCGGTGAACGCGTCGAAGGGAAGGTGGGCGGAGTGGATCCGCCAGAAGAAGGCGAAGACCACCCCGGCCGACTGGATGGTGCCGAGGAACAGGAACCGCCGGACGACCGGCCACGAGAACAGCTGCTCGGACGGGGGGCGGGGCGGGCGGTCCATGCTGTCGGCCTCCGGACGCTCGGCGCCGAGCGCCAGGGCCGGGAGCACGTCGGAACCGAGGTCGATCGCCAGGACCTGGAGGGCGGACAGGGGCACGAGCGGGAACCCGACGAACGTCGCTGCCAGGATCGGGGCCAGCTCGGCCAGGTTGTGGCTGAACAGGTACACGAGGAACCGGCGGATGTTCTGGTAGACGGCCCGACCCAGCTCGACGGCGGCCGCGATCGAGGCGAACGAGTCGTCCAGCAGGACCATGACCGAGGCCTCGCGGGCCACGTCGGTGCCACCGGCACCCATGGCCACGCCCACGCTGGCCCGCTTGAGGGCGGGGGCGTCGTTGGCCCCGTCGCCGGTGACGGCGACGATCTCCCCCTGTGATTCCAGCGCGGTGACGATCCGCAGCTTGTGCTCGGGCCGGACCCGGGCGAACAGCAACTGCCCACCGCCACGCAGCAGCGACCCGAGCGCGGCGTCGTCCATGGCGTCGAGCTCGGTGCCGGTCACCGTCCGGACCGTCCCCGTTCCGACGATGCCCACCCTCCTGGCCACCGCCTCTGCCGTCAGGCCGTAGTCGCCGGTGACCATGTAGATGGCGATGCCGGCATGCCTGCAGGCGGCCACCGCGTCCGCCACCTCGGGCCGGGGCGGGTCGGACATGGCCACCAGCCCGAGGAGGGTCAGGTCCCGTTCGACGTCCCCCTGCCGGGCGCGGGCATCGGCCACCCGACGGGTGGCGACCGCCAGCAGGCGCAGACCCTGCGCGGCCAGGTCGTCGTTCGCCTCGTCGGCCCGGCGCCGCAGTGCGGCATCGAGCGGCACCGTCGTCCCGCCCCAGCGCGCCGAGGTGCAGCGCTCCAACACGGCCTGGGGCGATCCCTTGACGCACACCTCCACGTCACCCGGTGCCCCGTGGAGCGTGGTCATCAACTTCCGGTCCGGGTCGAAGGGGAAGGTCCCCACCCGCGGGGCCCGGCGGAGCTCGTCCTCGAGGTCGATCCCCGCCTTGGCCGCGGCGACCAGCACGGCGCCCTCGGTCGTGTCGCCCAGCACACGCCAGTCCTGCGTCCCGTCCGGAGGAACCAGCCGGGCGTCACAGCACAGCGCCGCCGTCCGCAGCACCTCCCGCACCTGGTCCAGTCCCCCGGGCCCGTCGGCGGTGACGGCGACCACCGACCCTTCGGGGCCGTAGCCAACGCCGCTCACCGCGTACCGCTGGCCCGACGCGACGACCTGCTGGACGGTCATCTCCGCCTTCGTCAGCGTCCCCGTCTTGTCGGTGCAGATGACGGTGGTCGATCCGAGCGCCTCGACGGCGGCCAGGCGCTTGATGAGCGCCTGCTTGCGGGCCATCCGGCGCACGCCGATGGCGAGCGACACCGACAGGGTGGCCGGCAGTCCCTCGGGCACCAGCGCGACCATGACCCCGAGCGCGAAGACGAAGGACAGCGCCAACGGGTTGCCGGTCAGGACCCGCAACGCGAACAGGAGCCCGCCTGCGGCGATCGCCACCATGGCCACCCGCCGGGCCATCACCGTCACCTGGCGCTGGAGTGGGCTCTGTTCCGGCGGGAGGCCGGCGGTCAGCCGGTAGATCCGGCCGAACTCGGTGGACAACCCGGTGGCATAGACGACGGCCTTGGCCGTCCCGCTGGTGACGGAGGTGCCCGTGAACACGCAATTCCGGGCATCCATCGGCACGGTGCTGTCCACCGGCTCGTCGACCCGTCCGACCGGTTGGCTCTCGCCGGTCAACGCGGCCATCTCGATGGTCAGGCTGTGGGCCTCGATCACCCGGGAGTCGGCCGAGACGGCGTCGCCGGCGTCGAGGACGGCGAGGTCACCGGGCACCAGCGTTTCAGCCGGGATCTCGCGCAGGACACCGTCGCGCAGCACGCGCGCCGTCCGGGGAACCATGGCCTGGAGCGCTTCGGCCGTGCGTTCGGCGGCATGCTCCTGGACGAAGCCGATCACGGCGTTCAGGGCGACCACACCCAGGATCCCGCAGGCCAGGATCAGGTTCGCCGAGTCCCGGGGGGTGGAGGCGAAGTAGATGACGAAGGTGAGACCCGCGGCGATCAGCAGGAGCACCGCGAACATGTTCGCCAGCTGCGCCGCCAGCTCCGCCAGCACGCTCCGTCGCCGGGGTTCGGGGAGCGCGTTGGGGCCGGTGGCAGCCAGCCTGGTCCCGGCCTCCTGCTCCGAGAGACCCCGCCGCGAGGTCCCGAGGGCCGCCAGGACCTCCGCCGAACTGAGCCGGGCGATGCCGGCCCCGAAGGCCCCCTGACCGTCCGGGGTGGGGCGTGGCCGGTCGGGGGCGGCCGATCCGTCCGCGGCGCCAGCCGCCGATCCGTCCGCGGCGTCAGCCGCCGATCCGCTCGGGGCGCCAGCCGTGCCCATGCCCTCCCGCGGGCGGGCGCCGCCGCTCACGGACGGGGGTGCCGGTCCCCTGGACACTCGTTCGCCACGGCCACTGCCCACACCGGCGCTCCTCTGGCTCTGGCTCGACCTGCGCCCCCATGCCAGCTTCGGGCGGACCGGCCCGTCCCGACCAGGGGCAAAGGTCCCCCCGGCTCGGGCTCCGCCGTGCGTCGGGCGGCAGGCGGGCGACGACGTCAGGCCACGGAACCTCCGTCGCCGTGATGCTGCCGCTCCGGCGGAAGCCCCTTCGGCCTAGACCGTCGGGTGTGCGTGGCGCATCGGGGCGTGGAAGAGCGGTGCCGCCAGGCAGAAGTTGAAGACGCCGGCAGCCAGGGGCACCAGGCCCACCGCTGCCAGGATCCACCAGGCACTGCCGAGACCGGCGCCGATCCCGATGAGGACGAGGCCGAGCACGCCTCGGGTGACCCTGCCGATCGGTCGTTCCATGAACCGGACGAGTGCCATGACGTACCTCCGTCGTTCCCTGCCCGACGATGTCGGGCTCATACCCCCCTGGGTATGTACACAGGACAACACCGCGAGCTCGGCGTCGATTCCCGCGAGCGCGGACCAGCAACGGGCAACCAGAGGCCGGCGTCCCCGCGCTGCCCTGGCCGCGCAGCTCGGGACGAGCTCGGTCACGCCAGGACGCGCTGACGGCGGGGCCGGTCGGGGGCCTCCGGGGCTCCGGGCCTCCGGGCCTCCGAGGCTCCGGGCCTCCGAGGCTCCGGGGCTACGGGGCTCCGGGGCTCCGGGGCTACGGGGCTCCGGGGCTACGGGCCCGGCTTGGTCCCGGCGACCACGGCGGCCTCGAGACGGACCGGCGTGGCCGCGACCTGGCTGAACCCCGCCTGGCGAAAATAGCGCTCCCACGTCTCCATGGTCACGGGGCGCTCCTCCATCCGGAACCAGAAGCGCCCGACGTTCTTCACCAGCCGCCACCACCCGGCCGGGCCGCGCCGGAGCATGACCGCCGCCTTCGATCCGATGATCGACCGGTCGCGAGCCGAGGTTCCCCTCCCGAACATCATGTCGCCGATGACCATGCGGCCGCCGGGCCGCAGCCACCCGAGCGCCGATGCCACCAGCGCCTCCTTGTCGCGGTCACGCAGGTGATGCAGGGCGTAATTGGAGACGATGAGGTCGACGCTCCCCGGCGGGAGCTCCAGGTCCTCGAGGGGTGCGGCCAGGGTGGTGATGCCCTGGACCCCGGCTTCCGCCGCCTTGGCCACCAGGAGCTCGAGCATCGACGGGCTCAAGTCGACCGCCGTCACCCGGGCGCCGCGCTCGGCCAACGGGATGCTGACGCTCCCGGTCCCGCATCCGAGATCCACCACCATCGCTCCGGGGCTGACGTCCGACGCGTCGAGGACGGCAGCCACGATGCGCTCGAGGCCGGTGGCGCCGCCGTGGTCCCACGAGCGCGAGCGACGATCCCACCAGCGCGCACGCCGCTGGAGGCGTCCGGTGGCCCGACCGGCGGCCCCCGAGGCGGCCGAGGTTCCCGTCGCCGGTGGGGCCGACGGCGCCGCCGCGCCGCGTGCCTGGCCTGGATCAGAAGGTGACTGCATCGACCCAGTCTGCACCATCACCCTTACGGCGCCGTGAAGGCCGCGCCGCGGCGGGTGGGCGTCCCCGTGCTCAGCCCCCACAGGACCTGGGGCTCCGGGGCCCGGCGCTCAGCCCCGCGGGGCCTGGGGCGCCCCGGCCCCCCACCCGCCGACGGATACGCTTCGCGTTCGCATGCGTAGCCTCTCCCACCGCCGCCGGCGTGCCCGCAGGCAGCGCGCCGCACGAGTGGCCCTCGGGTCAGCCGCCGTGCTCGCCCTGGTCGTGGCCGGCCTGGCGGTGACCCATCTGGTGGGCGCTTCGGCGGGGCGACATCCGGCCACGACACCCGATCCACCGACGGTGCCGACCACCACCTCCACGACGTCACCCGCCCAGGCCCAGCCCACGCCGATCGGGGCGTTCTCCGTCGGGACGACCAGCCTGACCACCACGGCGCCCGCGGGCACGACGGGTCCCGGCGAGGCCATCCCCGTCGAGATCTGGTTCCCGGCCGCCGATTCCCGCAGCGGACCGGTCCCCGACCACGTGGGAGGCCCCCATCCCCTCCTCGTCTTCTCCCAGGGCTACGACCTGTCGGTCCAGGCATACACCTCCCTGATCGGCGACTGGGCCTCAGCCGGGTTCGTCGTGGCCGCGCCCACCTACCCACACACGGATCCGGCCGATCCCGGCGGGCTCGACGAGGAGGACATCGTCAACCATCCGGCCGACTTGCGGGCGGTCATCACCGACGTGGTCGACGCCGCCTCGAAGCCCGGATCGCCGCTTGCCGGGATGGTCGACACCGCCCGGATCGGGCTCGTGGGCCATTCCGACGGTGGGGACGTCAGCCTTGCCGTCGCCGCCAACACCTGCTGCCGCGACCAGCGGGTCAAGGCCGTGGCCGTCCTGTCGGGTGCCGAGTTGGCCAGCTTCGGTGGGACCTACTTCGCTCCGCCGACCGTCCCCATCCTCGTCGTCCAGGGCAGCGCCGACATCGTCAACGTCCCCGCCTGCAGCACGCAGATCTACGACGCCGCCCCGTCTCCCAAGTACTACCTGGACCTGCTGGGCGCGGCCCACGAGCCCCCTTACGTGAGCCCGGGGCCCGTCCTGCAGATCGTGGCCCAGACGACGACGGCGTTCTTCGACGCCACCCTGGCCGGCCAGGCCTCGGGCATCGCCGCCATGTCGGCCGCCGGCACCGTGGCGGGAACCGCGCAGCTCACCGTGGGTGGCACCGCTCCTCCGGCAACGGGAACGTGCCCGGGAGCGCCCGCCTAGGCACCCCACCCGGCCGGCGCCACCCGCCCAGATACCCCACCCGGCCGATAAGAAGCCGATAAGGCTTGTGCCGACGGAGGTTCCCTGCATCGAGCAGGCAGGTACCGTGGCGGGAATCACCACCATGTACCCCACCACCCTCGGTCACGGCCGCCCGACTACGGGCCATCGGCTCCCGGCGAGCCGGACCGGACAGACGCGTCGGAGGCCACGTGCGCATCGGTCGTGAGCACGTCGGACCTGGGGGCTTCCTGGTCCTCAGCGTGGCTGGCGTCGCCGCCCTGGGGCTGGCCGTGTCCGGGTACGGTCACGGCGGCGTGGTCACCGGCAGCGGGGGCCTGGTGAGCAGCGCCCAGCCCGCCGGTGCCGGCGGGACCCAGACGAGCCGTGCATCCGGGGGGTCCGGACGGTCCACTCCCGCCACCACACCGGGCACGTCACCGACGACGTCCGGACCGAGGACCACCACGACTACGACACCGCCGGCCAGTTCCTCGACGCCGGCCCAGAAGCTCGGTCCCTCGCTGGCGTCGTCCCAGTACGCGCCCTACGCCTACCAGATCTACCCCGGTACCCCCTCGGCACAGGCCCAGGCGGCGCTGTCCGGCATCGACTTCCACGTGACACCGGGGCCGACGTCGTTCTCGGTCACCGTGGCGGCGGCCGGAAGCTCCCAGGGTGCGACACCGACCGTCTATCCCAACGGGGACAGGATCTACGTCATCGAGGCCAGCTTCGGCGACGACTCCGGTGGTGTCGACTACAGCTTGGGCGACGACTCCATCGTCGCCACCAACGCCGCCGGGAGGATGATCCAGTGAGTGCGAGCCCCGTCCAGACCGGCGGTGGCACCACCACCGTCCGGCGGGTGCCGGGTGGCGGCATCAACGAGGCGGCCGGCCGGGGTCGGGTCGGTCGTGCTGCGACCACGGCATCGCCACCGCCGGCCGCCGGACCGGCCCCTGGCACCGTCGCCGCGCTGCTCGAGCGCGGGACGGCGTTCGCCGAAGCGTGGGCACCGACCGCCGCTCGGGTGCTGCTCGGGCTGGTGCTGGCATGGTTCGGCTACCACGAGTTGGTCGACCCCCTGCTGTGGACCGGGTACGTCCACGTGCTGCCGGCCACCTCCCACGTCGCCGAGGTCCTCGTACTCGCCCACGGCTGGCTCCTGGTGCTCGTCGCCGTGGCCCTCGTGGCCGGCATCGCGCCGCGGCTCGCCGCAGCGGTGGCCGTGCTGCTCATGACGGAGATCGTCATCTCCCTGATCGCCACCGGCGGGCTCTCCGACCTGGTCCTCCGGGACGTCGGCGTCCTCGGTCTGGCCATCTCGCTGACCGGCTCCAAGCGACAGCGCCTGCTCCTGCGGCGGTGAGCGCCCTGGTGCCGGCCCCGGGCTCCCGGCCACCCCTTGTGGTCGTCGTACCTGCTCAGCCCGTTCGTCCCGCGCTGTCCGGGGGGCTTCATGCTGGTGTCAGCCTGCCCCCGTACGATGCCGGACGATGACCGTGATCGACCGAGACGAACCAGGGTCCACCGAGACGATCGACCGGACGAGGATCGGCCGCCGTGCCCGGATGGGCGTGGCCGGCAACTCCCGGCTGACCAGCTCGACGGCCGCCGTCCTCCTGGTGCTGCTGGCGGCGGAAGGTGCGACGCTACTGCGCATCCACAGCCTGCTGTCCTGGCACGTGTTCATCGGCTTTCTGCTCGTTCCGCCCATCGCGCTGAAGATGGCCAGCACCAGCTACCGGTTCGCCCGCTACTACCTCGGATCGCCCGCCTACCGTCGCAAGGGCCCACCTCCACCGCTGCTCCGGCTGCTTGGCCCGTTCGTGATCGCGCTCACCGTGATCCTCATCGCCAGCGGGATCGCCCTGGTGTTCGTCAGTCCTTCGCTGCGTGGCGAGCTCCTCTTCGTCCACAAGGCGAGCTTCGTGCTGTGGTTCGGCGCCATGGTGATCCACGTCCTCGGGCACATCCTGGAGACGGCGCGCCTGGCACCGCGTGACTGGCTGCGCCACACCCGTGCCAACGTGGCCGGTGCCACCGCCCGGCAGTGGCTGGTGGCCGGCAGTGTCGCCCTCGGGCTCCCGCTCGCCTTCATGTTCGTGGGCCGGGCCGCCAACTGGTGGACGGTGCCGCTGCACTGACCCGGCGCCGGGTCGTACACGGGCACCGCGCCGGTGGCGCCGCGTCAGCCGGTTCGGAACTCGAGGCCCTCGAACCGGCCCGAGCTGCGCCACGCCTCGATGTAGTCGAAGTAGGCGAGCGGCCCCTCGGGGTAGCCGCTCATGGCGAGCCGCTCCTTCGGTCCGACCGCACGGCCCTCGTTGTTGTAGTACCCGGGTGTGCACTCGGGGTTGCCGAGGAACCCGCGCTCGCTGCTCTGGAGCACGGCCACCCATGCCGCCTCCGCCTCGGGCGTCACCTCGACCACCTCCCTGCCGGTGCCGCGGGCGTGCCTGATGACCGCGGCGATGGTGGTGGCCGCCTCGACCAGGTTGTGGGTGACGTTGGAGACCAGGTTCGCCCCCTGGGCCAGCCCGACGACGAAGGCGTTCGGGAACCCGCGCACGTGGATGCCGTGCAACGACCGCATGCCGTCGGACCAGTGGTCGCTCAGCGTCTCGCCGGCCCGGCCGACGGTCTCGAAACCGGCCCGGCGGGCGTACTCGGTGCCCACCTCGAACCCCGAGGCGAAGATGAGGCAGTCGAGCTCGACGTGGCGCCCTGCCGCCCACACGCCCCGCTCGTCGATCCGCTCGACCCCCCTGCCGTCGGTGTCGACCAGGTGGCAGGTAGGCAGGTTGTAGGACTGCAGGTACTCGTCGTGGAAGCACGGACGCTTGCACAGCTGCCGGTACCAGGGCTTCAGCGCCGCCGCCGTGGCCGGGTCCTCGACGAGGGCGTCGACCCTGGCGCGGATCTCGCACATCTTCTCGTCGTCGCTGTCCTCGTAGGCGCGCTGCATGGTCTCCGGCGTGAGCTCCGCCCCCTGCTCGACCAGCTCGACCACCCGGTCCCGGATGCGCTGGGCGATGTCGGTCCACCCGTCCTGCACCAGGTCCTCGTCGGCGAACCCGCCGGTCTGCAGGGTGCAGAAGTTGCGCAGCCACTCCCGCTGCCAACCAGGCTTGAGGGCGGCGAACCACTCGGGGTCGATGGGGTGGTTGTTGCGGACGTCGATCGAGGACGGTGTCCGCTGGAACACGTACAGCTCCCCCGCGGCCCGGGCCAGGTGGGGGATGCACTGGACGGCCGTGGCCCCCGTGCCGATGATGCCCACCCGCGTGCCGGCCAGGCCGTCCATGGGCGCCCCGGCCGGGTCCCCGCCGGTGGTGGCGTAGTCCCACCGGCTGGTGTGGAAGGCGTGGCCGCCGAAGCTCTCGATGCCGGGGATGCCCGGCAGCTTGGGGCGGTGCAGCGGCCCCGTGCCCATGGTGACGTAGCGGGCGCGGAACTCGTCGCCCCGGTCGGTGCGCACGATCCACCGGCGAGCCGCCCCGTCCCACTCGAGCTGGCGGACCTCGGTGGAGAACAGCGCTTCCCGCTTCAGGTCGAAGATGCGGGCGATCCGCTGGGCGTGGGCGAAGATCTCCGGTGCGAAGGTGTACTTCAACGACGGCATGTGACCCGTCTCCTCCAGAAGAGGGAGGTAGACCATGGCCGCCGTGTCGCACATGGCACCCGGGTAGCGGTTCCAGTACCAGGCGCCGCCCACGTCGCCGCCGCCCTCGACGATCCGCAGGCGGTCGATGCCGGCCTGGCGCAGCCTGGCCCCCGTTACCAGGCCGGCGAACCCGCCACCGACGATGGCCACGTCGACCTCGTCGTGCACGGGCGCCCGCTCCGTCCGGGGGGTGTAGGGATCGTCGAGGAGGTGGGCGTAGCGCCCGGTCGGTTGGACGTACTGGTCGTTCCCGTCGGGCCGCAGGCGCTTGGCCCGCTCCTCGGCGTACCTGGCCCGGAGAGCGGCGTGGTCGATGGGGTCGCGCCGGACGGGGACCGCCCCCGTGGGTCTGTCCGTGATGGTTGGCATCCGAGCCGGCGGTTCCTTCATCGGTTCCCCCCGTTCCTCCCGCGACAGGTTGGCAAGGGAACCACCTCCGGCGCCAGCCGTGCCCGCCCGACCACGACGCGACCCTCGGGCCCCGGCACCCGCCGCCTTCCGGCCCCCGCCCCGGCCGCCTACGAACCGTCCTCGAAACGTCGCCGGAGCTCGGCCTTCGCCACCTTGCCCGCCGGGGTGAGGGGCACGTCGGCCGCCACCACCACGTGGCGGGGCACCTTGTAGTCGGCCAGGCGCTCGGCGCACCAGGCCCGCAGCTCGTCGGCATCCACCTCGGCGCCCGGACGGGGCACGACGACGTAAGCCCCGACCTCGCCGTACACGGGGTCGGGGACCCCGAACCCGGCGGCCAGCGCCACCGACGGGTGGGCGGCGAGCACCGCCTCGACGTCGGCCGGGTACACGTTGAACCCGCCCTGGATGTACATCTCCTTCGTGCGGGCCCGCACGACCAGGTGGCCGTCCGGCTCGGCCTCCACCACGTCGCCGGTGGCCAACCAGCCGCCGGCGAGGAAGGTCTCCGCCGTCTCCTCGGGCATGTCCCAGTAGCCCGAGGCGACGCAGGCCCCTCGGAGCTGGAGCTCCCCGGCGGTCCCCGGCGGCACCGGGTCGCCGGCTGCGTCGACGACCCGCCACTCGAATCCGCCGATGACGACGCCGATGCTGCGGGTGACCGTGTCCAGGTCGTCGCCGGGTGCCGACAGCACCGCCGCTCCCGAGCTCTCGGACAGCCCGTACAAGTTGATCAGCCGGGCGTCGGGCCACGTGGTCGCCAGCTGCCGGGCGAGCGACGGATCCAGGATCGAGCCGCCCACGATGACCTGGCGCAGCGAGCTGGTGTCGACCGGTGCCTCAGCGAGGGCGAAGAGGAGCATCACCAGCATCGTCGGGACACCGGACAGCACCGTGGTGCGGTGCTCGGCGGTGGCCGCCAGTACGGCGGTGGGCGAGAACGTCGGCTGGAGCACGACGGTGCCGCCCGCCACCAGCAGCGACAGGATCCCGCAGGTCAGCCCGCCGACGTGGTTGAGGGGCAGGGCCCCGACGGTCGAGGTGTGCTCGTCCCAGCCGAGGTGCTCGACCTGGGCCCGTGCCGAGGCCAGCAGGCTGGCGTGGGTGAGGACCGCCCCCCGGGGCCGGCCGGTGGTGCCGGACGTGTACAGGATGACGGCGGGATCGCCGGGCGCCGGTCCGGGCTCGAGCCCCGCTGCCGACGCACCGATGGCTCCAGCAGCGGCGTCAGCGGCGTCAGCACCGGCGGCGACCAGCTCGTCGAAGGTGGTGGCACCGCCGAAGCCGGCGTCCGGACTCGGCGGATCGAGGAAGACGAAGCGCTCCACCGTCGGCACCTCGGTGCGGAACCCGGCGAAGAAGGCGGCGAAGTCGAAGTCGGGGGTTGCGGCCGGGCACAGCAGCAGCCGGGCGCCCGACTGGTTGAGCATGGTGCGGAATTCCTGCTCCCGGTAGCGGGGGTTGAGGGTCACCAGTGCCGCTCCCAGCCGGGCGGCGCCGAAGAAGAGCCCCAGCCAGGGGAGCCCGTTGGGGGCGGCCACCGCCACCCGGTCTCCGGGGCGGATCCCCCAGGCGTGGAGTCCGGCCGCCACCTGGGTGGCCAGGCGGTCGAGGTCCCCGAAGGTGACCTCCTGACCGTCGACGACGAGGAACACCCGGTCGGCATCGTGGGCGGCGCGCCAGGCGAGGAGCTCGGGGATGGTGGGGGGCGGTGCGGCCGGTGCGGCCGGTGCGGCCGGTGCGGCGCGTGCGGCGCGTGCGGCGCGTGGGAGCGCCGTCGTGGGTCGATCGTCAGGTGCTGGCATGATCCGATGGTGCTCGTGGCGCCGCCCGGGCGCAAGAACGGCACCGCGAGGCGGGCCTGACGAATGGGGGAACGATGACCGAGGAGCATCCGGAACGCGCGCTCGAGCTGCGATCGCTGGTCACCGACGCAGGGATGGTGGAGCTGTCACTGGCCGAGGTCGACGTGCCGGCACCCACCGATGACGAGGTCGTCGTCCGGGTGGAGGCGGCGCCCATCAACCCGTCCGACCTGGGACTGCTGCTGGCCGGGGCCGACGCGGCCGCGGCCCGGGTCTCCGGAACGGACGAGCGACCGGTCGTCACCGCGCCCCTCGACGCCGGTGCCGCACGCGCCGCCGCGGCACGCCTCGGCCAGTCGATGCCGGTCGGCAACGAGGGTGCCGGTCGGGTGGTGGCCGCAGGACCCGGAGCTGCCGCCCAGGCCCTCCTCGGGAAGGTCGTCGCCGTTGCCGGTGGTGGCATGTACGCGCACTACCGCTGCGTCGCCGCTGCTGCGTGCCTGCCGCTGCCCGACGGGGTGCGTGCCGCCCAGGGCGCTGCCGCCTTCGTCAACCCCATGACCGCCCTCGCCATGGTCGAGACCATGCGCGCCGAGGGCCACACCGGTCTGGTGCACACGGCGGCGGCGTCCAACCTCGGCCAGATGCTCAACCGGATCTGTATCGAGGACGCCGTACCCCTGGTCAACGTGGTCCGGTCGCCGACCCAGGTCGAACTGCTGCGGGCTGCCGGCGCCGCCCACGTCTGCGACTCGAGCAGTGAGACGTTCATGGACGACCTCACCGCGGCACTGCGGGCGACCTCGGCCACCCTGGCCTTCGACGCGGTGGGAGGAGGGACGCTGGCCAGCCGCATCCTCACCGCCATGGAGGCCGCCCTCACCGCCGGGGCCGAGTTCAACCGCTACGGGTCGACGACACACAAGCAGGTCTACCTCTACGGCTCCCTCGACCGGGGCCCCACCGAGCTGCGCCGCAGCTACGGCATGGCCTGGGGCGTGGGCGGGTGGCTCCTCACGCCGTTCCTGGTCACCGCTGGGCCCGAGCGGGTCGAGGCCATGCGCCAGCGGGTGGCTGCCGGGCTCACGACCACGTTCGCCAGCCACTTCTCGGACCAGGTGACGCTGGCCGGTGCGCTCGGCCTCGACGCGCTCACGACCTACAGCCGCATGGGGACCGGCAGGAAGTTCCTCGTCACGCCGAACGGATAGGAGGCGCTCGCAGGGTGGCCGCCGGGCGGGTGGCCGTCGGGCGGGTCGGGTAGCGTCGCCGGAGAGCGACTGCTGGAGGTGGTGGCCATGGCAGAGATCACCGGCGGGATGCTGCTCGCCCGAGCGCTCGAGGCCGAGGGGGTGTCGGTCGTGTTCGGCCTGCCGTCGCCCGAGCTCGACCCCCTGCTCGCCGCCTTCGACGACATCGGCATCCGCCTCGTCCCGGTCCGGCACGAGGCGGCCGGCGTCCACATGGCGGAAGGGCTCTACAAGACGACCGGGAAGCTGGCGGCCGTGCTCGGCAACCCCGGCCCTGGCACGGCCAACCTGGTGCCCGGCGTCCTCACCGCCCTCCACGAGGGGGTGGCCGTGGTCGTGGTCACCGCACAGCACCGGATGGGCATCGTCTACCCCACGCCACCCTCCACCTTCCAGGGGCAGGACCAGCTCGACCTGTTCCGCCCGGTGGTGAAGTGGGGCGGTCCCATCTTCGAGTGGGGCCGCATCCCCGAGGTCGTCCGGCTCGCCTGCCGCGAGCTGTGGAACGGCCGCCCCGGTCCCGTCCACCTGGAGGTGCCGGCGACCGTGCTGGCCGCCACGGGGGACGAGTCGCTGGCGCCCGTGCACCTGGCGGGTGCGTCACGGGGCACCGGCCCCGAGGCCTCCGACGCACAGCTGGACGAGGCGGCCCGGTTGCTGGCCGGGGCCCGCCGGCCGGTGGTGATCGCCGGCACCGGCGTCGACCGTGCCGGCGCCAACGGCGCCCTCCTCGAGATCGTCGACCTGTTGGGCTGCCCGGTGCTCACCACCACGGCCGGGCGCTCGACGGTGCGCTCCGACCACCCCCACTACGTGTCGTCGGTGGGAGCGGCGGCCGACACCGTCCGCCGCGAAGCCGACGTCCTGCTCGTGGCCGGCTCCCGTCTGGGCAACCTCGACCTCCCCTTCGACGACCACTGGGGTGACCCCTCGGGGCACCAGCTCATCCAGATCGACGTCGACCCCCGCCACCTGGGGGTGACCCGGCCCCTCGCCCTCGGCATCGTCTCCGACGCCCGGGTCGCCCTCGAAGGCATCGCCGCCCGGCTGTCCAAGGTCGAACGGTCCACCTACGACCCGGCGCTCCTGGCCCGCTACCGGGCACTCGACCAGGAGGCGGCCATGGCCATGGCCGGTCCGCTGCTGGCCTGGGAGGGCCCCGGGATCCACCCGGCGCACGCCATGGGGGTGATCGGTGCCGTCTTCGGCTCGGACGCCGTCTACACCGTCGACGGCGGCAACACCGCGCTGTGGGCGCACGCCCTGCTGCCGCCGACCCGGCCCCGCTCCTACCACTCGATCCTGGAGCTCGGCATGCTCGGCACCGGGATCCCGTCGGCCATCGGTGCCAAGCTCGGCGCGCCGGACCGCACCGTCGTGTGCGTGACCGGCGACGGCGCCGCCGGGTTCAACGTCATGGAGCTCCAGACGGCGGCCCGTGAGGGGGTGGACATCACCGTGGTCGTCTTCGCCGAGGGCGCATGGACGATGGAGGAGCCCGCCGAGCTCGCCGTCTACGGGCGCACGTTCGGCACCGCGCACGGTGAGGTCCGCTGGGACCTCGTGGCCACCGGCCTCGGGTGCCACGCCGCCTTCGTGGACCGCCTAGAGGACCTCGAGCCGGCCCTGCGCGAGGCGAGGGACACCCCCGGCCCCGCCCTCGTGTGCGTCCGCAGCGACCACGACGCCAACCTGGCCGTCCCGCCCGAGGCGCTCACCCGGTTCTTCGAGGTCTACACCGGTCCGGCCGGGAGCTGACGGCCCGGCCGGGAGCTGACGGCCCGGCCGGGAGCTGACGGTCCGGCCGGGAGCTGACGGCCCGGCCAGGAGCTGACGGTCCGGCCGGGAGCTGACGGCCCGGCCAGGGGAATTCCCCCCGGCGGCGGGGCCCGTCCTTCCCCGCAGGCCGGAAGCGGGCGAGAATGGGCGTGCCCGCACGGCCGGCGGGCGGGGAGGGAACCATGGCGTCGAAGACGGACCACCAGAGCACCGGCACCGCGGGCGACCAGCACCGGTCGTCGGCTGTCTGGGACGGGCTCGGCACGGCCGTCACCGACCTCCTCGCCATCCCGGGAGCCACCGTCTCCGCCCTCGAGGCGGTGGCCGCCATGCCGGAACGGGTCGATCGGCTCCTGACCGTGGCCGAGCGGCTGGCCGGGATCCTGGAACGCACGGAGGGCACGGTCCGCCAGGCGGCCACCGGCGTGGACCTGGCCGGCCGGTCCATCCGCGATGCGCTCGGGGGTGTGGAGCTGGTGGTGGACGTCATGGAACGGTCCGTTCCCGGTCTCACCTCGGGTGCGGAATCGCTCAACGCCCTCGCCCTCCAGCTCGGCGGGGTCGCCGGCGAGCTGGCGAAGGAGCTGCCCCGGGCCACCAGCCAGCTCGAGGCGGTGGTGCCCGACCTCGACAAGGTCGTCCACACGCTCGACGACCGGCTCCTCCACCTGGACGAGGTCGTCACCGAGATGAGCGGGATCATGGTCGGCATCCTCGGGGCCATCCCGGGGGTGCGCCGGGCCGTGCGCAACGTGCGGCCCGAGACCCACTGACGGCCGTAGGATCTCGGCATGGCGGGCGGCGCGCAGGTGGAGTTGGCAACTCTGGCACGTAGGCAACGCTCGTGGCACCGGCGCGACCGCGACAGGTTCCGGTGGGATCCTGTCGAGATCCTCGCCGTCGCCATGCTCGTCGCCGGAGCTGTCGTCGCCGGCTCCGCGATCATCGGGTCGATGGTCAACCCGATACCCGATCCGAATTCGACCGCCACCGTCATCGGCACGCGACTCATCGGGGGTACCCGTTGGGCGGACATTCCGTTCTGTCTCGTCGCACTCGTGCCCGGTGGGCTCGGATGGTGGCGGGCACGCGCCTGGTCGGTGGCTGGTTCTGGCTCCGGTGCCGTGCCGGCCACGACGCCCGCACCGACGGCCACACCGCGTACACGGCTCCTGCCGATCGCGACGTGGAGAACGTGCACCGGCGCCGCGGCCACGGGATCACCAAGGCGAGTGCGGCGCTCATAGGCGTGACGTCCATCGCAGCAGACCTCGCAGCGATCGGGGCCTGGACGCTGCCGAACGGGGCGGGTGGTCCGGGATCCGTCGGCCTGACGATCTCTGCCACCGGAACGGCGGTTGCGGTGTCCGTGATCGCCATCACATCCGGCCGGTTGTTCGCCCGGATGTGCGACCCCGGCTCGAGCGTTGCGATGCCCGGCCGGTGATCAGCGTGTCCAGCAATCAGCCCGGCGGTGTTGGCTGAGGCGTCGTGCCCCGACCGCCACGCCTGCGAATCCTCGCACGACGCCGGGTCCCGACGGCGTCCTGGGCGCGTGGAGCGGGCTCGTGAGGGCCGTGGCGGGCGCCCGAGTAGTCCCACCGCCCCCGTGTGATCCCCTCGGCTCTCCGCGAGAGACGCACGAACCCCGCTCGCCGTCGACCACGGTGGCCGGCGGCACACTGGCCGTCACCATCGCCGCCGTCCGGGCGACCCCGAGGCACCTCGGGCTCCACGACCACCTGCGCTTGACGGCCGAGGCCACCGGCCTCCGTGCACGTACTCGGCGCGACCGCCTGCTCCACGACCTCGGTCCCGACGCCTGAGGCGGCCGGTCGCGTCAGGTCGGTCCGGTGTCGACGGCCACGTGGATCACCCCAGCTTGGCCAGTTCGGCGGCGATCATGGCCTCGTGCTCCTCCTCCTCGCGGCGGGCCTTGCGCGGGTCCCAGAACCCGGCCATGAGGAACATCAGGGGGATGAACACGATCTCGCCGGCCACCGCGATCCAGAAGTAGTGCTGCCATTCGTTCTGCGATCGCTGCTGTGCGGTCTGCACCTTCTGGAGCAATTCCAGGGTCGACTGCACCTTCGGGTCCTGGAGGGGCGTCCCGTACGTGGTGAGGTAGTCGGTGGCCGACGCCGGCATGGCCGACAACGCCACCAGTTGGTTGATGGCCGAGATGACCGGCGCCCCCGTCGTCACCATGAAGGTCAGGTTCTGTGGCGGGAGTGCCACCAGCGCCTGGACCTGTGCCTGGGCGGCGGCCGCGGTCACGTGCGTCGCCGCCGCCACCTCGCTTGCCGCCTTTGACAGGGCTGCGGCGTCGGCCGGGTTCGCCACGAGTGCCCGCTGGGTGGCCGGGTCGACGGCACCGATGGTGGCCACCGGTCCCGGGGACTGCAGGTAGATCCCGGCGCCCTGGAGCACCAGTGCCGGGCTCGCGCCGGAGATCTCCCCCAGCGCCTTCAGCTCGGCGTTCGTGTCGTTGGGGTTGGCCGTGAGCGCTGCCTGGGTGGCGGGGTCGATCTTGGCTGCGGTGGCGAGCTCGGCCTTGTAGGTGTTGGCGAGCGACTCGACCTTGGTGACGATGCCCGGGTTGGCCACCACCTCCTTGACGATGGCGTTCTGGGCCTTGGTCAGTGACGGGTCCTTGCCGGCTGCCGCCGCCTGGGCCACCGTGCCGTAGTCGGCCACCGTGGTCACCGAGTGGACCACGTAGGGAAGTAGGAACGTGGAGACGGTGACCACCATGCGCAGCAGCAGCCCCCAGATCGACAGCCCGGTGGCGCTGAGTGCCGGGTTCCGCCGTTCGACCGTCTCGGTGAAGGCGGCCATCCACGGCGCGAAGGTGAGCCCGAGGGTGATGGCCAGCACGCTGAGGACGACGGCGAACGCCGTGAAGCTCGTGCCGTGGTGGCGGGCCATGTCCATGAAGACCAGCGTGGTGACGACCGCACCGACGGCACCGACCAGCATGAACGGCTTGCGCACCCGCAGGCGGTCGGACGACCAGCCGATGGCCACCAGGGCGAAGGCCTGGAACCCCCACATCCAGTTGCCCAGCGCGTTCGCCTCCGACGTGGAGTAGCCGAAGACCGTCTGGAAGAAGAGCGGGAAGAACCCGACGGCCGTGTAGTAGATGATGAGGAAGACGCTGATGGCGAGGGCCGGGCCGACGATGTCGCCCTTCAGCATCTGGCGGAACGGGTGCCGCAGGGCACCCTCGACGTCGATGCCCTTGGCTTTCGCCTCGACCAGTGCCCGGTCACGCTCGCTCACCATGACCTGGTCACGGAGCTGGGGCGAGAGCTCCCGGAGCCAGACGAGGGAGACCAGGAACACGCCGAACCCGACCACGCCCGAGATCACGTACTCGTCCTGCCAGGCTCCCAGGTGGGTGATGGTGTTGGTGATGACCGCGCTGGTGATCAGGCTGCCGGCCACCGGACCGATCGTCCAGAACCCCATGGCGGACGCCCGGCCCATCTGCGGGCTGAAGTCCCGCACCAGTGCCGGGGTGGCCACCAGCACGGTGCCCTCGATGGCACCCAGCAGGGTGTAGAGGATCGCTACCGACCACTTGCCGTGCGCGTAGGGGAACCCGAACGTGCACACGACCGCGCACAGGAACACGCCGACCGTCACGATGTTGGCCCGACCGATCTTGTCGGAGATGCCACCCACAGCCGATGTCAACGCGCTGGCCAGCGCGGAGACCACGTTGATGTTGACGAAGAACATGAACGACGCGCCGGTGGTGGCGATCACCTGGTCGCTCACGCCGCTGATCACGTAGTACTGGTAGTAGAAGAGGATCGTCGTCAGCACCACGATCGACAGGTACGCGACGCGCGGCCCGACCGAGGGGTAGTGCGGCAGCTCCCGGCGCCACAAACGGGCGATCCCCTGCGGCTTCGACGACTCGTCGACGGTGGCGGTTGCAGTGACCACGGTGACCCTCCCCTGAGCCGAGCAGTGCTCGCCAGCCGGAGGGTAGCCCTAACGTGAGCTCGATTCAACTTTTTGCGCGTTCCTGCCAGACCCCCCGTGTGGACGCACGCAGTCCGTCTGACGTGGACCCAGCGACATCGGTGCATCGGAGGCGACCGCGTCGATCCCCTTCAGAACGGCGCGGTACGCGAACATGGCTCACGTTTTCGCCCGCCTCACGGCTTGTAGGCTGGCGGAGATGCCCGACGAGCTCGCTGGCTCCGTTGGCCGGCGTCGTGTCCCCCAACAGCAACGGAGCAAGGACCGCTTCGACCGGGTGCTCCGCGCCACCACGGACCTGGTCGCCGAGCTCGGTCCGGATCAGGTGACGACAGCGGTCATCGCCGAGCGTGCCGGCGTCTCCGTCGCCTGGATCTACCGGTACTTCGAGGACCGGCAGGACATCTTCGACGTGATCGTGCTCGACGCCGTCCATCGGTTGTGGGAACGCACGCAGCAGGCGGCACGGGCGTCGATCGGGGAGGACTGGCGGCGGGCGTTGCGCCACGTGCTGGCGGCGAACGTCGCCTTCTACATCGCCGAGCCTGCGTTCGTCCGGCTGTGGACCTCCGGGTTCCGCAGTCACGCCATGCTCGCCGCCAACCAACTACACGACGACGACCAGGCGCGCTGGCTCTGCACGACGATGACGGAGATCGGGCTCCTCGCTCCCGGACCCGCATCGGAGACGGCGTGCAGGCTGGTGGTGGCCCTGGCGGACCGCGGCCTCGAGCTCGCCTTCGCCGCCGACCGGCTCGGCGATCACGTCGTCGTCGACCAGCTGGCGACGGCACTCATCGCCGTACTGCAGCCGCACTGCCACGAACCTCAAACCGCCGTGCTCGACTGACGGACCCCGTCGACCCACGCGGTGCGCACGGGCCGTGCGGCACGTCCGGTGGGGTCATGCGATGTCCGGCGATGTTCAGCGATGTCCGGCGATGTTCAGCGCGCGGCCGGGCCCGGCACCGACGAGGGCGCCGGGGTGATGAGCACGCCGCGCTTCGAGAGCTCCGGATCCGTGCAGGACGACAGGTTGAAACAGCACGGACGGCGCTTCCCGCGTTCCAGCTTCGAGATCATCACGTCCACCCGGCGCCTCCGGGTGTCGGGGTCCCTCGTCGCGTTCACCCACCGCACCCACTCCCAGCGGGCCATGGGCGTGATCGCCGGCCACAATTCTCGGACGGCGTGCGGTGCTTCATCGAGCGCTGCCGCGAGGTCCCCGGGCACCCGGGGTTCGGGCCAACGTTCCGCCACCTCGAGCTCGAACGACGCGCTCTCCCCCACACGTAGGGAGGCAGCTCTCTTCAGGCGGTCCTCGACCTTCATCCAGTGATCCGAGCGTCCGTCCGGCTCGAGGACGGTCTCGAACGGGGCACCGTTGACCGAACCGCGGACCGCGACCTGTCCCCGGGAGGGCAGCTTCGCGCTCACCGACGCAGGGAGGAGCGCGATGTTCGACTGCCCGATCCTCACCAGGCTGGCATCGAAGCGGATCGACTGAGATCGCTGAGCCATCGCACCCAGGATCATACGTGCCGCCCCCGCTGGCAGCGGTGGTGAGCCGAGTTCCGCTCGCCACCCCCGGCTACGATCCGACCATGCGTTCCTGACCTCCCACCCGAGTCCCGTCGTCTTCCCGAGAGGAGTAGGAGCGCGTGTCCATCACGCTTGTCACCGGACCGCCGGGCGCGGGTAAGAGCACCGTTGCCGCCGCGGTGGCCCGTTCGTACCCCCTGGGCGTCCACGTGGTCGCCGACCAGGCCTTCCACTGGATCACCTCGGGTTTCCGAGCGCCGTGGGAACACGAGGCCGATCGCCAGAACGCGACCGTGATCGACGCGGTCGCCGCCGCCGCCGGTCGGTTCGCCGACGGGGGCTACGAGGTCGTCGTCGATGGCATCGTCGGGCCCTGGTTTCTCGACCGGTTCCGGAGGTCCATCGGGAGTCCGTCGATGACCATGCGGTACGTGGTGCTGCGTCCGACGCGACTCGTCGCACGCCAGCGGGCGGTCGAGCGCAGGGGACGCGGGGACCTCACCGAGCCGGAGCCGATCGATCTGATGTACGACGCGTTCGCCGATCTCGAAACCTACGAGGCTCACGTAGTCGATTCGACCCGGGAGCAACCGGATGCCACGGTCCAGACGGTCCTCGCCGGCTTGGCTGCTGGACGCTTCGACCTGGGTGGGCAGATCAGGGAGTGAGGTCCCTGTCCGGCGCACCCCGAGAGGTCATTCACGCTGACGGTGCGGGCCGCGGGCCGGCGTTGCTGGCAGTCCCAACGGGGTTCGAACCCGTGTCTCCACCTTGAGAGGGTGGTGTCCTAGGCCTCTAGACGATGGGACCCTGTGCGGCCGCGCCCGGTTCCGGACCGCCGCTGCGCTCGGGGGGAAGGACTCGAACCCTCAATAACTGGACCAGAACCAGTCGTGTTGCCGATTACACCACCCCCGAATGGGCGAGTCTCCAATGTAGCCGACGCGCCCGCGGGCCCACCACGGCCCAGGTCAGCCGGGTGCCTCCATCCGCCTGAGCGAGCTCCACTGCTCCACCGCTCCACTGCATTACCGGTCCACCGCAGCTCCGGCTTCCACCGGCTGCCGCATCAGGGCGTCGATGCCAACCCGCAGGCGGTGCACAGCAGTCCACCGACAGGCAGCAGGAACGGCCCGATCGTCAGCATGCCCGCCAGGGAGAGCAGCACGGCAACCCCCGCGCACGTCCACGCCAGCGGGCCGGCACCGGCGAGCGGTCCGGCCCGACGATGCCGGCGCCACACGAGCGCCCCGGCCACGATGGCTACCGTGACGAGCGGGATGCACACCACAGCGAGCGCGTGCAGGCCGTTCTCGCCGATGAGCGTCCTGGCCGGGAGGGTCCGGGTGAAGGCCACACCGTTGTCAGAACCCACCTCGGTACCGCCGTACATCGGGATCGCCAGGGCGGCGACCACCAGGCCGGCGGCCCACACGGCGGCCACCGCGAGGAGGATCCACACCGCCCGCGGTAGCCGTCGACGGACCTGCTGAACCAGCGTGCCGCATGTCGGCCAGTTGGGGGCCCCCGGGGGAAGCGGGGGAATCGAGGGAGTGGGGCCGTACGGCGTTGTCGGGGTCATCGGGACGGTGCCACCTGGTCACCACCGATCCCACCAGCCCCACCAGCACCACCGGCACCACCGGCAGCCAGACCGGTGCTCCCGGCGACGAGCCCGGCCAGATGGGCCAGGCGGCCCAGCGCGTCGAGGAGCGCCTCCGTCCGGTCGGCCCCGGGGTCGAGGCGGCTGAGGAGCTCCATGCCGACGAACAGCGCCACCACCGCGAACGCCGCCTCGTCGGCACCGAGCAGTGCGTCGAGCACCGGCCTGGGCACGGCCCGTTCGACCGAGGCCCGGGCCACACCGAACCACGGTCGGATGCAGTCCGCGACCTGACGGGCCAGCTCCGGGTCCGAGCCGGCGCCCGCCAGCATCTCGGCGAGGACGGCGACGTTGCCGGACTCGAGATCGGCACGGTGGACCTCCGCGGCGACGGCGACGAGGTCGTCCGGTCCACTGATCCCGTCGAGGAGCGGGCCGAAGGCGGCCGCCCGACGTTCGGAGACCTTCGCCAACGCCGCCACCAGCAGGTTCTGGACGGAACCGAAGTGGTAGAAGACGAGCGCCTGGTTGCAGCCGGCCGCGCCGGCCACGGCGCGGGCAGTGGCGCCGGCGAAGCCCTCGGTACGCAGCACGGCGATGGCCCCGTCGATCAGCCGCTCCCGGGTCGCCTTCCCCCGGTCGCCCTGGGCCGTGGTGTCCCCCGTTGCCCGGTTCGGCGCCTTGGGCGACTCGCCCGGCCTGGTCGGCCCGCTCGTGGTGCTCGAACGGCGTGCGGCGGACCCTGAGCGAGGCCCTGAGTGGGGCCGTGCCGTCGGTCCATCCGCCGGTCGCGCCGCAGGTGGAGCGGCCGATGGATCCGCAGCGTGGGCCGCCGACGGATCCCGTAGTTGAGCATTTGCTTTGAGCATCTGCTCAATATGATAGCCCGCATCGGCGGTCTGCGCGCGAGGGACGTGCCCATCCGCAGAGGCGGGCTACTCGCTGCTCCGGCGGAGAAGGAGTACGGCCAACCCGACGGCCAACGCGGCACCGGCCACGAAGATCCCCGCCTCTCCGAGCTGGAGCACCCAGTAGTGACCGAGTGGCTGGTACGCGGCCACGTAGTGGAGGTGCAAGGAACCAGCACATTCCCTGACCCAGTCCCGCGACACCTGCGCCGCTTGCGTCACGGATGGGCAACGGTCGTAGAGCACATTGACCTGGAGCCACGGGTGTCCCGGCACGGGTGAGGTGCGCCCAACCGGAACAAACCCCTGGGCGACGACCCAGCTGTCCTGCAGCGTCGCGGTGCCGGGCACCGCCGACCAGATGGGTCCGAGGTCGAACGGGGGCGCGGTCGCCAGGGCCTGGTGGCGGACGGGCGCCAGGTGCGCCCGCACGTCGGAACCGACCACGACCCGGGACGCGACAGTGGCGACGACGGCCACCGCACCGGCCAGCCCCTCGTTGCGAAGGACCGATCCGGCCAGCACCCCGAGGGCCAGTGCTCCAAGGAAGTAGGCGACGGGGACCACGCCCGAGATGTCGAAGGAGGTCGGCTGGATCCGCGTGCCGAGGTGGACGGCATCCACCCACCAGGTGGCGACGGCCGAGACCGCCCCGACGCCGACTGCACCGGCGAGGGCGACCGGCCACAGCGAGGACACCAGCCACCGGGTGCGGGAGATGCCCTGGGTCCACGCCAGTCGGTTGGTGAGACGTTCACGCTCCCGAGCGGTGACGGTCGTGCCCATGATGATCCCGGCTACAACGGGCAGCGCGTAGAGGGTGACGATCACCTGGGCCCGCAGGCCGTCCTCCTGGACCCACGCACCCGACGTTCCCGTGGCCGACATCGTGCCGACGACCGCCACCGCGAACGCACCGGCGATCAGGAGCTGCGTCCGGTGCAACCGCCACGAAACCCAGGTCATGACCACCTCTCCCATGCACTGTCGGAGCCCTCCGCAGCAGGCAGGCGTGCAGGGACAGGCTGGGAATTCGGGGTAGCACTGAGCCTGCAACCGTCGGGCGTCACACGCTGTCGATGTGCCGACCGAGCCATCACTCGCCACTCCTTCGCAGTAGCACCGCGGCCAACCCGATCGCCACGATCGCACCGGCGAGGAAGATCCCCGCCTCTCCCAGCTGCAGTAGCCAGTAGTGGTTCAGCGGCTGGTAGTTCGCGACGTAGTGGAGGTGGGCGGGATTGGCGCAGTCGGAATGCACGGAGTACCCGGTTTCGGACCCCGTGACCACGGGGCACCGGAAGCCCCTGAAATCGATGTTCAAGAACGGGGAGCTGTACCAGCGGTGCCCCGGCAGCGGCGTCGTGCGTCCCACCGGCACCCACCCCTGATTGAGAAGCCACCCATGCGCCACGGCACTCCCCCCGGGCACCGTCGGCCAGATGGGACCGAGGTCGGAGAGCGGTGGGGAAGCCGGCGCCAGGTGGACGATCGGCGCCAGGTGCGGCCGCACACTCGTGCGCACCACGATGCGGGCGGCGATGATGGCGACGAACGCGAACGCTCGGGCCAGTCCCTCGTTCCGGATGAACGCACCGGCGGCGGCCCCCACTCCCAGCGAGACGAGGAAGTAAGCCACCGGCACGATGCCGGAGACGTCGAATGGGTTGGGGCTGATCCGCGGGCCGTTGCCGGCTGCGGTCACCCACCAGGTGGCGATCGCCGAGACGAGCAACACGGCCACGCTCCCGGCGACGGCCGCCGGAGCGAGGGTGGAACGCAGCCATCGGGTCCGGGAGACACCCTGTGTCCACGCCAATCGGTTGGTGAAGCGTTCCCGCTCCCGGGCCGTGGCGGACGCGCCGATCGACACTCCGGCGACGATCGGCAGCGCGAAGAGGACGCCCCAGGTCAACGCCTGCACATCGTGGACCCCGAGCGACCTGGCCGGGTCGCCGGTCGTCGCCATGGCGATCACCGCGGCGATCGTGAAGAGCCCGGCGATCAGGAGCTGCGTCCGGTGCAACCGCCACGAAACCCAGGTCATGCCCGCTCCCCCTTGTCCGCGATCACCAGGTCGGGATCGCCGGCGCCGGCGCGCCCGGCGCCCTCGCCGTCACCGTCGGTCCCGCCGGAGCCCGTGTGGCGCCCGGTCAGGTAGGCCACGACGATCTCCTCCAGGCTGGGCCGGAGCACCTCGACGCCCGCGGCTCCACCCGACGTGTCGGCCGGGGGCTCGTCGGACCGCACCATCCACCGGGCCTGGCGGGCACCCCGCTCCACCGCGACGACGTCCCCGGGCGGTGGCTCGCTCCCCCGGTCGGTCACCACCAGGTGGTGACGGGAACGGACGTCGTCCATCGGCTCGGACAGTGCGGCCCGGCCGTCGCGCAGGATGACCAGGTGATCGCAGACCGGATCGAGGTCGGAGACGATGTGCGACGACAGGACCACGGTGGTGCCCGTCTCGGCCACTTCGGCCAGCAGCGCCCGCATCAGCATGGAGCGAGACACCGGGTCGAGCGACGCCAGCGGCTCGTCGAGCAGCATCAGCTCCGGCCGGGTGGCCAGGCAGAGGGTCACGGCCACCTTCGCCTGCTGGCCCACCGACAGCCGGCCGACCCGGGCCCGCAACGGGACCTCGAGCTGGCGGAGCAGGCGCACGGCCATGGCCTGGTCCCACTGCTGGTTCATCGCCGCCACCATCCGCAGGTGCTCGTCCACCCGCAACCGGCGGTACAGCGGGCGCAGCTGGTCGACGTAGCCGACGCGGACGGGCACGGTCCGGCCCGAAAGGACCGGCTCCCCCAGCGCCTCGATGTAACCGGACGTGGGCCGGGTCAGCCCGGCCGCGATCCGCAGGAACGTCGACTTGCCCGCACCGTTCGGCCCGACCAGCGCGGCCAGGCAGCCGGCCGGCACGTCGAAGGAGCAGTCGACCAGGGCGTCGCCCCGCAGGTAGTGCTTGGCCAGCGCACGGCACTTGACGGCGGGCGCATCGCTGCCCGGCGCGCCCCGGGTCCCGGGGAGTGGCCCGGCCGTCATCGCCGGCCCCCGGTTCCCCCAGGCGCCTTCCCAACGCCGGCCCGTGTCCGGTCCTCCGTCATGTCGGCCTCCCTGCCGTCCCTCGTGTTCCCTGCCCTGTCCGGTGCCACCGATCCCACCTCCGTGTTCGTTTCGTCCTCCATGTGCCCTGCGTCCTCCATGCGCCCCAACCGTGCCGTGCGCCCGTCGACGGACCGGTCGACCGCCTCGGCGAACAGGGCGTCGACGTCGCCCCGTTCGAGCCCGGCGGCCCGGGCCCGACCGATCCACGCCACCACCTCGTCGAGGAGCCGTTCCCGGACACCGCGGTCGGCAGCCGCCGCCACTCGCTCGGCGACGAAGGTCCCCGACCCGTGGCGTCCCTCCACCAGCCCCAGGTGCTCGAGCTCCCGGTAGGCGCGATGGACGGTGTTGGGGTTGATGGCCACCTGCTCGACCACGTCCCGGACCGAGGGGAGGCGGTCCCCGGGGACCAGGTGGCCGAGCCGGATGGCCCGGTCGACCTGGTCGACCAGCTGGCGGTAGGCGGGCACGCCAGAGCCGGGGTCCAGCCGGAACAGCAGGAGGGGCTCCCCGTCAACCATACGAGTGTATTAGTACACTAGGACACTTTGGTCAAGCCCCACCCGTCGCCCGGGCATGCCGGCGAGCCGGGGACGCCCCCCTCAGGCGAAGGTGTGGAGCCGGTGCAGGATGCTGTACCCGACGATCCGGCCGAGCGCGACGCCCACCGTCTCCTTGGCGAAGTACGGCACCGTCGACCATCCCCGGATCGGCGAGGTCTCCGTCGGCGTGGGCGACGGTGTGAGCCCCACGTCGGTGGCGATGGCCATGGAACGGTCCTCGTGGAACGGATCGGTGACGACGAGGACGTCCTTCTGGCCGGCCGGCACCAGCACGGCCGCCGCGTCGGCCAGGTTGGCCCACGAGTCCCGTCCGCCCACTTCGGTGATGTCGGTGGCCGGGATGCCGTCGGTCTCGAGGTAGCTGGCCGAGGCGCTGGCCTCCGTGTAGGCGTCGCCGGGCATCTTGGAGCCGGTGACCACGACGTGGCTGGCGTACCCGGCGCGCCACAGGATCAACGCCTCGTCCAACCGGGCGGCCAGGTCCGGTGACGGCCGCCCGTTGTACTCGGCCGACCCCATGACGACGATGGCCTGGGCCGGGTGGGGATCGCTCTGGCGTGACGTGAGCCACACCTGCACCGCCGTCACCGCCAGGTACACGGCCAGCGCGATGACCACCAGCATGATGATCCGGACCAGGCGCCGCAGGAGGCTGATGCCGGTCAGGAACCCGAGGAGCCCCACCGGTCAGGTCCCCGGCGGGACGCCGAGCCGACGCAGTGCCGCATCCAACCGGGCCAGCACCCGGTCCCGGCCGAGGACGGCCATCGACTCGAACAGCGGCGGCCCCACCCGCCGTCCGGTCAGCGCCACCCGGATCGGGCCCTGGGTCTTGGCCAGCGTGCGTCCCACCGACTCGGCGAGCTCCTGGGTGACCCGGTGGAGCGTCTCGGGGTCGAACCCGGCCCCGGATCCCGTCCCATCACCAAGGCCGGCGCCGAGCGCGCCGTATGCCGCCCGGGCCGCCTCGAGGATCTGAGCCGCGCCCTCGTCCTTCCCCACGACCCTGGCCCAGTCGCCCTCGTCCACCACCGGCTCGTCGAGGAAGAGGAAGTCGACCATGGCCGGCACCTCGCCGAGGGTGGCCACACGCTCCTGGACGAGCGGGGCCATGCGGGCGAAGGCGCCCTCGTCGAAGGACCCGGCCGGCCACGGCGCGGTAGTCCTCGACGGCCACGGCGCAGCACCGCCCGCCGGCGACCCGGCACCGCCCGACGTCCACGGCCGGCACCGCTCGATGAACTCGCCCACCGGGAGCGCACGGATGTACTCGCCGTTCATGTGGGTCAGCTTGGCCACGTCGAAGAAGGCCGGGGCGTGGTTGACGTCCTCCAGGCGGAACCACTCGACCAGCTCGTCGACGGTGAAGACCTCCCGGCCGTCGTGCGGGCTCCACCCGAGGAGCGCCAGGTAGTTCACGAACGCCTCGGGCAGGTACCCCTTGTCGCGGTAGTCCTCGACGGCCACCGGGTCGCGACGCTTGGAGAGCTTCTTGCGCTGCTCGTTCACGAGCAGCGGCAGGTGGGCGAACACCGGCAGCCCCGGGTACGCCCCTCCCCGCTCGGGCACCCAGCCCGCCGCCCCCAGCGCCTGCCACACCAGGATGCCCCGCGGCGTGGTGGGGAGCAGGTCCTCGCCCCGGATGACGTGGGTGATGGCCATGTCCACGTCGTCGACCACGTTGGCCAGCACGAACAGCGGCGCCCCCGACGACTTCACCACCACGAAGTCGTCCATGGCGCCGTGGGGGAAGACCACGTCCCCCCGGATGACGTCGGCCACCGTGGTCGTCCCCTCGTGGGGCATGGCGAACCGGAGGGCCCGGCCCCCGCCGTCCGGCCCCACCCGCTCGAGGCCCCGCGCCCGGCAGAAGCCGTCGTAACCCGGGGTGGCGATGCCGGCCGCCCTGTTGCGGGCGTCGATGTCGTCGCGGGTGCAGTCGCACGCGTAGAGAGCCCCGGCCGACCACAGCAGGTCGACGGCCTCGGCGTAGCGGGCACTGCGGGCCGACTGGCGGTAGGGACCCTCGTCGGCGTCCATGCCCAGCCAGTGCAGGGCGGAGACGATGCCCTCGGCCCATTCCTCGCGGTTGCGCTCGGCGTCCGTGTCCTCGATGCGGAGGACGAACGTCCCACCCGACTGACGGGCCACCAGCCAGTTGAACAGCGCCGCCCGGGCGCTACCCACGTGGAAGTAGCCCGTCGGCGACGGTGCGAAGCGGACCCGAGGCCCACCCCCGGTCGTCGGCACTTCCCCGGCCACGCCGGGGCTACTCGTCCTCGACGATGGTGATGGCGCCGGTGGGGCAGCCGTTGGCCGCCTGGCGCACCTTGTCCCGCAGCTCCTCGCCCGGGTGCTCGTTCAGCACGTAGAGGTACCCGTCGTCACGCACCTCGAACACCTCGGGTGCGATGCCCATGCACACGGCGTTGCTGGCACACACGTCGAAATCGACCACGACCTTCACGGCGATCCTCCGGTCCTCGGTTCGTCTGGCTGCCTACGGCTCCCGGTGCTGGCACCCAGGGTGCGCGGACCCGTACCGGGACCACTGTACCGGCCCGTCACCGCCCCGCCGGGCCGGCCGGGGCCGGTCAGGGCTTGTCGCTGCCCACCACCCACATGGCGAAGAACTGCGACCCGCCCCCGTAGGCATGGCCCAGGGCACGCCGGGCTCCCTCGACCTGGTGCTCGCCCGCTTGGCTCCGCACCTGCATCGCCGCCTCCAAGAAGCGCAGCATGCCCGAGGCGCCGATCGGGTTCGACGACAGCACGCCCCCCGAGGCGTTCCAGGGGATGTCGCCGTCGAGGGCGGTCGCCCCCGACTCGGTCAGCTTCCACCCCTCCCCCTCCGGGCAGAACCCCAGGTTCTCCAGCCACATCGGCTCGTACCAGCTGAAGGGCACGTACACCTCGGCCATGTCGAGGTCGGCCCGGGGGTCGGTGATGCCGGCCTGCCGGTAGACGTCGGCCGCGCAGTCCCGGCCCGCCTGGGGGTTCACCTGGTCCCGGCCGGCGAACATGGTCGGCTCGGAGCGCATGGCCATGCCGTGGACCCATGCCGGCGGGTACGACCCGGAGACGGCGTCCGCCGCGGCCAGCACCATGGCCGCCGCGCCGTCGGACGACGGACAGGCCTCGAGGTACCGCAGCGGGTCCCACAGCATGATCGACTCCTCGACCATCTTCATGTCGATGTCCTCGAGGTGCAGGTGGGCGTAGGGGTTCTTCAGGGCGTTGCGCCGGTCCTTCACCGCCACCATGCGCCCGATGTGCTCCGGCGCACCCGACCGGCGCATGTAGGCCCGGATGTGGGGGGCGAAGTAGCCGCCGGCGCCGGCCAGCAACGGTGCCGCGAACGGCTGTGGCACCGACAGGGCCCACATGGCGTCGGAGTCGGACTGCTTCTCGTAGGCGACCGTGAGCACCCGCCGGTGGATGCCCGACGAGATCAGGTGCGCGGCGACCAGGGCGGTCGACCCGCCCACCGAGCCGGCCGTGTGGACCCGCATCATCGGCTTGCCCACCGCCCCGAGGGCGGCGGCCAGCGACAGCTCGGGCATCATGACGCCCTCGAACATGTCGGGGGCCTTGCCGATCACCACGGCGTCGATGTCGGCGAAGGTGAGCTCGGCGTCGGCCAGTGCCCGCTGCGCCGCCTCACGCACGAGCCCCGGGATCGACACGTCCTCCCGCTTCGCCTTCAGGTGGGTCTGGCCCACCCCGATCACTGCGCAACGATCAGCCATCACGCACCCTCCCACGCTGCGTCGAGCACGCACACCAGGTTCTGCTGCAGGCACGGGCCCGATGTGGCGTGCGCCACGGCCCGGTTGGAATCACCGGACCAGATCCGGGTCGCCGCTTCACCGATCCTCGCCAGGCCGGCCGTCATGATCGGGTTGGCGGCCAGCGCGCCCCCCGACGGGTTGACCACCAGGCTCCCGTTGCTCCCGTTGCTCCCGTTGCTCCCGTTGCTCCCGTTGCTCCCGTTGCTCCCGTTCGAACCGGCCCCGGCACCTCCGGCACCGCCGTTCCCGCCCAGCCCGAGGGCCTCGAGCACGATCCCCTCCTGGGAGGCGAACGGCGCGTGCACCTCGGCCAGGTCGACGGGCCCGTCGCCCACCCCGGCCCGCTCGGCCGCCAGGGCCGTCGACGGCGACGTCGTCAGATCGCGCGCCCCGGGGGCATGGGTCTCGATGCGGTGGTCGATGCCGGTGATCCACGCCGGGCGTTCGCACCACCGCCTGGCCGTGTCCCCCGCGGCCAGGACGACGGCAGCGGCCCCGTCCGTGATGGGCGGGAGCGCATGACGCCGCAGGGGCGCCACCACGTACTCCTCACCCAACAACTCCTCGACCGTGCGGTCGTGTGCCACCTGGGCCTTCGGGTTGGCGAGCGCCGCCTTGCGGTTGCGTGCCGCCACCGCGGCGAAGTCGGCCTCGGTCGCCCTGCCCGCGTCGATGAGCGCCCGGGCCTGCAGGGCGGCCAGGCTCACCGGGTCCGGCCACAGGGGTGCCAGCGTGTACGGGTCGAGCTGCAGGGCCATGATCTCGGCCAGGTTCCCGGGGGACGACCGGCCGAAGGAGTAGACGAGTGCGGCGTCCACCTCCCCCTCCTGGAGGAGCACCCACGCCTCGTAGAGGGCCCAGGCCCCGTCCATCTCCACGTGGCTCTCGGGTCGGGGCGGCCACACCCCGACCGCGTCGAGGGCGGTGACGAAGCTGAACGGGCCGCCGACCAGGTAGTCGGTCGACCCGGAGCAGATGAAGCCCACGTCGTCCTTGGTGATGCCGATATTGGCGAACACCTCGGCGACGACGGGCATGAGCATCTCGACCTCGTTGCGCTCGTCCTCCCGGCGCACGTTGTGCGCCTGGGCGAACGAGACGACGGCGACGGGCCGGCGGGCCCGGGGTGCTGGGCTCACAGGTACTCCTCGAAGGTCTCGTAGGGAGCGTCGGGCTCCCCGGTTGGCGTGAAGTACTTGACCGACGCCAGCGTCGGTCCGAGCTCGTCCGGCTCGACCCACACCGCCTGGACCCGCATGCCCATGCGGACGTCGGTGGCCGGGATCCCCTGGATGAGGCCCATGAAGGAGATGTTCGCCCCGTCCAGGAGGACCTGGGCGGCGATGTAGGGGATCTCGATGGCCTGGCCGGCGAAGGGGACGTTCACCACGCAGTAGGTGGTCACGATGCCGGTGTCGGAGAGGGCCACGTCCTCGCCGGTGGGCACGCCGTCGACGGGGCACGACCCCCGCGACGGGATGTAGACCTTGCCGCACACCGGGCACCGCTGGCCGACGAAGCGACCCTCGGCCAGGCCTCGCAGGAACCGGGACTGGGCGATCCCGGGCGTGAACGTGTACTCCAGGTGGATGGGGGTGTCGAGCATGGTCACCGGACCCGGTTCCCCTCCTCCATCGGTGCCGCCGGACGTGTCGGTCGCCGTCACGATGCACCCCCGGTCGTGCTGCCGGTTCCTGCTCCGCCAGTGCCTGCTCCGCCAGTGCCTGCTCCGCCAGTGCCTGCTCCGCCAGTGCCTCCCTCGAGCACGAACGCCTCGATGTCGAGGACGTGCCCGATCCGGTCGGCCGCCGGCTTCCAGCGGGGGGCGACCCGGGCGCCGGTGGCCAGCGCATCGGGTGATCCGGTATCGACGACGTGGAGCATCGACGTGGTGGCGCCGTCCAGGCGGATGAGGGCGTAGGCGAACGGATGGTCGAGCGGCTGTTTCGGACCGGGGGTCGTCACCCACGCCCAGCTCTCGACGGTGCCCGCCGGTCCCACCTCGACGATCTCGCCGACGTCCTCGCCGGTTTGCGGGTCGTACTCGGTCGGTGGCACCACCACCCCGCCCGACGGCGTGCGGGCCCCGACGATCCTGCCGTCGCGCAACCCGGTCAGGAAGGCACCGATGACCGGTCCCACCGACCGCGAGTACGGGTAGTCGAGCACGTGTGTGGCGATGAGCACGTCGCCTTCGGCCATGCCGAACCTCCCCCGGGCGACGAGCGCCCTCGCTGTCCCTATCTCTCCTCGACCGTCTCCGCCGGTGCCGGCCACCCAGTGCCACCCAGTGCCACCCAGTGCCACCCGGTGCCAGCAGGTGCCAGCAGGTGCCGCCGACGGAACGTGCCGTGACGACGCCGACGGTGGCACCCGGGCCTGCGACGGGGTCCGGCTGCGTCGACCACGAAAGTAGAACACATTTCAGTTTTCGGTGCCAGCCTCGGTCGAGGCGGACATGTCAGCGGTGCGATACCTGTACGTCTGCGGATGTCCGCGGGTGTCTCGATGTGCAGGCCCCTCGATCGGTCGACGTCGCTGCGCTGGCACGACTGACACCGGCGGTCCGAATGCGTACGATGCCTCCATGGCAGGAGAGGGCGGGGGATCGCAGGAACCGGCTGTCCAGGCGGTGACGCTCGGCGGTATCACGTTGGGACCGGCCGAGCCGGGATCACCGGCGATCGCGGGGCTCACCCTCCAACCCGGCGAGCACGCACTGACGATCCTCGGGCCTGGACCCACCGACCGCCGAGAGGTCCCCTGGGGTGCCATCTCGTCGATGACACCACTGCCCGTGCGGGTCGGCGCCGACGGAGTCCGACGCGCCGTGCTACACCTCGAGGTGGGCGGGCGGGCCCTCGAGCTGACGGGACCGGAGCACGTCCTCACTCCACCCGCCATGGCGTACCTGGCACAGCGGGTTGCCCCGGTTGCCCCATCCATGACCGCCGGTCCGGGCCCGTACGCTGCGCCGACGCCGATCGGGCAGGCGCTGCCTCCGCCGCCGCCGCCCGGGGCCGGCTATCCGCTGCCTCCGCCACCACCGCCGCCGCCGCCGCCGCCGCCCGGGGCCGGCTATCCCCTGCCTGCGCCGCCGCCGCCGCCCGGGGCCGGCTATCCCCTGCCGGGGGGCTTCGGCCCGCACCCGGTTGCCGAGCTCGCCTGGGGTATTTCGCCCGGCATCCTTCCGATGCCAGATCGAGCCACGCACCGACCGTGGTGGAAGCGCCGCCCGGGCGTCCCGGCCATGGCATCGATCGCCGCCGTCGTGGTGCTGCTCGTCGGCGGTGGTGCGTGGTTGGCCACAAGGAGCTCGACCACCACCACCTCCTCGGCGTCGTCCGCCCCGTCCACGACCGCCAGGCCGGGCGATTCGATCGTCTCGCCGCCGACCAAGGCGCCGAGCACCGGGTCGACGAGCCCGACAACCACCTCGCCGAGCAGCCCCGGCGGCACAAGCGGCCCCGCCACCACCACCGTCCCCGGCTCGACCCGCGGCGGCGGTCCCGCCCCGGGGTCCGGCGGAACCGGGGGTACGTCACCTGCGGGCTCGCAGCTCGCCAGCATGACGCCGGCCGAGGCCCTGGCCGCCGTCGAGGACGCACTGCAGCACGCGACCTCGGTCACCTACTCGTCCACCAACTCGGTCACCGGCCAGGGTTCGGCGACGCAGGTCGGGTGGGCGGGAACGACGTCGGGGTACCAGACCAATCACTTCCCCACGGGGACCCTGTCGGTCCTGGTGGTGAACGGCGCTGTCTACTGCATGGGCGACGTCGGCTCCCTCGAGAACCAGCTGGGTCTGTCCGCACAAGACGCCGCCACCTACGCGGGGCGGTGGATCTCGCTCGCGCCCACTGACCCGCCGACTGCTGCGGTCGGTGGTGGCGTCATCCTGTCGGATCTCATCACCGAGACGCTGGGCGGCGCCACGGGATCATCGGGGGGATCATCGGGCGTCTCGGTGACGGCCACGGCGATCAGCGCGCCGCACGCAGTCGGTGGCGTCGAGGAGGTGACCGTCTCGCTGTCCATCTCCGTGGGGACCAACACCCCCGGGGCGACGAGCACCCAGGGGACCGCGGAGCTCGTGGTACCGGCGTCAGCGCCGTACCTGCCCGTCAGCGAGACCGTGACCGCGACCGCACAGGGCCCGACAGGGAACGCGACCGGGACCTCGACGGTGTCGTTCTCGTCGTGGAACTCGCCGAGCACGCTCCCGACGCCCACCAACGTCGTCAGTTACGCGACGATCCCGTCGGCGCAGTGAGCCCGGGAGCCTGACCCGGGACCCCGCCACGCGGCGCGCCTGACCAGCGGCACGAGCGACCGACGCAGGGCTCGTTCCGACCGCTCCGGTCCCTCCGACCGTTCCGCCCCAGATCGGACGGGCGCCGGGCGCCGTTCGCGGCCCCCGCATCGCCGTTGCTCCTACTCGAGCGGTCGGACCGCTTCCGGCGCCGGGTCCTGGTCCGCTGCGCCGCTCCCCGACGCCGATGCGACCAGCGCCTCGAAGAACCCCCGGTCGTGCAGGAGGGGCACCTCGGCCAAGAAGAGCTTCCCGTAACGCTCGAAGTACATGAGCTGTTTCCCGAGGAGGTAGGTCGCCCGGTCGAAGTCGGAGGTGGTCCCTCCCGACTGGTCGGCCAGCCGGCGAAGGCGGCGCTGCGCTCTGAACCGCCCGACCAAGGCGACGAGGGAGCGATTGCCCGCCTCGATGCCCTGGGCTTTCGCTGCCTGGATCTGCGGGGCCTGGATGAGTGCCCCCAGACTGACCTCGCCGAACGGACGGAGGAGCACCGGTTCGATCAGCGACCGGACGAACTGGCCGAGCTCCTCGTCCGAGAGACCCAACCCGTGTTGCATCGTCGGTCCGTAGGTACGGGTGAGGTGCGCGGCGATGTCGTCCCACGCCGTCTCGTCCCCCAACGCGGCCTGGAGGAGCCGGACGAAGAAGTGGTGGGAGTCCGGATCGAGCCGGCCGACGATCCCCCAATCGATGATACCGAGGCGGCCGTCGCGGAGGAGCAGCATGTTCCCTGCGTGCACGTCGCCGTGGAACGCGCCCCACCGCACCGACGTCAGGAAGAAGGCGCGCACCACGTCCTCCACGAGCGGCGCGGGATCGACCCCGAAGCGGGCGGCTCCCGCCAGGTCGTCGATGGCGACGCCGTCGAGGAGCTCCATGGTGAGGACGTTCGGACCCGAGAGCTCGGGGAACGGTTCGGGAACGACCAGGCGCGGGAGCGCGATCTCGTCGAGCAGCAGGCGGAACGCCGCCAGCGCACGGGCCTCGTTGCGGAGGTCGAGCTCCTCGCCGATCTGGACCCTGAAACCGCCGAAGAGCTGCAACAACGTCCCCGCACCCTGGTCGCCGGTCTGCCGGGCTACCAGCTCGAGCAGGGGCTGCAGCAACGCCAGGTCCACGGCCACCCCGTGCTCGACCGCGGGACGGAGCACCTTCACGGCCACGGCGCGGCCGTCGTGCAGCGTCGCTCGATGCACCACGGCGATGGAGGCCTTGCCGAGCGGGACGGGGTCGAACGTCGCGAAGGCTTCGTCCAGCGCAATGCCGAGATCCGTCTCGACCACGTCCCGCACGATCGGGAACGGCACGGCCGGGCCGGTGTCGAGGCAGGATCGGAACTCTTCGGCGAACGCCTCGCCGAAAATCCCGGGTGACGAAGCCACGAGCTGGCCGAATTTCATGTAGGTGCCGCCCAGTTCCTCGAACGTCCGGCGGAGGGGCCTGGCCAGCACGTCGATCGGGAGGGGGCCGTGTCGCAGGTGACGAGCCTGCCGGAACACCAACGGTGTGAACTGCCTCCCGGCCACCCTGGCGATCTGCGCGCCCCGTGCAGCCAGCTCCCGTCGCGTCGGTTCTGGCAGGCGCCGGGCATGTACGCGGGGGATTCGGGGGTCGTCGACGGCCGGGCGAACCATGCGGGGCAGCCTATGGCCAGTCGGTGCGCGCACCTTGCCGGGGCCGACCCGGCGTCACGGGAGGATCCCGTAGGCGGGCAAGGAGCCGTAAAAGCCGACGTCGCCGAAGGTGAAGATGCCGCCATCGGCGCCGACCAGCCAGTACCCGCCCGAAATCGTCGACCCCGAGGCAGGGTGGACCGCCGCCATGCCGTCGACCGGCGAGTGGAGGTGGTACGAACCCGCCGAGCCGTAGAAACGGGCGTCGCCGAAGGTGAAGATGCCACCGTCGGCCGCCACCAGCCAGTAGCCCCCGCCGGTCGGGGTGGCGGCCATGCCCACCACCGGCTGGTTCAGGCGCAT
>JAJZAC010000162.1 GCA_021799615.1 Actinomycetes bacterium
CGATGCAGTCGTTCTCGTAGGAGACGGCCGGGCTCGTCGGGTTTCCCGATGGGTTGTTGTTGACGGCACCTGCCGGTGGCGTCGGGGTGAGCGCCAGGGCGAGCACAAGCGTCCCGGCTGCGGTCAGAGCGGCGACACCCACTGTGAGCAGGGCATGGATGCCTGACCGAATTCTTCGTGACAACGATGACACGCTGGACCTCCCGTCCATAGCCGGGCCCGTGGGGGACGTGGTGTCCAGCCACGAGGCCGACAGCAATACCTGCATGTGCATTCCAGAGTGCCGGCCGCAGGGCTCTCGACCGGACTTGCCTGCCCCCCTTCCCCTTCTGCCCTCCCGGGCTCTCCCTGCTCCCACCTGACCGCCAGCACCGTCCGCCGCCGAGCGCCGGGTGGCGCGTGCACGGACAGGGTGCGACTGGTCGCTCGGCCACTGTGACCGATCCTGCCGGCCGGCACTATCGTCAAGGTTGACGAATTTGTCGGGGTGGTCAGGAGCGTGCGCGCGGAGCACGGTTGAATCGCCACGCAGGACGGTCGGAGGCGCTGGTACGTGGTGGGGCCACTACGGGGTGCGGTCGGCGTGGCCGCGGGCAGAGCCGACCGAGGCAGTCGACGGCAGGAAGCAGGCGGTTGGCGTGGGCGCCCGGAGGGCGGCAGCGGGCCGACGGCCGGTGGGCCGACCGGCGTCGGTCAGCGCACGGTGATGGCGGCAGTCACCCGGAGGGCGGGCACCGGTGTTCCCTGCGGCACGAACAGCTCGATCGTGGCGGTGTCCTCGTAGGTCCCACCCCCGCCACCGGGCGCGGCCCGTACCAGCGGGACCGGCCGGCCGGCCGCGGCGCACGACGGTCTCGCCGCCACCACGCGGTCGGCGGGATTGCCCGCCACCATCGTGGGCGTCCCGGCTTGGGCACAGACCACGACGCCCCGATCACGGTGGGGCCTGCGCCCCGGTCCTCGGCGCACGGCCACCGACACGGCAACCCTGGCCACCCATCCGGCGAGCGTTCCCCGGGCGTCCACCACCCGCACCGGTCCCACCGTGGCAGTGAACCGCTGGAGCGTCCCCCGGCCGGACGGGGTCAGGCGAAGGACCTGGGTGGTCGGTGCGACCTCGAGCTGGCCCGGTCGGACGGTCACGTCCACCGTCTGCCCAGCAGCAGCGGCATCCGAGGTAGCCGTACCGGGGGAACCGGCACCGGCACCAGCACCTGCGCCTCCACCAGCAGGCGGAGCCTCCGAGTCCAGCGCGGCAAGGTTCGGGGGCAGCGTGGTGAAGGTGACCGGGCCGGGAGCAGGTCGTTGGAGCCGGGCGGCGGCGACGGTACCGTTGCGAAGCGGAACGGACCCCGGAGGACCGGCGAGCAGCCGGAGGCCGGCAACCGGGCCCGCCGTGGACGCGCCGACCAGCACCGCCCCGACGACCACCTTCCGTGCCCACATCTGCGCCCACATGGCTGGTGCCTCCCTGCACTCCACCGCCGATCAGCTCTCCACGACCGACCCCTTGGTATCGGCGCGGTCGGTGGCCCCCTTGAACGCACCCGGGTCCAGCGGCTGCCGGTCGCTGACGGGCGGGCACCACCGGGTGCGGGACCATCCGCTCGGTTAGCGTGCGGTCCTCGGTCGGCGTGAGGCGACGGGTCGGCGCGAGGCGAAAGGACGGCATCGATGTCCCTGGCTGTGCCTGGCGACCCACCCCACGACCCCCCGGCGCTGTGCGAGGTCGTGGTCACCGCCGACGACCCCGAGTGGCTGGCCGACTTCACCCGGGCGCTCGTCGACGACCGGCTCGTCGCCTGCGGGCAGGTCGTCACCTCCGTCCGCTCGACGTACCGCTGGGACGGCGCCGTCGAGGAGGCGACCGAGGCCCGCGTCGCCCTCCACACCCGGGTCGAGCTGGTGGCCGCCATCGTCGAGCGGGCGGCTCGCTCCCACCCCTACGACGTCCCCTGCGTGCTGGCGCTGCCCATCCTCGGCGGCAACCCCGACTACCTGGCCTGGGTCGAGCGGGAGACGCAGGGGCCGCGAGCGGCACCGGGGGGCGGCCCCTCTTCCACCTGAGCCCGGTGGGCTCGACCACCTGAGCCCGGTGGGCTCGGCTGCCGGAACGTCCCCTCGGCCAGCGGGATAGGCCCGCACCTGCGTCGGGCATCCCCAACCGGCCACCTCGTTGCCGTAGCCTCGAAGCATGACGTCAGCCGACCACGGCGACCCGTCCGGGCGGGCCGGTTCCCCCCACGCTGCCGGTGAGCCACCCCTCGGCCGCGGGCTGAGCGTGCAGGAGCGCCTCTACCCGACCCTCACCTGCTTCGGCTGCGGGCACGCCAACCCGAAGGGCCTGCAGCTCCGCAGCTACGAGACCGCCTCCTCCGCCGACGCCGGCCAGACCGTCACCGGCCAGTTCGTGCCGTGGCCCGAGCACGACAACGGGGTGGGGTTCCTGAACGGTGGCATCATCGCCACCCTCCTCGACTGCCACAGCGCGGCGGCCGTGGTCGTCGAGTCGGAACGCCAGGGCTGGGAGGCGCTCGGCGGTGCGCTCCTCCCCTTCGTCACCGCCGGCATCGCGGTCCGCTACCTCCGTCCCTCCCCGCTCCATGCACCCGTCGAGCTGTGGGCCGCCGTCTCGCAGGCGTCCGAAGCCGAAGTGACCGTCGACGTCGAGCTCCGCTACGAGGACAAAGTCCGGGCAGCGGCCACGGCGACCTGGCGGCGGTGGCGACCACGTCCGGGGACGACGCAGTCAGGCCCGCTGTTGCCGGGGACCCACAGCCCCGCTCCGTAGGGGCTCTCCGAGGGCGGGCAGCAGCGCGCCGGCCACCAGGCGTTGGCGTCGCCCTGGCCCGCGTCGGTACCCCCGCCGCGAGGCCACGACGGCAGCGACCTCATGCACCAGCTCGCCGAGCTCCTCGTCGGTCAGCCACAGCCCGGCCATGCGGTAGGCGACGCCGTCACGGGCGAGATCGGGGGCGGCGGTGCCCTCCAGGTACCGGTCGAAAGCGGCGAGCAGCGACGCCACGAAGGCGAGGAACGCCCGGGCGTGGCCCTCAGCGTCGAGGGCGGCGGCCTCGGCCGCGTCGAGCCGGGCCGCCACGACGTCCAGGGCGTAGGTGCGCTCACTGGCGCCCCGGACCCGCCGCTCGGCCACCACCCGGAGCACCCCCGCTCGGGCCAGCCGGCCGACGTGCCGGTACAGGCTGCCGACCGGCACGTCGCCGAGCTCAGCAGCGAGCTCGCCGGTCGTCAGCCGTCGGTCACCGAGGAACGCCTGGACGATCCGCAGCCGGACCGGGTGGAGGAGCAGGTCGGCGCTGGCCACCGACCGAGCGTACCAACCGTTCTCAGTCTTGATAACGTTTGTGCCCAAGCCGCCGCGTCGCCCGGGCAACACGGCTCGCGCGCTCGAGGCGGTCGGGCAAGGAGGACGTGATGGCCGAAGTGTCCCTCGAAGGCGACGACGTCGTCCTGCACCTCAGCCGGTTGGAGAAGGTCGAAGGCGTCCACGGGGACCTGCGGGTGCCCCGCTCGGCGGTGACCGGGGTCGAGGTGCTCGACGATGCCCATCGAGCCGCCGACTTCGTGAGCGTCAAGGTAGGCACCCGGCTCTTCGGTGTGGTCGAGGTCGGCACCATGCACGGCCGGACGCGAACCGT
>JAJZAC010000054.1 GCA_021799615.1 Actinomycetes bacterium
CTTCTCGTCTCCGTCGAGGTGGCCGTCCCCGCCCAGCTGACCGAGGAGCAGCGGGCCGCGGTCGAGGCCCTCGCCGCCGTGTCGGGCCCGCCCCCGAGGCACTTCGAGGGGGTGCCGGACGATGAGCGCTGAGACCCGGGCCGACCGGGCCGTCTACGTCATCTCGGTGGCCGCCGAGCTGGCCGGCATCCACCCCCAGACGCTGCGCGTCTACGAGCGCAAGGGCCTGCTCGACCCGGCCCGGACCTCGGGCGGCAGCCGGCGGTTCAGCGAGCGGGACCTGGCCCGGCTCCGGCACATCCAGGACCTGACGGCGTCGGGGGTGAACCTGGAGGGCGTCCGGCGCATCCTCGCCCTCGAGACCGAGGTCCTCCGGCTCCACACCGAGCTGGAGCGCACCCGGGACGAGGCACGTGAAGCCATCGCCCGCACCCACCGGCAGTACCGGAGGGACCTGGTCCCCCTGTCCCAGGCGCCCGTTCCGGTCACCCCCTCGGCGGCCCGACGGTCGACCCGCCGGGTCAGCCCCGACGCCGGCGACGAGGCCGGCGCGCGTGGCGGGCGTGGCGACGACCCACTGTCGGGGGGGATCCACGCGGGGGGATACCAGTACCGAGGAGGACGGCGATGACCATCGACCCCAACCGTTGGACCACGAAGACCCAAGAGGCGTTCAGTGCCGCCGTCGAGCGGGCGACCGCCCAGCACCACGCCGAGGTCACCCCCGGCCACCTGTTGGCCGCCGTCCTGGCCCAGCCGGAGGGGATCGCCGGGCCGGTCCTGGCCCGTGGCGGCGTCGACCTCCAGGCCATCCGCGACAAGATCGACGGCGAGCTGGCCCGGTTGCCGCGCGCCTACGGCGGCGAGGAGCCCCGGCTGTCCTCGGAGACCCGTGACGCCCTCGGCGCGGCCGACGCCGCCCGCTCCGAGATGGGCGACGACTACCTGTCGATCGAGCACCTGCTGCTGGCCATGGCCGACCGTCTCGGTGTGGGTCGCGACGCCCTCCTCGCCGCCCTGCGGGAGGTCCGCGGCAGCCACCGGGTGACCTCGAAGGACCCCGAGGAGACGTTCCAGGCCCTCGAGCGCTACGGCCGGGACCTCACCGCCCTGGCCCGCCAGGGGAAGATGGACCCGGTGATCGGGCGCGACGAGGAGGTGCGCCGCGTGATCCAGGTCCTGTCCCGGCGGACCAAGAACAATCCCGTGCTCATCGGCGAGCCCGGCGTGGGCAAGACGGCCATCGTCGAGGGACTGGCCCAGCGGATCGTGGAGGGCGACGTCCCCGAGGGCCTGCGCGACAAGCGGGTCATCGGCCTCGACCTGGCGTCGATGGTGGCGGGTGCCAAGTACCGGGGCGAGTTCGAGGAGCGCCTGAAGGCGGTCCTGAAGGAGATCACCGACGCCGAGGGCCAGGTCATCACCTTCATCGACGAGCTGCACACCATCGTGGGGGCCGGCGGCGGGTCCGAGGGGGCCATGGACGCCGGCAACATGATCAAGCCCATGCTGGCCCGGGGCGAGCTGCGGCTCATCGGGGCCACCACCCTCGACGAGTACCGCCAGTACATCGAGAAGGACGCCGCCCTCGAGCGTCGGTTCCAGCAGGTGTTCGTGGGCCAGCCGTCGGTGGAGGACACGGTGGCCATCCTGCGGGGGCTGAAGGAGCGCTACGAGGTCCACCACGGGGTGCGGATCCAGGATGCCGCCCTGGTGGCGGCGGCGGTGCTGTCCGACCGCTACGTGACGGGCAGGTTCCTGCCCGACAAGGCCATCGACCTGATGGACGAGGCCGCCAGCCGGCTGCGCATCGAGATCGACTCCATGCCCACCGAGCTCGACGTCGTCACCCGGCGCATGCGCCAGCTCGAGATCGAGAAGATGGCCCTGGCCAAGGAGTCGGACGCCGCCTCGGCCGAGCGGCTGGCCCGCCTGGACGAGGAGCTGGCCAACCTGGCCGAGCAGTCCAACGCCATGACGGCGCACTGGCACGCCGAGAAGGAGGCGATCGACGCCATCCGCGCCCTGAAGGGCGAGCTCGAGACCCGCCGGGGGGAGGCCGAGCGCCTGACTCGCGACGGCGACCTGGCCGCCGCCTCCGAGATCACCTACGGGCAGATCCCCGACCTCGAGCGTCGCATCGCCGAGGCCACCGAGGGCCTCGGCCGCCTCCAGGCCGAGCAGCGGTTCCTGAAGGAGGAGGTCGACGCCGAGGACGTGGCCGAAGTGGTCAGCCGGTGGACCGGGGTGCCGGTCAGCCGCCTGATGGAGGGCGAGGTGGAGAAGCTCATCCGGATGGAGGACGCCCTCCACGCCCGGGTCGTCGGCCAGGACGAGGCCGTCGCCGCGGTGGCCAACGCCATCCGCCGGAGCCGGGCCGGCCTGTCGGACCCCCACCGTCCCATCGGCTCGTTCCTGTTCCTCGGCCCCACCGGGGTGGGGAAGACGGAGCTGGCCCGCGCCCTGGCCGAGTTCCTCTTCGACGACGACCGGGCCATGGTGCGCATCGACATGAGCGAGTACATGGAGCGCCACAGCGTGTCGCGCCTGGTGGGCGCGCCTCCGGGGTACGTCGGCTACGAAGAGGGGGGCCAGTTGACCGAGGCCGTCCGCCGGCGGCCCTACGCGGTGGTCCTCCTGGACGAGCTGGAGAAGGCCCACCCCGACGTGTTCAACACCCTCCTCCAGGTGCTGGAGGACGGGCGCCTCACCGACGGTCAGGGCCGGACGGTCGACTTCACCAACGCCGTGCTCATCATGACCTCCAACCTGGCCGGCTCGCCCGCCGACCACTTCAAGCCGGAGTTCGTCAACCGGATCGACGAGATCGTCCGCTTCCACCCCCTGACCGAGGCCGACCTGGAGCGGATCGTCACCATCCAGCTGGGCCGGCTCCGGAGCCGCCTGGCCGAGCGGCGCCTCACCCTCGAGGTGACCCCGGCGGCCGAGGCGTGGCTGGCCCGGGCCGGCTTCGACCCCGACTACGGGGCCCGTCCCCTGCGGCGGGTGATCCAGCGGCAGGTGGAGGACCCCCTGGCCCTCGCCCTCCTCGAGGGCCGCTACGCCGAGGGGGCGACGGTCACCGTCGACGAGAAGGACGGCGCCCTGTTCTTCAGCTGACGCCGGCCGGCCCGGCGGTCAGCCTCCCGCTTTGCCGAGGAAGAAGGAGCCGATCAGCACGGCGAGCACGAAGGTGGTGACGATGGTGAAGAGCGCATCGTGCTGGTAGACGAACGTGAAGATGGACACGGCCACCCGCAGCACCGGGGTGATGACCAGCAGCAAGAGGCCGGCGGCCACGATGGCGGCCGGGTCCCCGTGGCCGAGCCCGGCGAACACGGCGCCGAACGTATGGGGGAAGGAGGCGGTCCGGCCGATGAGGTGCTGCTCGAGCGCGGACGACGTGCGCTGCGCCGGCTGGGAGACCATGCCGTCGACCAGACCGGCCACCACCACGAGGAGGCTCGTCACCACGCCGACCCGCAGGACGAGCGAGATGATCAGCTCCACCCGCCTGACGCGCCGGTCCTCCTCCTCGACCGCCGCGTCGGCGTCGCCCGCCACCGGGGTGGTGGGATCCGGATGGGGCCGCGCCGCGCTGGCGTCCTTGCTCGTCATGCCAACCCCTTCACCATCATGTCGACGGAGATGAACAGGAGGACGCCGACGAAGATCCCCCGGATCGCCCGGGACTGCAGTTTGGGCAGCAGGCGGGAGCCCATCGTGGCCCCCACCAGCACGCCGGCTGCCACCGGGGCCGCGATGTAGGGGTCGACGTCGCCCCGCAGGAAGTACACGCCAGCGCTGGCCGCGGCGGTCACGCCGATCATGAAGTTGCTGGTGGCGGTGGACACCTTCATCGGCAGGCGCATGGCCAGGTCCATGGCCGGCACCTTCAGTGCTCCGGAACCGATGCCGAGGAGGCCGCTCATCATCCCGGCGACGTACATGAGGGCGAGCCCCACCCGGGTGTGGGTGACGCGGTAGGAGATCTCCCGATCCTCGGCGGGATCGAAGTACGACGCGTGGAGGTGCAGCCGGTCGGCCCAGGAGTCCGGAGGGACGTCGTGGTGTCCCTCCTCGTGGTGCCGCCCCGCGAACATCCGCAGCGCCGAGTAGCCGAGGACGATGGCGAACACGACGTAGAGCACCCGGCCGCTCACCAGCCCGGCGACGTAGGCGCCGGTGACCGCCCCGAGCGTCGTCCCGATCTCGAGGAACATGCCGACCCGCAGGTTCGTGATCCGCTCCCGCACGTAGGCAGCGGCCGCGCCGGATGAGGTGGCGATGACCGAGATGATGGAGGCCCCGATGGCCAGGCGGATGTCCACGTGGAAGAGGAGGGTCAGGACGGGGACGACCACGATGCCGCCGCCCAGACCGAGCAGCGAGCCGAGCAGTCCGGCCAGCACGCAGATGGCGAACAGGACGAGCGAGAAGGCGAGCAGGCTCACGCCGACCAGTGTAGCAGAAAGTACGGACAATCGGATAATCGGAGGACAAGCCGGGTCCCGTGCCCGCCGGCGTCACCCCAGCCGGCGTCACCCCAGCCACCGTCACCCCAGCCGGCGTCACCCCAGCCGGCGTCACCCCAGCCGGCGTCACCCCAGCCACCGGGCGGCCACCGGTGGCCGGGTTACACTGTCGTGTAATCCGCTTCTCGCAACGGAGGATGTGCGCGTGCCCGCAACCGTGGTCGTCGGGACCCAATGGGGTGACGAGGGGAAGGGCAAGCTCACCGACCTCCTGGCCCGTGACGTGGCGATGGTCGTCCGATACCAGGGCGGCCACAACGCCGGCCACACCCTGGTGGTCGACGGCGAGACCTTCGCCCTCCAGCTGGTGCCGAGCGGTGTCCTCTACCCGCATCTCACGCCGGTCATCGGCAACGGCGTGGTCGTCGACCCCGTCGTCCTGCTCGAGGAGATCGACACGCTCGCGGCCAAGGGAGTGGACGCGTCACGGCTGCTGGTGAGCGGCAACGCCCACCTGATCATGCCGTACCACCACGAGCTCGACCGGCTGACCGAGCGCTATCTGGGGAAGAACAGCCTGGGTACCACCCGCCGGGGCATCGGTCCCGCCTACGCCGACAAGGCCGCCCGGGTCGGGATCCGGGTCCAGGACCTCCTCGACCCCAAGATCTTCCGCCAGAAGCTCGATGTCGTCCTGAAGGAGAAGAACGCCATCCTGGCCAAGGTCTACAACCGCCTGCCGATCGACGCCGAGTCGATCACCGCCCGCTACCTCGACGAGATCGCCCCCCGTATCGCTCCGATGGTGGCCGACACCGTCGCCGCCATCCACGAGACGCTCGAGGCGGGCGGGAACGTCCTCCTCGAGGGCGCCCAGGCGACCTTCCTCGACCTCGACCACGGCACCTACCCGTTCGTCACCTCGTCCAACCCGGTGGCCGGCGGTGCCTGCACCGGCAGCGGCATCGGTCCCCGCCACATCGACCGGGTGATCGGCATCGCCAAGGCGTACGTGACGCGGGTGGGCACCGGGCCGTTCCCCACCGAGCTCCACGACGAGGTGGGCGACACCCTGGTGGAGCTGGGGCACGAATTCGGCACCAACACCGGGCGGCGCCGGCGTCCGGGGTGGTTCGACGCCGTGATGCTGCGCCAGGCGGTGCGGGTCAACTCGCTCACCGAGGTGGCCCTCACCAAGCTGGACGTCCTCGACACGTTCGACACCGTGAAGGTGTGCGTGGCCTACGAGGCGCCCGGCGGCGAGCGGTTCACCCATCCCCCCTACCACCAGTCGGTGCTCCACCAGGTCCGTCCCGTCTACGAGGAGCTGCCGGGGTGGGGGACCGACCTGACGGGCGTGACCGACTGCGCCGACCTCCCCCGGGCTGCCCACGACTACGTCGCCTTCCTGTCCGACCAGATCGGGGTCCCGGTGCGCCTGGTGGGTGTCGGGCCCGGCCGCGAGCAGTTCGTCACCTTCGCCGCATGACGGCCGCCGGGGAGCGCACCGGCCACGGTGCCGGCACCGGGATCGGAGGGCCGCCCCCGGTGGCCCGGGTGTGCGTCGTCGGTTCCGGTGGCCGCGAGCACGCGCTGGCCGTCGTGCTGGGCCGCACGGCCGACGTGGTCGTCACCCCCGGCAACCCGGGCATGGCCGGCGCCACCCCCGAGGGCCACACCGTCACCGTCACGGCGGAGCCGCCCGAGGGGATCGAGGCCGACCTGTTCGTCATCGGGCCGGAGGCACCGCTGGTCGACGGGCTGGCCGACCGGCTGCGGGCCGCCGGGCGCCTGGTGTTCGGCCCCGGCGCGGACGGTGCCCGCATCGAGGGCTCCAAGGCCTTCATGAAGGAGCTCCTGGCCGAGGCGGGCGTGCCCACCGCCCGGTTCGGGACCTTCGACGAGGCGGGGCCGGCGATCGAGTTCCTGCGCTCCCTGCCCGGACCGTGGGTGGTGAAGACGGACGGCCTGGCCGCCGGCAAGGGCGTGCTCGTCACCGACTCGTTGGCCGAGGCCGAGGCCGACGTCGGGGCCAAGCTGTCGGGAGACGCGTTCGGCGACGCCGGCCGGCGGGTGGTCGTCGAGGAAGGCCTCGTCGGCGAGGAATGCTCGTTGCTCGTGCTGTGTGACGGCACCCGCCTGGCCGCTCTGGCCCCGGCACGCGACTTCAAGCGGGTGGGCGACGGCGACACCGGTCCCAACACGGGCGGGATGGGCGCGTACTCGCCCGTCGCCGAGGTGGACGACGCCCTGGCCGACCGGCTGGTGGAGGAGGCGGTGGCCCCACTGCTCCCGGTGCTCGCTGCCCGCGGCATCGACTACCGGGGGGTCCTCTACGCCGGGCTCATGCTCACCGCCACCGGCCCGAAGGTGCTCGAGTTCAACGTCCGCTTCGGCGACCCCGAGACCCAGGTCGTCCTGCCCCGCTTCGACGGCGATCTGGCCGCCCTGCTGGCCGAGGTGGCGGCGGGCAGGCTGGTCACCCGCCCCCGGTTCGTCGACGCCGCCGCCGTGTGCGTGGTGGCCGCCGCCCCCGGGTACCCCGAGGCTCCCCGCACCGGCGACCCCATCGACGGGCTCGACGCCGTCGACGACCCCGCCGTGACCGTCTTCCACGCCGGCACCCGCCGGGAGGGCGGGCGCCTGGTGACGGCCGGTGGGCGCGTGCTCGGCGTCACCGCCCTGGCGCCCACCCTGGCCGAGGCCCGCCAACGGGCCTACCGGGCCGCAGGGAGGATCTCGTGGCCCGGGATGGTCCGCCGATCCGACATCGCCGAAGCCGCCGCCCGAGCCGCCGGCGGGCCGGTCGCCACGAGCGCCCCCGCCGGCGCCGACCCACGAGAGGAGACCGTCGGGTGATCCCCCGCTACACGCCGCCGGCCATGGCCGAGCTCTTCAGCGACGAGGCCCGGTTCGCCACCTGGCTGGAGGTGGAGCTGCTGGCCACCGAAGGGTGGGCCGCACTCGGCGTCGTCCCGGCGGAGGACGCCCGGGCCTGCCGCCGGCGGGCCCCGGTGGTCGACGCCGCCTTCGTCGAGGCGGTGGCCGAGCGCGAGCGCGTCACCGACCACGACGTGGCCGCCTTCGTCGACGTGGTGCAGCAGGCCATCGGCCAGCCCGAGGGCTCGTGGGTCCACTACGGCCTCACCTCGTCCGACGTCGTCGACACCGCGCTGTGCGCCACGCTGGTGCGGGCGGCCGACCTCCTGGTCACCGCGGCCGAGGGCCTGGCCGCCGCCTGCGAGCGGCGAGCCCGTGAGCTCATCGACGTGCCCGTCACCGGGCGCACGCACGGCATGCACGCCGAGCCCACCACCTTCGGCGCCAAGTTCGCCCTGTGGGCGCTCCAGGCCCGCCGCGACGCCGAACGTCTGCGCGCCGCCCGAGGGCGGGTGGCCGTGGGCAAGCTGTCCGGCGCCGTCGGCACGTACTCCAACATCGACCCCGCCATCGAGGCGCACGTGTGCGCCGCGCTCGGCCTCACGCCGGTGCCGGCCACCCAGGTCATCGCCCGCGACCGCCACGCCGAGTACCTGTGGGCCTGCGCCTCGGTGGGCGCCACCGTCGAGGCCATCGCCACCGAGGTCCGCCATCTGGCCCGCAGCGAGGTGGGCGAAGCCGAGGAGCCGTTCAAGCCGGGACAGAAGGGCAGCTCGGCCATGCCCCACAAACGCAACCCCATCCTCTCCGAGCGCCTGTGCGGGCTGGCCCGCGTGCTGCGCGGCTACCTGTCGGCCGGCCTGGAGGACGTCGCCCTCTGGCACGAGCGGGACATCTCCCACAGCTCGGTCGAACGGGTGGTGCTGCCCGACGCGTCGATGCTCACCCTCTACGTGCTGGAGAAGGCGACCGGCCTGGTCGACGGGCTCGTCGTCCACCCGGCGCGGGCGCTGGCCAACCTGACCGAAGGGAGCTCCGGCCTGGTGTTCAGCCAGTCCGTGCTTCTCGCGCTGGTGGCGGGCGGGCTGTCACGCGACGCCGCCTATCGCATCGTGCAGCGCGACGCCCGTGCCGCCTGGGAGGAGCGCCGGCCGTTCCGCGCCGTTCTCGAGGCCGATCCCGAGGTCACGCTGTCCACCGCCGAGCTGGACGGCGCCTTCGACCTGGCGCGTACGCTCCGGCACGTCCACCGCTTCACCGACGCACTGGAGGCAACCGACCGATGACCGATCCGTCCCCCCTCCCGCTCGTCCAGTCCGGCAAGGTCCGCGAGCTCTACGACGCCGGCGACGGCCGCCTCCTCATGGTCGCCTCCGACCGGATCTCCGCCTTCGACGTCGTCATGGCCGAGACCATCCCGCAGAAGGGCCGCGTGCTCACGGCCATGACCACCTACTGGCTGGAGGAGCTGGCCGACCTCGTCCCCAACCACCTGGTGAGCGTGGACGTCGCCGACTTCCCCGAGGGCGCCGCCGCCCTCCCCGGCGGTGCCGACTACCTGGCCGGCCGGTCGATGCTGGTGCGCCGGGCCGACATGCTGCCCATCGAGTGCATCGTGCGGGGGTACCTGGCCGGCTCGGCCTCCAAGGAGTACCAGGCGTCGGGCACCGTCCACGGCATGGCCGTGCCCGCCGGGCTGCGGCACGCCGAGCGGCTGCCCGAGCCGATGTTCACCCCGTCCACCAAGGCCACCGAGGGCCACGACGAGAACATCTCGGTGGCGCAGGCAGCCGACCTGGTCGGCACCGAGGTGGCGGCACGCGCCGCCGAGATCTGCCTCGCCGCCTACCGGCGGGCGGCGGCGCGGGCGGAGGAGCACGGCATCGTCATCTGCGACACCAAGTTCGAGCTGGGGTTCATCGACGGCGAGCTGGCCCTGTGCGACGAGGTCCTCACCCCCGACTCGTCCCGGTTCTGGCCGGCGGACGACTGCGCGCCGGGGACCAATCCCCCCTCCTACGACAAGCAGCCGCTGCGTGACTGGCTCGAGGCCCAGCCGTGGGACAAGCAGCCGCCGCCGCCGGCGCTGCCGGCCGGGATCGTGGCCGCGACCTCCGAGCGCTACGTGGCCTCCTACGAGCTCGTCAGCGGGCGCCGCCTCGCCGATTGGTACGGTGCGTGAGATGAGCGAACCTTCGACCTACTCGGTGCTCGTCGAGGTGCGCCTGCGCCCGGGGATCGCCGACCCGCAGGGGGCGACCATCGAGCGGGCCCTGCCCGCCCTCGGGTTCGAGGGCGTCCGCTCGGTGCGGTCGGGCAAGGCCTTCCGGCTGGAGGTCGACGCCCCGTCGGCCGACGACGCCGCCCGGCGGGCCGGGGAGCTGGCCCATCGGCTGCTGGCCAACCCGGTCATCGAGGAGTCGACGGTCACGGTGCTGGCCTGATGGCGCCGCGTCTCGGGGTCGTCGTGTTCCCCGGCTCGAACTGCGAGCACGACGTGGTCGCCGCGCTCGAGCAGGCCGGAGCGCGGGCCGACCTGGTGTGGCACGGCGACCGGTCGCTGGCCGGGTTCGACGGCGTGGTCGTCCCCGGGGGATTCGCCCACGGGGACTACCTCCGCCCCGGGGCCATCGCCCGGTTCTCCCCGGTGATGGCGGCGGTGGGGGACCTGGCCCGGGCCGGCGCCCCGGTGCTCGGGATCTGCAACGGCTTCCAGGTCCTGACCGAGGCGGGGCTGCTGCCCGGTGCCCTCCAGAAGAACCGCGGCCTCCGCTTCATCTGCGACACGGTCGAGGTGACGGTGTCGAGCGGCCGTTCCGCCCTCACCCGGGGCCTGGAGCCGGGCACGGTACTGCGCCTCCCCATCAACCACTTCGAGGGGAACTACACGTGCGATGACAGCACCCTGGCCCGCCTGGTCGAGGAGGACCGGGTCGTCCTCCGCTACGTCGACAATCCGAACGGGTCGACGGGCGATATCGCCGGGGTGTGCAACGAGGCCGGCAACGTCGTGGGCCTGATGCCCCATCCGGAGCGGGCCACCGAGGAGCTGCTCGGATCGGCCGACGGGCTGCCCCTGCTCGAGTCGTTCGTCGCCGCCTCCGCCTCCGCCGCCGTCACGGCCTGAGGGACCCGGCCCACCCCGGGCCCCTCGGCCGCACCGGGCTCAGGCCCGGGTCCGGGCGATCTTCGCCTTCTGCAGGGTCGCAGCGCTCACGCCCACCGCGCGCCACGACGAGTAGGTGATGCCCTTGCGCTCGCCGTAGCTGCGGGCCACCTTGACGAAGTCCTTCTCCAGCGCCGCCAGGTCGACCGTCTCGTCGCCGTGGTTCAGCTCGTCCTCGAGCCGGCGTCGCTCCTCGATGAGGTTGAGGCGGGTCAACTGGTCGGCGTCGAGCAGTTTGTCCTCGATGGCGGCGAGGCGCTTCTGGATCGAATCGGCGGTCCGCTTGCGGCCGCGCTTCGGCTTGGCCGACTCCAGCGCCTCGAGGTAGCGGCGCACGACGCGCCCCTCCTCGCGGCCCTGGGCGAGGGCTGCCTTGTGGGCGTCGGACATGGGGGTCTTTTTGGTGGGGGTTCTGGGCATGAATACCAGTATCGACCACCTGATGCACCGGGCGCAATACGGGAAATGACAACAGAGAGCGACGGCCCTGCGGATCGTACGAAGTTCAGGAGGACGCGAGGAATGGGTGCGGGAGGAATTGGCGCTATCACAACGGCCGAGTTCACCGGTGCGCCGGCGGTGGCCATGGGGCGCCCGGGCCGGCGGGGGGCGGAGCCCGCCCGGCTCCTACCAGGCCGGCATCAGGCCGGCATCAGGCCGGTGCCGCCGGGGCGGGACCGAAGGGCGCCTGCGGGTACGCTGCGGGCGATGCCGGGCACCGACGAGACGACCGCGCCCCTCCACCGCGCCCTCGGCCTGACCGACGAGGAGCGGGACCGGATCGAGGAGATCCTCGGCCGGCCTCCCAACGACTTCGAGACGTCGCTCTACTCGGTCATGTGGAGCGAGCACTGCTCTTACAAGTCGTCCCGTGTCCACCTGGGGCGGCTGCCGACTGAAGGTCCCCACGTGCTGGTCGGACCGGGCGAGAACGCCGGGGTCGTCGACGCCGGGGACGGCATCGCCGTAGCCATCCGCATCGAGAGCCACAACCACCCTTCCGCCATCGAGCCGACGCAGGGGGCGGCCACCGGCGTGGGCGGGATCCTCCGGGACATCTTCACCATGGGGGCGCGGCCCATCGCCGTCATGGACCCCCTGTTCTTCGGCCCACCGGACGACGCCCGCCAGCGGTGGCTCATCGAGGGGGTGGTGGCCGGCATCAGCGGCTACGGCAACTCGGTGGGGGTGCCGACCGTGGGGGGCGAGCTCACCTTCGACGAGTGCTATGCCCAGAACCCACTCGTCAACGTGCTGTGCCTCGGCGTGCTGCCCGTCGAGCGGCTGGTCTTGGGAAGGGCGACGGGCAGCGGCAACCTGGCCGTGCTGCTCGGCTCGTCCACCGGCCGCGACGGCATCGGCGGGGTGAGCGTGCTGGCGTCGGCCGGGTTCGACGGCGGGGGCACCCCCGACGAGGACAAGCGGCCGAGCGTGCAGGTGGGCGACCCCTTCGAGGAGAAGCGGCTCATCGAGGCGTGCCTCGACGTGCTCGACGCCGGGCTGGTGGTCGGCATCCAGGACCTGGGTGGCGCCGGCCTGGTGTGCGCCACCAGCGAGACGGCGGCCCGGGGCGGCATGGGCATGGAGGTCGACGTCTCCGCCGTGCCCCGCCGGGAGCCGGGCATGGTGCCGGCCGAGGTCCTCACGTCCGAGAGCCAGGAGCGGATGCTGGCCATCGTCCGCCCCTCCGACCTCGACGCCGTCCTCGACGTGTGCCGCAGGTGGGAGGTGCGGGCCGCGGTGGTGGGCACCGTCACCGACCCCGAGCCCGGCCAGCCGGGCCGGCTGGTGGTCCGGGAGGAGGTGGGCGGCCCGGTGGTGGGCGACGTGCCGGCCGCCTCGCTCAGCGACGACGCGCCCCGGTACCGGCGCCCCCTGGCGCGGCCGGCCGACCTCGACGAACGGCTGGCCGACGACCCCGGCCGCCTTCCCGCCCCGGCCGACTGCGGGGCGGACCTCCTCGCCCTGCTGTGCGACCCGTCGTGGGTCTACCGCCAATACGACCACCAGCTCTTCCGCAACACGGTGGAGGGTCCCGGCGGTGACGCCGCCCTGCTGCGCCTGGCCGGCCCCGGCCTGCCCCCCACCCGGAGGGGCTTGGCCCTGTCCACCGACTCCGACCCCCGCCGGTGCGCCCTCGATCCCCGGGGCGGCACCGCGTCGGTGGTGGCCGAGGCCGCCCTCAACGTGGCCTGCGTGGGTGCCCGCCCGGCCGCCGTGGTGAACTGCCTCAACTTCGGCAATCCCGAGCACCCCGAGGTGATGTGGCAGCTCTCGGAGGCGATCGACGGCATGTCGGAGGCCTGCCTGGCCCTCGGGATCCCCGTCGTCGGCGGGAACGTCAGCCTCTACAACGAGAGCGGCGGGCGCGACATCGACCCCACGCCGGTGGTGGGGATGCTGGGACTTGTCGACGCCCTCGTGCGCCGGCCACCCGGGGTCGGCCTCGAGGACGGCGCCACGGTGCTGCGACTGTCGCCGCCGGGGGCGCCGGAGCCGTCGCTCGCCGGGTCGCGCTGGGCCGTGGAGCTCCACGGCCACCGCCACGGCACTCCCACCCCGCTCGATCTGGCCGGCCACCGCCGCCTGGTCGACCTGATCTGCGACCTGGTGGCGCCGGGCGTGGCCGGGGAGGAGCCGCTGCTGGTCGGGGTGCACGACGTCTCGGGCGGCGGGCTCGGGGTCGCACTGGCCGAGATGTCCGTGCGCTCGGGGGTCGGCCTCGAGGTGTCGGGGATTGCCGGGCACGCCGAGCTGTTCGGCGAGGGCCCCTCGGTGGTGGTCGCCTGCACCGAGCGGCTGGACGACGTGGTCCCACTGGCTGCGGCAGCCGGGATCGAGGTGCGCGTCCTGGGCCGCGCCGGGGGCGATCGCATCGTGGTGGAGGGCCTCGTCGACGTGCTCGTGGCCGACGCGGCTGCCGCGTGGCGGGACCGCCTCCCGTCCCATCTCGACGACCTGTCGGTCGCCCCGGACTGAAGGACTGCTGAAGGACTGCTCGGGACCGGTGCTGCGGTGCCGGGTCTCCCGTTCCATGTCCCCAGGTCCGGCCATCGCTGCGGCGTCCGTCTGCCGGCGTCCGGTCCGGTCCCCCGGAGACGCGATGCCGGCCAACCGGTCCATGCCCGCGCGCCCTGCGTGTGCAAGCATGGAACAACGGGTTGTCCGTGCCTGCGGTTCGACCTACGGTCTCGAGGGTTCCCGGTACCCATGGGAGAATGGGATGGTCGCTGCGCTATGCGGATCCGTCAGATGCGTCTGACTTGGTGGGGAGCCGGCCGGCCCGGGTGGGGTCGCGTCATGGCGGGCACGTTCGCTGCCGTCTCGTGTGCGTTGGCTCTGACCTCCTGCGCCGCTTGGCAGCAGGGTCCCGTCTCCATCACGAGCGCCACCGTCCCCGGGGGCACGCCACCCTCCGGCGGGGCACCGATCCTGCACTCTGCTCCTGTCCCCCACGGCACAGCGTCGCAGAGCCTCGATCAGATCATCGTGCTGGAGGTGAAACCTGCGCAGACGGCGATCACGGTGTCCTCCAATCCCGTGGTCGCCGCCAAGGGCTCTCCGGTGACGATCATCGCCACCCTCACCCCGATCTATCCGTCCGGCACGGTGAACTTCACCGATGGGGGGGTCCCGATCCCGTCGTGCCAGGGCATCCTGGTATCCAAGACGGCACCCTACGTGGCGGACTGCCGGACCAGCTTCTCCACCATCGGCACGCACCCGATCGTGGCCACCTACTCGGGCTCGTACTCGACCCTGCCGGTGACGTCAGCGCCGTACGCACTGGTCGTCGTGGCGTTCAACACCCCACGCGGCTACTGGGAGGTGGCCGCCGACGGCGGCATCTTCTCGTTCGGCGACGCTCAGTTCTACGGGTCGATGGGTGGACGCCCGCTCAACCAGCCGGTGGTGGGTATGGCGGTCACCCCTGACAGCAAGGGCTACTGGCTGGTCGCCGCCGACGGAGGCATCTTCACCTTCGGCGACGCCGGCTTCTATGGGTCGACCGGGAACCACAAGCTCAACCAGCCGATCGTGGGGATGGCCGCCACCGCAGACGGCAAGGGCTACTGGCTGGTGGCCTCCGACGGCGGCATCTTCACCTTCGGCGACGCCGGCTTCTACGGGTCGATGGGTGACATGCGGCTCAACCAGCCGATCGTGGGGATGGCCCCCACCGCAGACGGCAGGGGCTACTGGCTGGTGGCCGCCGACGGCGGCGTCTTCGCCTTCGGTGACGCCGGCTTCTACGGGTCGATGGCCGGTCAACCCCTGAAAGCGCCGATGGTGGGGATCGCTGTGTACCCGAGCGGCAATGGCTACTGGATCGACGCCGCCGACGGCGGCGTGTTCACCTTCGGAGCGGCCCTTTTCTACGGGTCGATGGGTGGGCGCCCGCTCGACCAGCCAGTGGTGGGTATGGCGCCGACGCCGACCGGGGGGGGCTACTGGCTGGATACCTCCGACGGTGGGATCTTCGCCTTCGGTGACGCCGGCTTCTACGGGTCGATGGGTGGTCACTTCCTCAACGCTCCGATGGTCGGCATGGCCACCACCCGGACCGGCTTCCCCTCCAGTTACCGATGGCACAAGAAGCGGTGACGGCCGGGCGCTTCCGCCGCCCCGCCGCTCAGGTCAGGTGGCGGGTGGCGGCTGCGTCCCGGTCGGCTGGTCTGGCGTGGCGGCCGGCAGGAAGACGGCGTGCCGGCACGTACTGAGGCCGGACTGACCGTGCGGGCTGATGCCGGCCTCGCCCGCGTGAGCGCCAAGGGGGCCCTGATGGGCGCCGACCTCCTGATCGAGCGGGGAGTCGTCCGCCGCCGGCCCGGCCGCACCGCAGGCCTTGGCACGCTCGATTTCGAGAACGAGGCGACGCCATCAGTACTCGGTATGCAGGACCTCTGCCGGGCAACGTTCGACCGGCTGGCGACGGCGGTGTCGATGGTCCTGGCTGGGCCAGCCACCCTTGTCGGGCAGAACGCGATCGATGCTTCGGATCCTGTGGATCTGGCACCGAGCGGTGACGGGATGGCCGGAGACCGCCCTCACGGCGCCGGCGAGCGCCGGCACCGCATGGTGACGGGGCCGCAGCTGGTGGACCGGACCTGCCGGAGCCGCCGTGCCGCATCGAGGCGCACCTCCGGAACCCCGTTCCTGGCCTTGCTGGCCGGGGCGCAGATCGCAGGTGAATCCCGCGCCCCGATGAAGGTCGAATCGTGGGCCGGCATCCTGCTCTTGCCCGAGCACCGCACCTGACCGGTCCGAGCGCTCCGCGCGTCCGCCAGGTGAGCGCCACCGCCCAACGCCACCCACCAACGTGCGGAAACGACGTCGTGCAGGCCGTCGGGCTGCAGCCCACACCGCTGCGGCTGAAGGGGCGCGACCCCCTGCACGTGCCACGGCCGTCTGCGCCCGGGCCGCCCCCCGGATCCGGGCTGGCTGCTGCCGATCCGAGTCCGTGGGGGGCGATCTCGCCCTCGGGACGCAGGAGGTGGATGCGTGCATGGTGGCGGCATGAGCTCGGTGGAGCCAGACCGACGGCGTGCGGACGCACTCGGGACGCACTCGCCCACCCCAGGGTGACCGTCGGTAACAACTTGACCGTGCGCTCGACCGGGCGTACGCTGCCCCCTGCAGATCACCCTCCAGGCAAGGTGTAATTCCTCGGTCGGCAATTTCGGCAGTCCTCGGAGCAGGTGCTGAGGGCTGTAGTGCCGGGGCAGCACCAGGCCGGATGGTCGCTCTGGGCAGCAACGCCTGTCTGCACGGGCAGGCGAACGGGGTGCCTGATGTTGGGCGTGTTCGCTCATGGTCCGGCGTCAGCGACTTGTAGCGGGGGGAGGGGATGCCGTTCGACGGGGGAGCGTGAGTGGCAGTCGGTCGTGTCCGCTTCGTTGGCAGAACTGCCGAGACGAAGACGGCGCGGCTCATCGGCCGCCGTCGGCACCGTCGCGTCGATCCGACTCGACAGTGGGCCTATGACGGGCCGACACCGGGTTCGCGAGGCGTCGCACGGTGGACGGGGGAGCAGTCGCCCCAGCCGATGCCGGGGCATCGTTCGACACCCGGCCTGTGCCGTGGGTGCAGGTTCCATTGCTTGACTAGTAGGGAGAAACCATCAATGCAACGAACGAAGAAATGGGGACGCCGTGTGGCGGCCTGCGGAGCGGCGTTGGCCTTGGCGGCCAGCGGACTCTCCGTACTGGCTGAGACCAACGCCGGTGCCGCCGTGACGACCAC
>JAJZAC010000163.1 GCA_021799615.1 Actinomycetes bacterium
CGCCCCTGGCCGCCCGCCCGAGCGAGGTGAGCCGGCGGGCCAGGGCCATCGACGCTTCGAGCGTGGTGTCCACCGCCCCGGCATCGGCCTCGGGCCAGTCGGCCAGGTGGACCGAGGCACCGCTGTCAGGATCGGCTCCCGTCAGGTCGCACCACATGCGGTCGGCCAGGAACGGGCACAACGGTGCCAGCAGCAGGGCCACGGTCACCAGCGCCTCGTGCAGGGTGGCCTGGGCGGCCAGGGCGTCCGACGGGTCCGTACCCGGATCCGTCCGCCAGAACCGCCGCCGGCTGCGCCGCACGTACCAGTTGGACAGGTCGTCGACCAGCTCGGCCACGGCGGTGGCCGCCGGGGTGGGCTCGTAGCCGTCGAGGGTGGCGGTCACCGCCGCCACGGTGGAATGGAGCCGGGAGCGGAGCCACCGGTCGAGCACGCCCCGCTCGGACGGCGGCGGGATCCCGGGGTCGGCCGGGTCGAACCCGTTCAGCGACGCGTAGGTGGCGAAGAACGACCAGGTGTTCCACAGGGTGAGCAGGGTGTCGCGCAGGGAGGCGTCGATGGCGTCGAAGCTGACCCGGGTGGGGGTCCACGGGGAGCCCTGGGAGAACATCCACCACCGCAGCGGATCGGCGCCCCGGGTGTCGACGATGTCCCAGGGGTCGATCACGTTGCCGACGCTCTTCGACATCTTGCGGCCGTCGGCGTCGACGATGTGCCCGAGGCACAGCACGTTGCGGTACGGGGTCTGGCCCCGGACCAGGGTGTTGACGGCGAGCAGCGAGTAGAACCAGCCCCGGGTCTGGTCGATGGCCTCGCAGATGAAGTCGGCGGGGAAGGTGAACCGGTCGGCCGAACCCGGCGCCTGGGGGTAGCCCCACTGTGCGGTGGGCATCGACCCCGAGTCGAACCAGGCGTCGATCACCGGTTCCACCCGGCGCATGTCGGCCGGTGCTCCCGCCGCTGCGCACTCGGCGCACGGCACCGTCACCTCGTCGATGGCCGGCCGGTGGGGGTCCACGCCCGTCACGTCGCGCCCGGCCAGGTCCGACAGCTCGGCCAGCGACCCGGCGCAGACGGCGTGCCCGGCCTCGCACCGCCACACCGGTAGCGGCGTCCCCCAGAACCGGTCCCGCGACAGGGCCCAGTCGACGTTGTTCACCAGCCACTCGCCCATCCGCCCGTCCCGGATGTGCTCCGGGTGCCACCCCACCGTCCGGTTCTGGGCGACCAGGTCGTCCTTGCGAGCCGACGTCCTGATGTACCAGCTCGGTTTGCCCCAGTAGATGAGTGCGGTGCCGCACCGCCAGCAGTGGGGGTAGGTGTGCTCGTAGGAGAGGCGGCGCACCAACAGCCCGGCCGCCTCCAACCGGTCGTTCACCCGGCCGTTCGTCTCCCGCACCGGCTCGCCCTCGAGCCAGGGCACGGCACCGGTGAAGCAGCCGTCGGGGCCGACGGGGTTGAGGGCGGGCAGGCCGTGCTCCTGGCCCACCTGACGGTCCACCTCGCCGAAGGCCGGTGCCAGGTGGACGATGCCGGTACCTTCGTCGGCCTCGACGAAGGCGCCGGGGACCACCCGCCAGGCTGCTGCCCCCTGGCCGGGTGGCAGTTCGACGTCGCCGAAGGGCGGGGTGTAGCGGAGACCCACCAGGTCGGCGCCGGGGATGGTGGCCGCCGGGACGGCGCCCTCGCCGAACACGGCCTCGGCAAGCGACGCTGCGACGATGTCGTCGCCCACCAGCACGTAGTCGAGCTCCGGGTTGACGGCGAGACCCGTGTTGGAGAGGAGGGTCCACGGCGTGGTCGTCCACGCCACCAGCGCGACGCCGTCGAGCGACGGGCGTCCCAGTGCGGCCGCCACGCGCTGGGCGCCCGGGCCGCCCTCGCCGCCGTCCTCCCCGGTGAGGGGGAAGCGCACGTAGGCCGACTCGTCGACCACGTCGCGGTAGACGTCGGGCTGCCCCAGCTCGTGGCTGGACAACGCGGTGCCGCACCGGGGGCAGTAGGGGACGACCTTCAGGTCCTCGTAGAGCAGGTCCTGGTCCCAGATCGCCTTCAGGTTGGCCCACACCGCCTCGACGTAGTCGGGATCGAAGGTCCAGTAGGCGTCGTCGAGGTCGACCCAGTAGCCGATGCGCTCGGTGAGGCGCTTCCAGTCGTCGACGTAGTTGCGGACCGACTCCTTGCACAGCCGGGTGAACTCGGCGATCCCGACCTCTTCCTCGATCTGGCGCTTGGTGTTGATGCCCAGCTGCTTCTCCACTTCGACCTCGACGGGCAGGCCGTGGGTGTCCCACCCGGCCCGCCGGGGAACGGCGTAGCCCCGCATCGTCCGGTACCGGCAGAACAGGTCCTTGTAGACCCGGGCCCACACGTGGTGGAGGCCGGGCCGGCCGTTGGCGGTCGGGGGGCCCTCGTAGAAGACCCAGGGGGTGGCCCCCGCTCGCAGCTCGACCGAGCGCTCGAAGACACGGTGACGGGCCCATCGCTCGAGCTCTGACCGCTCGACGGCGACGAAGTCGGCTTCGGTGGGGACGGGGCGGAACAACGCGGAGGTCCTCTCGGGTCGCCGCCGGCCGGGCAGCCGGGGCAGCAGAGATACTACGGGCGCGACGTCGTCCCCGGGGGCGCCGGCTGCAGCTCGGCGACCTGCCCCGATCCCATTGACGAGTGATCCTATTTTGTTTATAGGATTAGTCGACAATGCTCCTGACGACCGACGTCCCCGCTGCCGTCCCCGCTGCCGTCCCCGCTGCCGTCCGGGGCTCCCGGCGTCACAGGCCTGCCGACCCGCCCGCGTCCCGTGCACGTTGAGTGGGCCGTCGCCGCCGCCGGCGCCGCCACCGGGTTCCTCGTCGGCCTGACCGGCTCCGGAGGCGGAGCCCTCGTCACCCCCCTCCTCGTGGTCGTGTTCGGCGTCCACCCCCAGACCGCGGTGGCCACCGACCTGGTGGCTGCCCTGGCCATCCGCCCGGCGGCCGCCGCCGTGCACCTGCGGCGGGGCAACGTCGACCTGCGCCTGGCCGGCCGCCTGTCGGCCGGCTCGGTCCCCGCGGTGCTGGTGGGGACGGCGGTCGCCGCCGCCCTCGGTCCCGGCCGGGGAGCGGCCCGCGGGATCGACCTGGCACTGGGTGGGGTGCTGGTCGCCGGCGCCGCGGCCATGAGCCTGCGGGGGCGACGGGGACCCGGACGCCGCCGGAGGTCGGCCGGCGGTAGGTCGGCTCCCGCCTCGCCACGGGCCGCCGTCGCCGTCGGCGCCGGCTGCGGGCTCCTGGTCGGCGCCACGTCCGTGGGGTCCGGCTCGCTCATGGTCGTCGCCCTGCTCCTGGTGGTGCCGGGCATCGACACCCGGAGCCTGATCGGGTCCGACCTGGCCCAGGCCGTTCCCCTGACCGCCGCCGCTGCCCTGGGGGCGATCGCCTTCGGCCACCCGGACGCCTCCCTCGCCGCGTCGCTCGCCCTCGGCGCCGTACCACTGGCGTGCGCAGGGGCGCTCCTCGCCACCCGCGTGCCGGCACGTCTGCTCGCCCCGGTCCTGACCACCGTCACCCTGGCCGCCGGGCTCCGGATCCTCGGCCTCGGAGACGCGGCGGTCGTGGCGGCGGCCGGGGCGGCGCTGCTGGCCGT
>JAJZAC010000055.1 GCA_021799615.1 Actinomycetes bacterium
CCCATGGACGGGCCGTGCCTTCCTCTCGATCGCCGAGAGGGCCCCACCCATCAGCCCTTGTCTCCTGGGCGGCCGAACGCCTCAGGCGCCGAGACGGGCCTCGAGCGCCTCGCGAGCGAGCTGTGAGACCGTCTTGCCCTCTTCGGCCGCGACCCGAGCAGCGCGGTCACGGACCGCGGCGGGGACTCGAAACGCGATCTGCGGTGAGTGGACGGCCGTGCCGGACAGCGAGGGACGGCCACCGGGCCGGCGAGCTTCCTCGACGATCGACTCGGCCAAGGCTGGGGTGAGCCGGGTGCCGTCGGCCAAGCGGACATCTTCGCGTTCGAGGTCGATGTCCGAGCCGATGGGAGTGTCGGTGCTGACCGGGGGTGCACTTCGCTTGGTCATGATGGCTCCTTCCGATAATGGGTGGGCATGACGTGGAGGACAAGCATCACCGGTTCGGGATCCCGAGCGCCTTGGACCTCCACTGCCACGATCTCGAGCTCTCGGCCCCGCTCGTCGGTGCCGACCCACCGCCATGCTGGGCTGCCATGTGAGCTCGTAACGCCTGTCGGGGAGGTGCGCGCCAGCACGAAGCGAACCGAAGCTCTCCCGATCCTGTGACGCCGTGCCGCCTGCGTGAACCGGATCTCCACCGGGAGCCAGTTTGTCAGACACAACCAGTTATGTCAAACATAACCGATCGAGCTGCTGCAGCAAGGCGCCATGCCGGCCGCGTGCTCGCAGGAGCACGCGGCTTGCGCCGACAGATAGTCGTGGGTCAAGCCGCCCCGAGTTGGCTGATGTGTGCTCAGTAGCCAGACGAAGGATGCCGGGAGAGATGCACCCCGAATCGGCGATCCGAGCGCGAGGCCCCCCGCCGCTCCGTGTCCCAGAACGCGCGCCGGACGGCGAGCGAGAGCGTCCCCGTTCGCCGACTCAGGGTGGCGCGCACTCCTCGCCCACCAGCGTCCCAGCGGTGGATCAGAGCGAGCCGCGTCCACCGAACCCGCGGTAGCGCTCTCGTCGCAGAACGCCTCAACCGACGTGGCTCCTGTCGGGCAGCGTCGATCTGCTTGGCTGCCACCTTGGCATCGTGGCTGCCGGCTGCAGCAGGGCCCTGGACGCGTAATGACCGCTGACCTGGACGTTTCCAGCGCGCTCGGAGGGATTCGAACCCCCAACCTTCTGATCCGTAGTCAGATGCTCTAGTCCGTTGAGCTACGAGCGCGTGTCTGCACGGCGGCTGGCGTCGCGCAGGGCCACCACTCTACCCGAGGCACCGGAGCCGCTCCGCAGCCACGGCTGCGCGTATCTGACGTCCCGTCAGATACGATGCCGTCCGCGCAACCGGTGCGAACACCAGCGCCGATCCGCTCGCCACCCGAACCGAACGGAGGACCCCGATGCCAACCGCCCCCCTCGAAGGCATCCGCATCCTCGAGGCGTCCGCCCTCGGGCCCGCAGCAGTGACCATGCCGCTCGTCGACCTCGGCGCCGAAGTCATCAAGGTCGAACCCCCGGCCGGTGACTACATCCGCGAGATGACGTGGCCCATCGTCGAGGGCGTCTCGCTCATGCATCTCCACATCAACCGGGGCAAACGGTCGATCACCCTCGACCTCCGCAACGAGACCGACCTCGACGTCTTCCGCCAGCTGGCCAGGGAGTCGGACGTGGTGGTCGAGGCCATGCGCCCGGGCGGTCTGGCCCGGCGCGGTGTGGGCTACGAGCAGCTTCGGGAGCTCAAGCCGTCCCTCGTCTTCTGCACCATCTCCGGCTACGGCATGACCGGCCCGTACCGAGACCTCCCCAGCCACGGCATCGCCTACGACGTGTGGGCCGGGATCGTCTCCCCCCAGGTGAACGAGGAGGGCTTCACCTACCTGCCCGAGCACGCCTCGATGGGCATCCACGCCGGTCCCCTCTTCGGCGCCCTGGGCATCGTGGCCGCCGTGCTCCGGGCCAGGACCACCGGCGAGGGCGGTTTCGTCGAGATCGCCCAGTCCGACGCGGCCGCGGCCATGGACTGGTACCGGAGCGAGACGTGGCGCGCCTACGAACGCCCCGAGGACGAGGTGACGGGCAACAAGGCGGACGGCTACGAACGCCGGGCGCCGGGCACCGCCGGCATGGTCGAGGGCGTCCGCTACCAGGTCTACGAGGCGGCGGACGGCAGGCACGTCCTCTTCATGGCGTCCGAGCAGGCCTTCTGGAAGAACTTCTGCACCGCGCTCGACCGCACCGACCTGTTCGACCGGTGGCCCGGTTCCCGCTACGCCGACCATGCCCGGGGAAACACGGAGCTTCGGAGGGAGCTGCGCGACATCTTCGCATCGCGGACGGCGGCCGAGTGGATCGCCTTCGGGGTCGAGGCGAACGTACCCATCGGGCCGGTGAACACCCCCCAGACCATCGCCGACGACCCGCAGTTCCGGGACCGCTTCCAGTGGATCCCGAAGGAGCGCCTCGGCGCCGACGAGCTCCCCACCCCCCTCAAGTTCGTGGGCGAGGAGCTGCCGGTGCCGACCAAGGCACCCGAGCCCGGGCAGCACACCGACCAGGTCCTCCATGACGTGCTGGGGTGGGACGACGCCCGCATCGCCAAGGTGAGGTTGGCCGGCGGGCTCGGCAGCGGGTCCGCGTCGCAGACCTGACCGGCCGCCAAGGCCCGGAGGAGGGCGACAGCCGACCACCCGGCCAGCCGCCGGCGCTCACGCCGACGGCGGCTCCACCACGGCGACCACCTCGACGTGCTCGGTCATCGGGAACAGGTCGAAGGCGCGCAGTGACGCCAGGCGCCACCCGGCGTCGAGGAAGACCCGGAGGTCGCGGCCGAGCGAGGCCGGTTCACAGGCCACGTAGGCGATGCGCCGCGGCGCGGGCACCAGTGCGGCCAGCGCGGCGCTGACGTCGCGGCCGGCACCCTCGCGGGCGGGGTCGAGGATCACCAGGTCGGGCCGGCCCAACCGCCCGGTCACGACCTGCGGGGTGACGCCGGCGTGGACCACCGACACCTGGGGCTGGTCGGCCGTGTTGACCCGGGCGTCTGCGCAGGCGGCCCCGTCACGCTCGACCGCTACCACCGCCCCCTGGTTGCCCACCCGCTCGGCCACCAGCGCGGCGAACAGGCCGGCGCCGGCGTAGAGGTCGGCGACCGACTCCCCGGCGACCGGCGCCAGGGCGTCGAGCACCGCGCCGGCAAGGACGGCCGGAGCCGCCGGGTGCACCTGCCAGAACACGCCGGCGCTGACCCGGAACTCCCTGCCCCGCACCCGGTGGCGGAGAACGTCCGGCGGGACCACCGTGCGGCGTCCGTCAACCAGTCCGGCATCCACCGCGGGCAGCGCCCGGGTGCCCGTGCGTGGACCGCTCCGGGCACGGTGGACCACGACGACGGCATCGCCCTCCTCTGCCGAGGCCTCGACCTCGACCCGTTCCACGCCCGGCCACCGGTGGGCCTCCACCCCGACTGCCTCGACGGCGGGATGGGCGATGGGGCAACCCTCCAGCCGGTGGACGTCATGGGAGCGGTGCCGCCGCATGCCCACCCGGCCGGTGTCGTCCACGGTGAACTGGACGCGGGTCCGCCAGCCGAGCCCGTCCGGCGTGCCGGGGAGCTCCTCCACGTCGATGGTGGCGTCGATGCCGGCCAGGCGGCGCAACTGCTCGGAGACGAGCTCGGACTTCAGCCGGCGCTGGGCGGGGATGGCCGCGTGCTGCCAGTCGCACCCACCACATGCTCCGGGACCGGCCGCCGGGCACGGGGGATCGACCCGGTCGGGGGAGTGCTCGACAACAGCCACCGCGTCAGCTCGAAGGAACCGTGCCGTCTCGGACGTGACCCGGGCCCGCACGAGCTCGCCGGGGAGTGAGTGCCTGACGAAGACCACTCGGCCGTCCGGGGCATGGGCCACGCAGCCCCCGCCGGCGGCCATCGGCCCCACATGGAGCTCGAGCACACCGGCCTCTGCGCCGGCCTCGGCACGGCGTGCGTCGTCGGGCCCGGCGCCAGGCGGACCGCCGAGCGCCCCGTCGGACGGCGCGGCGTCGGTTCCGTCCATCCGGACAGTCTCCCACCACCCTCGGTGGTGGCGACCACCCGACCCCTCGACATCCCGAGGAGGGCGGTTTAGAGTCACTACTAGTGCCTCTATCTACCCGGAGGCACCACCTGCCAATCGCACAAGGGGGGAACCATGTATCGATTGATGCGGGCTGCTGCAGTGGCGGCGGCTGTGATCACCGGATCGGGGCTGGGTGTCGCTGCCGGCGTCACGCCCGCCGGCGCGGCCACGCCGACACCGCCCGGGCAGCAGGCCACCGGCTACGGCTCCCAGGCGTCGGCCATCTCGTCCGGCTACTGGGAGGGCGTCGACGGCAACCAGTGGGCCGGCTCCGAGGTGTGGTGGTACGTGCCCACCACACTGAAGGACGGCACCTCGGCACCGGTGGTGGTCATACTCCACGGGTTCGAGCTCCAGGCGCCCCAGATCTACCAGGGGCTCATCGACCACCTCACGTCCGAGGGCAACATCGTGATCTTCCCCCAGTACAACCTGGCCGGGCTGATCGGGATCCTCATGGACACGAACCAGAACACCATGGAGCAGCGGGCCATCAGCGCGGTGAACGACGCCCTCGGCCACCTCGGTTCGCTGGCTGAGCGCAACCACATCACCCTGTGGGGCCACTCGCTCGGCGGGTCGCTCGCCGCCTGCTGGACGGCCGACGGTGGGGTGCCCGTCCAGGCCATCACCTTCGCCAACCCGTCGGTGAACCCCAACGCGTCGCTGCCCAGCTTCGTGGCGTCGTTCGTCCACATCACGCCGGTGCCGTGGCAGTCGTGCGCTGCCGGGATCACCGTGCCGACGATGATCCTCACCGGCGACCAGGACACCATCGCGCCGCCGTCGGTGGACCCCACCATGCTCTACGACGCCCTGACCCATGCATCGTCGAGGGTCGTCTACGAGGCCCACTCCGACACCCACGGCTCGCCGGCGCTGCTGGCCAACCACATGGCGCCGACCACCAGCACCGGCATCCTGCCGTCGTGGCTGTCCGACTTCGTCTTCGACGGAACCGGCACCCTCGACGCGCTGGACTACCGCTTCTACTGGGCCGCGCTCGACGCCCAACTGGCCGGCCAGACCAGTGTCACCTTCGACATGGGTTCGTGGAGCGACGGCGTGCCGGTGGCACCCGTCACCCAGCTGCTGCCCTGACCCACCCCGGGCGGCACGTCACCCGCCTGCCGCGAGCGTGCGCCCCCGTGGCCCGCTTCCGGCAGGCGGTGGCGCGCCGCCGGTCCACGACGGAGGCCGGTTCACCACGGAGGTAACCCCCGGTCGGCAGACTGCCCGGGTCAGTCCGCCGCCAGCGCCGCCCGCAGCAACCGGGCCATGACGGCCGACGCCTCGTCGAACGAGGCGCCCTGGTAGACGCGGAGGAACTCCCACGCCTCGTAGCTGGCGGCCAGGTCGGCGGCCCGGCGGGCCGCGTCCCGGTCGGCTCCCCGGAGGGCGTCGATCTCGGGAGCGAACGTCGTCTCCACCTGGTCCCGCAGCATGCGGCGCCCGCCGTCGAGCACCCGGCGCAGTTCGGGGAAGAACGGCTCGCGCAGGTCGGCGGCCCGGCGCACGGGGATGTTGGTCTCGAGGAGCCGGGCCCGGTGGTCGACGAACGCCTCGATCCGTGCGGCCAGCGGTCCCTCGGGAGGCACCTCGACGATGAGCGGTGCGATCCGCTCCAACTGGCGCTGGGCGGCGGCCTCGTGCAGGCCGGCCATGTCCTCGAAGTGCCGGTAGACGGAGCGGAGCGAGACGCCGGCCCGCTCGGCGATCTCGGCTGCGCTCGGGCGCAGCACCCCCTCCTCGTTCAGGGTGATGATGGCCTCGACCAGGGCTTCGCGGTTGCGCAGGCCGCGCACCACCCGGCCGTCGTCGAGGCTCTGGGCAGGACCGGGGGTCATGGGCCCAGGTTACGGCGGCGGCAGGTGCACGACGATCCGGGCCCCGGTGGGCGCTGCGAGAATGGCGGGGTGATGGGTTCGACCTGGCAGTGGGTACTGGTTGGGGTCGGGCTGGTGGCCAGCGGGCCCTACGTCACGTACCTGGTCGCCATCCCCTCCGGGCGGATCCGCCCCCACCCGGTGTCGTGGGCCATCTGGACGTCCATCACCGCCATCGGACTGGCGGCGCAGATCGACAAGCACGCCGGCCCCGGCACGGCCATCCTGGGGATCGCCGCGACCTTCTGCGCAGCCATCACCGTGCTGTCGCTCAGGCACGGGCGATGGTCGATGCACCCCGTCGACTGGCTCAGCCTGGCCGGCGCCCTCGGCGCGGTGGGGCTGTGGGCGCTCACCGGCAACCCGCTCGGGGCGGTCATCACCATCGCCGCCGTCGAGGTCATCGGCTTCGTCCCGAGCGTCCGCCTGGCCCAGGGTCAACCGGAGCACGAGTCGCCGCTCCTCTTCCTCAGCGGAGCGGTCCGGATGCTGGCCGGGATACTCGCCCTCGACGTGTTCAGCGTGGTGACGCTCCTCTACCCGGTGACCCTCCTCACCTGCAACACCGTCTTCGCCGCGTTCATCCTCTGGCTCCGACACCGCCGGTCCCTGCCGGCGCGCACGGCGGTCGCCGAGACGGCCGGCACCGCGCTGCGGGGGCTGGCTCCGATCCCCGACCGGCCCGCCACCTGAGCGGGCACCTCCGGGCCCGCACGTGCTGGCCGCGCCACCGGGCACGCTCCGCCCGCTCCGCTCCCACCTGCGCCAATGAACCGGGCCGCGGGCCGACCGGCGTCGCCAGGCGCGCCATGCCCGACGCGGGCAGGGTGGGAGGGGCAAGGTGGGAGCAGGCTGACGCACCGGAGGAGGTGGCCCATGCAGGTAGGTGTGCCGAGAGAGGTGAAGGCGGACGAGTACCGGGTGGCCATGACGCCCGCCGGCGTCCACGAGCTCGTCCGGGCCGGCCACCGGGTGTCCGTCGAGCGGGGCGCCGGTGAGGGCTCGTCCATCGCCGACGCCGAGTACGAGGCGGCCGGCGCCCACATCGCCGCATCGGCCGGCGACGTGTGGGGGCAGGCGGACCTGGTGGTCAAGGTCAAGGAGCCGGTGGCGCCCGAGTACGGGTTCCTCCGGCCCGGCCTCGTGGTGTTCGCCTACCTCCACCTCGCTGCGTCCCGCGCCTGCACCGACGCGCTGGTGACGTCAGGCGCCACCGCCATCGCCTTCGAGACGGTGCAACGGGCGGACGGTTCGCTCCCGCTCCTCACGCCGATGTCCGAGGTGGCCGGGCGGATGGCCCCCCAGGTGGGAGCCCACTTTCTCGAGCGAGAGGCCGGTGGCCGGGGAGTGCTCCTCGGCGGCGTGCCGGGAGCCCGCGACGCTCAGGTGGTGGTGCTCGGCGCCGGGACGGTGGGGACGAACGCCGCGGCGGTGGCGGTCGGCATGGGTGCCGCCACTGTGGTCCTCGACCGCGACGTCGACAAGCTCCGCCGCCTCGACCGCATGTTCCAGGGGCGACTGCAGACCCTGGCGTCGACGACCTACGAGGTGACCCGGGTGGTGACCGACGCCGACCTGGTGGTCGGTGCCGTCCTCGTGACCGGGGCCCGGGCGCCCGAGCTGGTCGACGACGCGCTGGCGCGGAAGATGAAGGCCGGTGCCGTACTGGTGGACGTGGCCATCGACCAGGGCGGGTGCTTCGCCCACAGCAGGCCGACGACGCACTCGGACCCGACCTTCGTGGTGCACGACACCATCTACTACTGCGTGGCGAACATGCCGGGCGCCGTGCCCCACACGTCGACCCATGCACTCGCCAACGTCACCCTGCCCTACGTCCTCGAGCTGGCCGGACGGGGGGCGGCCGTCGCCGTGGCGGCCGACCCGGCGCTGGCCCGCGGTGTCAACGTGGCCGGCGGGGCGGTCGTCTACCCGGCGGTCGCAGACGCCCACGGCCTGCCCGTCGCAGCACTGGAAGAGGTGCTCCCCGCCGGTGGGCGGCCGGGCTGACACCGACCGGGGGGCCGTCGCCTTCGGGAACGCCGGCAGGTGCCTGCGCGGGTCCCCGCCAGTCCGGTGGGGCGGTCAGGCCGGTCGATCCTGCGGGTAGCCGGCGTACGACGCCTTGAACACCCCCGAGTGGAGGAGGACGGCGGCGGTGACCGTGCCCCGCTCCTCGTCGGTCACGGTGGTGCGGGTCCAGTAGGACTCGGTGCGGCGGCTCTGCCCCAGCCCGACCACCTGGTGCTCGAGCCGGTAGGGACGCCCGACCAGGACGGGGCCGTCGACCAGGCGCACCTCGAGGTCGAGGAAGAGCCCGAGTGCAGGACCGCGCACCGGCAGGTCGTTCCCACCCCGGTGGGCCAGGACGCTCACCATCTCCAGGGGGACGACGGCCGTGCCCCACGGCGACGAGGTACCGCCCTCCTCCGTGTACCACGGGTGCGGCTCGGTGATCCGGCCCAGCTTGTCGTCGAGGGAGAACGGGTAGAGCGGCCCGTTGGACTCGTCCCGGGTCATGGTGGCGACGCCACCGTCGGTGCGCATGCCCACCTCGAGCCGGTCGACGATGAAGAGGTCGCCCGGGTCGGGCAGCGAGGCGAGGCGCCGGTCCAGTTCGGTCGGACCCGCCCCGGTGCCCACCGATGCCGTGCCGGCCAGAACCTGGGCGCCGTCTTCCTTGTGGGCTTCGACGGATGCCCGATCGGGACCGGCCGTCGTGAGCGACGCCTGGACCCGCTCCCCCTCCACCACCATGGTGCGGAAGTGACTGGAGATGCACCCCTCCTCGAACCAGCGCCGTCCCCACACGGTGACGGCCAGGGGATCGAACTGGCTGAAGTGGGTGGGGCCCTCGATGGGCGCACCGGCCAGGCCGACCGAGGCGGCCATCCCCTCGTCGTGGACCGACGCGTGGTCGCCGATCACCTGGTCGGCGAGCATCTGCGCCGGGGACCGCCAGGGGCCGGTGACGGTGACGTCGGTGGCGAAGCGCATGGCTGGCACGCTACCCGTGGCCCACCGGTGCCGGCGCAGGTCGCCCGGCGGGTACCCGTCCGGCACCGACACCCCGGCACCGGTTTCTGACGGTGCGTTAGCATTTCGTCCATGACCACCGATACCGGGCGTGCCCGGAGGCCGGCCGTCGACGGGTGGTTCACCCTCGACGGCGAGCCCGCCCTGTTGGGCAGCCGCTGCACGGGGTGCGGCACGTACGCCTTCCCCGCCCAGGAGGGCCTCTGCCGCAACCCCGAGTGCACCTGCACCGACCACACCCGGACTCCGCTCAGCCGGCACGGGACCATCTGGTCGTACACCGACGCCCGCTACCAGCCGCCAGCGCCCTTCGTCGCTCCCGATCCCTACGCGCCCTTCGCCATCGCCGCCGTCGAGCTGGCCACCGAGCAGATGGTGGTCCTCGGCCAGATGGTTGCCGGGGTGGGAACGGACGAGCTCCGTGTCGGCATGCCCGTCGAGCTGGTGGTCGACACCCTCTACGCCGACCCCGAGAGCGGTGACGACGTCGTGGTGTGGAAGTGGAAGCCGACCGGGAGCACCTCAGGCAGTACGGCCGGCGGCACCCCAGGAGGTGGCGACCGTGGCGCGTGACACCAGCCGGAGCGTGGCCGTCCTCGGTGCCGGCATGCACCCGTGGGGGAAGTGGGGCCGCAACTTCGTCGAGTACGGGGTGGCAGCTGCCACCGAGGCCCTCCGCGACGCCGGCATCGAGTGGCGGGACGTGCAGTTCGTCGCCGGTGCCGACACCATCCGCAACGGCTACCCGGGGTTCGTGGCCGGCGCCACCTTCGCCCAGGCCCTCGGGTGGAACGGCGCCCGCATCTCGTCGTCCTATGCGGCCTGCGCGTCGGGCGCCCAGGCCATCAACAGCGCCCGGGCCCAGATCCTGGCCGGCTTGTGCGACGTCGCCCTCGTCGTCGGAGCCGACACCACCCCGAAGGGGTTCTTCGCCCCCGTCGGCGGCGAGCGCAAGAACGACCCCGACTGGCTCCGCTTCCACCTGATCGGCGCCACCAATCCCACCTACTTCGGCCTGTTCGCCCGCCGGCGCATGGACCTCTACGGGGCCACGCCCGAGGACTTCGCAGCCGTCAAGGTCAAGAACGCTCGCCACGGGCTCGCCAACCCCAACGCCCGCTACCGGGCCGAGGTCACCGTGGACGACATCCTGGCCTCCCCGGTGGTCGCCGATCCCCTCCACCTGCTCGAGATCTGCGCCACGTCCGACGGCGGCGCCTCGCTGGTGCTGGCCAGCACCGAGTTCGCCCGCCGCCACGGGGTGACCGGACCCCTGGTGACCATCGACGCCGTCTCGACGGTGACGCCCACCTTCCCCCAGACCCGGATCGACATGCCGGACATCTCGACCGACTCGGGGGTGACCGCTCCCCCCGGCATGTCGGGCGGGTTCAAGCCGGCGGTGATCGCCGCCGCCTACGCCGAGGCGGGCATCGGGCCTGACGACGTCGACCTGGCCGAGGTCTACGACCTGTCCACCGCCCTCGAGCTCGACTGGTACGAGGACCTGGCGCTGTGCAAGGAGGGCGAGGCCGAGCGCCTGATCCGCGACGGCGACACCACCGTCGGCGGGCGCATCCCCGTCAACCCCTCGGGGGGCCTCGCCTGCTTCGGCGAGGCGATCCCCGCCCAGGCCATCGCCCAGGTGTGCGAAGTGGTCTGGCAGCTCCAGGGCCGGGCCGCGGGGCGGCAGGTCGAGGGGGCGACGGTCGGCATCACCGCCAACCAGGGGCTCTTCGGCCACGGCTCCTCGGTGATCGTCAGCCGCTGAGGGCGGGCGGCCGCCACGCCGCCATCGGCGACTGCCCCGTCAGGTGTTCACGAGGACGATCTTGCCCACCTTGCCGCCGGCGGCGAACCGCTCGTAGGCGGCCGTCGCCTCGGCCATCGGGAACGTGGCCGCCACCGGCACCCGGACACGCCCCGAGGCGAGCATGGGCAGGACATCTCGCCGGACGGCCTGCGTCACCGCCGCCTTCCCCTCCGTCGACCGGGCCCGCAGGGTGGAGCCGCCGATGCGGGCCCGCCTGCCCATCAGGGCGAGGAGGTCCAGCTCGATACGGGCGCCGCCGCCCACCCCGATGACCACCACCCGGGCACCGTCGGCCAGGGCCCCGAGCGCGGCGGGCAACGACGCCGCACCGACCAGCTCCAGGACGACGTCGTAGGGGCCGGCACCGGCCACCCCGTCCGGCTCGACCACGGTCGCCGCACCCAGCTCGGACAGGGCACCGTGCAGCTCGGGGCGCCGCACGGACGCCACCACCTCGGCCCCCATCGCCGCGGCCAGCTGGACCCCGGCCGTTCCCACCCCGCCGGCCGCACCCGTCACCAGCACCCGCTCGCCCGCCTGCAGTCCGGCCTGGGTGACCAGCGCGTCGTGCGCGGTGCAGAACACCTCGGAGAACCCGCCCGCCTCCGCCCAGCCCATCGCGGCGGGAACGGGCAGGGCGACGGACCCGTCCACCACGGCCAGCTCGGCCTGGCCGCCGCCGCCGACGATGGACATCACCCGGTCTCCCACCTGCCACGCCGCCACGTCCGGCCCAAGGGCGACCACCTCGCCGGCCAGCTCCAGCCCGGGGATGTCCGGGGGTGAGCCGGGCGGGGCCGGGTAGAAGCCCCGTCGCTGCAGCAGATCGGCGCCGTTCACCCCGGCCGCCCGCACGGCGACCAGGACCTGACCGGGACCGGGTTCGGGGTCGGGGCGCTCGGCGAACACGAGGGCCCCGTCGTCGACGGTGACGGCATGCATGCCCCGAGCGTAGAGTGCGTCCAGGAGGTCCCACCGTGGACGATGCGGGCACACCACTCGGCGACCGGGATCCCGCTGGTGACGGGCACCGTGACCCGTCGGCGCGGACCCCGCCGGCGCGGACCCCGTCGGCGGCGGACGTCCTGCGCGACGTCATGGAGGACGCGGCCCGGCTGTTCGTGGAGAACGACGTCCCCGAGCGAGCCGCCACCTCGGGCACGGGTTGGCTGCAGCCTCCCACCGAGGGCCAGGTCCACCAGAGCCGGGTGGCCATGCGGCGCATGCGGTCGAACCTCCGCACGTTCCGCACCCTCTTCGACCCGGCGTGGAACTCGGCGCTGCGCGCCGACCTGGCGTGGTGGATCGGCGTCCTCGGCGCCGAGCGCGACCTCCAGGTCCTCCGCCACGACGTGGCCGTCCAAGGCCCGCTGGTCGTCGACGCCGACCGCCTCGCCCCCGCGCTCGCCCGCCTCGACGACGCCGTGTCCGCCGCCGCCGCCGACGCCGGTACGGCGCGGGCCTCGGAACGCCACCGCCTGCTGGTGGCCCGGGTGGACGGGGTCGCCGGTCAGCTCCCCTTCACCCCGGCGGCCACGGGACCGGCCGCCGAGGTGCTCCCCCGGCTCCTGGTGCGGACGTGTCACGACTTGCGGGGGGCCGGGCGCACGGCCCGGGCCGCACCCACCGACGCCCACCTGCACAAGCTCCGCATCCGGGCCAAAGCTCTCCGCTACGGGGCGGAGACGGCGGCCAGGGTGGCGGGGAAGCCGGCCCGCAAGGTGGCCCGGGCGGCCGAGGTGCTCCAGACGCGACTGGGCGAGCACCACGACGCCGTCGTCTCTCTCGCGTGGTTGGACTCGCTCTCCCGGCGGGAGCCCGACCTCGCACCTGTCGCCCGGGAGCTGATCGTCGTGCAGGAGGCGACTGCCGTCGTCGTGCAACGGGGATGGCGCCGCGACCTGCGGGAGATCGAGCGCCGCTGGCGGGCCTGGACCCGCTGACCGGCGGAGCCGGCGACGGCCGGCCACCCCCGGTCAGCTCCCGGCCGCCTCCGGGTCGACCACGCCGACGTGCGCCGCGTCCCACAGCTTGATCCCGCCCAGGATCCCGGCCGTGTTGTCGATCACGGTGACGTCGTCGGGCAGCTCGTCCCGCCTGAGGCGCCGCGCGTTCCCACCGCCCACGTAGCAGCGGTCGAAGAAGCACAGCTCGCGCATGTTGGCCAGCGCCTGCATGACCCGCTTGGCCCACCGCTCCTCGCCGACGTTCTTGCGGGCCGCCTCGCCCACCTGGTCGTCGTAGGCCTGCCCCTTGCGGAACGGCTGGTGGGCGATCTCGAGGTGCGGGAGGAGCCTGCCCTCGTAGAAGAAGCTCGTGCCGAAGCCGGTGCCCAGGGTGACCACCAGTTCGAGGCCGTGGCCGGTGATCACGGCGGCACCCTGGATGTCGGCGTCGTTGGCCACCCGGGTGGGGATCCCGAAGGCACGACCGAGCGCGCTGGCCAGGTCGAACCGGGCCCACGCCTTCGCCAGGTCGGGGTCGACCTCGGTGCCGGGGCCGCCGACGGTCACGAAATGGGGGGCGGAAAGGACGTGGCCGGTGCGCACCATCCCCGGGAAGCCGACCGACGCCCGCTCGGCTCGGGGCAACGGGGCCACCAGCGAGCACAGCCGGTCGACCAGCGCCTCCGGGGGCATGGGGTAGGTGGTGGCGACCTTCACCCGGTCCGCAACCATCGCCCCGCCGGCGTCGAGGACCGACGCCTTCAGCCCCGTGCCGCCGATGTCGACGGCGAGGGTGAGGGGGTGGGGGTGGGACGCTTCGCCGCCCGCGGCCGCCTTCGTGTCCGGTTCGTCGGTCATGGCGCACACGCTACGCGTCGGGACGGCGGACGGTGGGCCGGGCTGCCGGCGGTCACCACCGGTCGTGGTGGAGGACCTCCACCAACGGGAGGCGCCGCCGCCAGCCGGCCCGCTCCAGATCGGGGACCTCCTCCAGGTGGCTCACCGGGCCCACGCACAGCCAGGCCACGGGGAGCACGCCCTCGGGGATGCCGAGCAGCTCGCGCAGGAACGGCTCCCGGTAGAAGGAGACCCACCCCATGCCCAGCCCTTCGGCCGTGCAGGCCAACCACAGGTTCTCGATGGCCAGGCAGGTCGAGTAGACGCCCGCCTCGGCGATGGCGTGCCGGCCGAGGACGGCGGGCGCGCCCCGGGCCGCGTCATAGGTGACGACGACCGACAGTGTCGCCTCGAGGATCCCGTCGATCTTGATCCCGGCGAACCGCTCGGCCTGCTCGCCCTCCAGCCGGTCGGCGAACACGGTCCGCTCGTGCTGGACGTGCTCCCAGAACCGCCGGCGGACGGCCTCGTCCTCCACCAGGATGAAGTCCCACGGCTGGGTGAGCCCCACGCTGGGCGCGGCGTGAGCGGCACCCAGCACCCGGTCGAGGACGTCGGGGTCGATGGGCTCGCCCGTGAACTGGGCCCGCACGTCACGGCGACGGTGGATGACGTCGTAGAGGCCGGCGCGCTCGGGGGCATCCGCCGCTCCGGGCACGGGCTCGGGTCGACCGGTCACCGGGGAGGGAGCCACGGCCGACGACACTACCGAAGGGCGGGCTAGCGTTTCGCCGGAACGCCCGGCGGTGCCGAACCTCCGGACGGGAAGGGGAGGACGATGACCACCGATCCCTGGCAGGGGGATGCCTGTTCGCTCGTCGACGCGCTACGCGCCGGCACCATCACGCCCACCGAGGCGGTCGACCAGTCGCTGGCGGCCATCGCCGCGTCGGGCCTCAACGCCTTCTCCCACGTGGACGGGGACGCGGCCAGGGCCACGGCGGCAGCGGCGGACACGTCGCTGCCCTTCGGCGGCTTGCCCGTCGCCGTGAAGGAGCTCGACCCGGTGGAGGGCTGGCCGTACACCGAGGCGTCCCTCGTCTTCGCCGAGCGGGTGTCCGACCACGACTCGACCATGGTCAGCCGCCTCCGGGGAGCCGGCGCCGTCCTGGTGGGCCAGACCACCGCGTCGGAGTTCGGCGGGGTCAACTGCACCAACTCGAAGATCCACGGCACCACCCGCAACCCGTGGAACCCGGAGCGCACCCCGGGCGGCTCGTCGGGCGGCTCGGCCGCCGCGGTGGCCGGCGGCCTGGTTCCCATCGCCACCGGCGGGGACGGCGGCGGCTCCATCCGGATCCCGGCCGGCTTCACCGGGATGTTCGGCCTGAAGTCCACCTTCGGCCGGATCCCGAAGGGCCCCGGGGCGCTCCAGCCACCGCTCACCGTGGTGCTCGGCTGCGTGGCCCGCTCGGTCCGGGACACGGCGCGGTGGTTCGACGTGTGCAACGGCTTCGACCCCCGGGACACCCTCAGCCTGCCCCGCGTCGAGGGGTGGGAGGCGGGTCTCGACTCGTTCGACCTGGCCGGCAGGCGGGCGGTCATCTCCGTCGACCTCGGCGCAGCCATCGTCCGCGACGAGGTGGCCGCCCTCGTCACCCAGGCGGCGGAGGCGCTCATCGCCGACGCCGGCCTGAAGCGGGTCGACGTGGTGGTCAACCTGCCCCAGGGCGGGATCGTCTGGGCCATGTCCAACCTGGTCGGCCTGGCCGGCGAGCTGGGCGACCGCTACCCGGAGTGCACCGACGACCTCACCCCGGAGATCCAGCTGGGGATGAACATCGCCACCCACAACTACAACGTGCGCTCGGCCGGCGACAACGAGATGTTCCGCATCGAGGTGAACGAGGCGATGGCCGACATCTTCGACCAGGCCGACTTCGTCTTCGCCGCCACCAATCCCGACGTCGCCTTCGACGCCGCCGGACCGCTGCCCACCACCGTCGGGGACGTCGACCTGATCGCCACCTACGGGTTCGAGCGGGCCGTCGGCAACAACGGGGCCCTCACCATCCCGGCCAACCTGACCGGCAACCCGGCCGTGTCGATCCCGGTCGGCACCGTCGACGGCCTGCCGGTGGGGATGCAGGTCATCGGCCGACACCACGAGGAGCAGCTCCTGCTCGACCTGGCCCGGATCGCCGAGCGGGAGCGCCCGTGGCCGCTGGTCGCCCCGGGGGCGCCCGCCTGAGCACGCGGGACCGGCGGGCGCCTCGAAGCGGCCGGCACTCCGAGGAGCGACACGACGTCGGGACCCGGGGCACGGGCGGTGGTCGTCGTCAGCCCTCGGTCACACCTCGCAGGACGCCGGCCGCCCGGAAGGTCGACTCGAGCTCCGTGCGCAGTGACGCCATGTTCCGCCTGGTGCGGGCAGCGCCGACGGCACCGCCCCTCCAGCCTGACGTGAGCCGCTCGATGCGCACCACCGTCTCACCCGGGGAGGCGCTCATGAGGCGCACGCCGACCTCGAAGTACTGGGCCATCGCGCCGAGCAGCACGTTCGCCGTCTTCGATCCCCGCTGTGCGACTGCCGACCACTCGTCGCGCCAGTTCACCTGGAACTTCCGTTCTCCGAGCGCCTGAACGGCGGTTGCCCGAGCGGCCGCCGGGTCGCCGGCGACGAGGAAGTCGATGTGTTTCGTTGCCACCGTGGGTCCTCCGTGGGTCCGCCGTCGCGTCCGCCGAGACGAGTCGCGTTGCCGCCTTCCCACCAGACCGGCCGGACCGACGGCCGGTGGTGGGGCGACCGGGTCGACGGTACCAGGCACCGGCGCCCGTCATCGTGACCGGGACGCACCGCCGGCGGCGGCCTCACCCGCCGGCCAGCTCGGCGAGGGCGGTGACGGTGCGCCAGTTGCGGGTCGTCACCGGCACGCCCAGCCTGCGTTCCCGGTAGGCGTTGGCGAGGGGGCTCCGGCCGGAGCCGGCCGGGCAGACCAGGTACACGTGCGGCCCGACGATCCTCGCCCGATCGCCGTTCGCCCCGACCTCGACGCCCTCGACGCCCGCCTGCCCGGTGCCGCCGACGCCCGCCTGCCCGGTGCCGCCG
>JAJZAC010000164.1 GCA_021799615.1 Actinomycetes bacterium
TTTGACACCCCGCTCAGCCCGCCGGATCTCTCCGACGGACCGGGGTCTGCTACTGGGCTCTCCGGCGATTACCCAGACGGGACTTGCACCCGCAGGCTTGGTCCAGTTTTCAGGACGCAACATGGCAGGACGCTACCGGCCCGGCCGGCACCGGTCGGTCAGCGGGTCGGCCCCCACCGCACCGACAGGTCCTCGGGAAGGGCGAGGACGATGCCGTCCACCCGCCGGGCGTAGGCCTCCGAGCCGATGCCACGCGCCCACATGATCAGCGCGTCCTCGCCGGTCTCTTCGTAGTAGCCCGGGCGGACACCAACCGGGGCGAGGCCGAACCGCTGGTAGAGGGCGATGGCCCGGTCGTTGCCCACCCGCACTTCGAGGGTGAGGTCGCAGGCCCGCCGGTCGGCGGCCACCCGGACCAGCTCCACCAGCAGCACGGTGGCGATCCCCCGCCCCTGCCACTCGGGGGCGACGGCGATGTTGTTCACGTGGGCATCGTCCTGGACGAGCATGAGCCCGGCGTACCCGACGATGGTCCGTCCCACCCTCGCCACCCGGTAGACGCGCGACCGCCGCTGTGCCAGCTCGTCGGCGAACACGCGAGGCGACCACGGGCGCGGGTAGACGGCCGCTTCGATGTCGAGCACGGCAGGCAGGTCTCGGGGGCGCATCGGCTCCAGCACGACGCGGACCGGTGTCCCCCGTTCGGGGGCGCCCCTGGCGCTCACCGTTCGGGAGGACGGCGCTCGACCCAGTTGATGCGGGCGTCCGCCTCGCGCCGGTAGTCGGGGACCACGGTCGCCGCCTCCGCCGGCCGGTCCCCCCGTGCCAGCCGGGCCCGCGCCAGCGCGGCCAGCACGGCCGGCGGCGGGGCCACCAGGGCGCCGTCACCGTCGAGGAGGTCGAAGCCCACCCCGGGGAGGCCGCCGAGGAGGCCCCGATAGCGGGCAGCGCCGTCCCCCACCGCCAGCACGGGTCCCCCGGGCCCGCCGGTCGCCAGGCGCTCCACGTCGGCCACCAGGGCGGCCGGATCGCACCGCATCGGTGCCGCCACCAGCGACCTGGCCGGATCGGGATCGCCCGATCCCCCGTCGCGGTAGGCGGCAGTGAAGACCTCGCCCCGCCGTGCGTCGACGACGGCCACGACGGTCACCGGGCGGAGGCCCTCCCACCGTTCGAGGGCGGCGGCGGCCAGCACGTCGAGGCTCGACACGGGGAGGACGCCGATGCCCAGGGCCTGGCCGAGGGCCTTGGCCGTCGCCACCCCCACCCGCAGGCCGGTGAACAGTCCGGGACCGACGTCCACGGCGACGACGTCCACGTCACGCAGGCCGTACCCGGTCCGGGCGCACACCGCCGCGATCGCCGGAGCCAGCGTCTCGGCGTGCCGGCGCCCTCCCGGCACCGACTCGACGGCGGACCCCGGGTGGCCCGATCGGGCGACGTCGGCCACGAGCGCCGCCCCCACCAGGTCGGTGGCCGTCTCGAGGGCGAGGAGGTTCACGGCGCGCCGCCCGACGCACCGGCACGCCACGGGGCCAGGGCGGCACCGACCGACGCCCACCGGTCCCGCCACGCCCCGTCGGGTCCGGGACCGGCGACCGGGCTGGTCGACGGGGCCCGGACCTCGACCACCCGCTCGTCCTCGCCGGCGGCGTCGGGAACGGCCAGCGACACGGTGAGCGCCCCCGCGCCGAGGACCGGTGCTGCCACGTCCCCCCACTCGACCAGGGCCACGGCACCGGCGTCGACCAGCTCGCCGAGACCCAGGTCGACCACCTCGGCCAGGTCGTCCAGCCGGTAGACGTCGGCATGCAGGAGGGTGGCCACCGCACCGCCGGCGCACGGGTAGGTGTGCACGAGGGTGAAGGTGGGGCTGGTGACCCGCTGGGCCACGCCGAGGGCTGCGGCGAACCCCTGGGCGAAGGTGGTCTTGCCGGCGCCCAGCTCGCCGGCGAGCAGGACCACGTCGCCGGGCCGGCAGCAGCCGGCCAGGGCGCCGGCCAGGGCCCGGGTGGCCTCGGGACCGCACGTGCGGGCGACGAACGACACCGGGGCGCTCATGGCGCCCACCCGAGCAGGCGCTTGGCCCGGACCAGGTCGGCCCGCATCTCGGCCACGACCGTGCCGCCGCCCCGCAGGGCGGCAGCCGGGTGGTAGGTGGGGACCAGGTGGGCGTCGCCGAACGGGTACGCCCGCCCCCGCACCGACCGGATGCCGTCGGTCGTGTCGAGGAGCAGGCGCATGGCGAAGTTGCCCAGGGTGACGACGACCGACGGGCGCACCAGTTCGATCTGGCGGGCCAGGTAGGGGCGGCACGACGCGATCTCGTCGGGCAGGGGGTCCCGGTTGTCGGGCGGGCGGCACTTCACCACGTTGGCGATGTAGCAGCGGTCCCGCCCCACCCCCAGCTCCTCGGTCATCAGGCGGTCGAGGAGCTGCCCCGAGCGGCCGACGAACGGCTCGCCCCGCAGGTCCTCCTCCCGGCCGGGCCCTTCACCCACGAACATGAGGTCGGCGGACGGGTCGCCCACGCCGAAGACGACCTGGGTGCGGTGCTCGGCCAGCCGACACCGGGTGCAGGTCGACGCGTCCGCGGCCAGCTTCGCCAAGAGGGTGTCGGCCACGGGCGCATGGTACCGCCACGGTCGGCGCCGCCGTCCGGGGCGAAGCGGTCAGCGGTCAGCGGGCGGCCGCGGCTGCGGCCAGGCCGGTGACCACGGCGGCCAGCTCGTCCCGGCGCTCCAGCATGGGCATGTGACCGCACCCGGGCAGCGTCACCAGCTCGGCACCGGGGATCCCCTGCGCCAGCCGGCGGGCGTGGAACGGGGGCGTGAGGAGGTCTCTCGTGCCCACCACCACCCGGGTGGGCACGGTGATCCCGGCCAGCCGGCCCGAGACGTCGTGGGAGGCGATGGCGCCGATGCACCCGGCCAGGGACGTGGGTGACATCGGCCCCATGACCCGGCGGGTGAGCGCCACGTCGGCGGCGGCTGGGGCCTGCCCGAAGGCCAGCCGGGCCGCCAGGGTGGCCAGGCGGGGGACGGGCAGGATCCCCACGCCACGCCCGTCGTTGCGGGACAGCTGCCGCCCCACGACGGCGACGGCACCGCTGGCGAGCGGTGCCGGCACCGGGCGGCCCCCCGTCGGGTAGGGACCGCCCGACGTGCTCAGCAGCACCAACCCGGCGACCCGGGTCGCGAACAGGTCGGGCCGGCCGGTGGCCGCCGTCAGCGCCACCATCCCGCCCATCGAGTGCCCGACGACGACGGCCTGCTCGACCTCGAGCTCCTCGAGCACCTCGAACAGGTCGTCGGCCATGCGCCCCAGCGCGTACCCGCCCGACCCGGCGTCCGACCGGCCGTGCCCCCGCTGGTCGAGCGCGATGACCCGGTGGGCACCGGCCAGGTCCTCGAACTGGTTGGCCCAGATGTCGGAGGTGAGGGTGACGCCGTGGAGGAGGACGACCGCCGGCCCCTCGCCGTGCTCGACGACGTGGATCGACCCGCCGTCGCTCGTGGCCACCTGGTGCCGGGCGGCCGCCGCGGGGACCGACGCCGGCGGGCGGGGCGGGGCGGGCGGGCGGCTGGCCAGGCTCCGGCGG
>JAJZAC010000056.1 GCA_021799615.1 Actinomycetes bacterium
CGCCTTCGCCGACACCGGGAACGGCACCGGCACCCTGGCCGGCACGCCGGCGCCGGGCACCGGCGGCACCTATGTCGTGACCTTCGTCGCCGCCAATGGCGTCGGCTCGTCGGCCACCCAGACGTTCACGCTGACCGTCGACCAGGCACCTGCCGTCACCAGTACCAACGCTGCGACGTTCGTGGTCGGCAGCGCGGGAGCGTTCACCGTCACCACGACCGGCTTCCCGGCTCCCGTGCCGGGCGAGAGCGGCGTCCTGCCCGGTGGCGTGACGTTCTCGGACAACGGGAACGGCACCGCCACCCTGGCCGGCACGCCGGCGGCAGGAACCGGAGGGACCTACACCCTCACCATCACCGCCTCCAACGGCGTGGGGACGACCGCAAGCCAGACGTTCACCCTCACGGTCGACCAGGCACCTGCGATGACCTCGGCACCCGCCACCACGTTCACCACCGGCAGCGCGGGGACGTTCACCGTGACCTCGACCGGATCACCGACACCGGCGCTGACCGAGAGCGGCACGCTCCCCTCCGGGGTCACCTTCACCGACAACGGGAACGGCACCGCCACCCTGGCCGGCACGCCGGCGGCAGGCACCGGCGGCACCTACGTCGTGACCTTCGTCGCCGCCAATGGCGTCGGCTCGTCGGCCACCCAGACGTTCACGCTGACCGTCGACCAGGCACCTGCCGTCACCAGTACCGCAGGGACCACCTTCACGATCGGGACGGCGGGGACGTTCACCGTGACGACGTCGGGGTTCCCGGCACCGGCGCTCACCGAGACCGGCACGCTGCCCTCCGGCGTCTCCTTCATCGACAACGGGAACGGCACCGCCACACTGGCCGGCATACCGGCTGATGGCACCGACGGCACCTACACCCTCACCGTCACCGCCTCCAACGGCGTGGGGACCGCCGCCACGCAGGCGTTCACCCTGACCGTCGGACCACCGCCGGGGTTGGCCGCGGCCAGTTCGGATGGCCAGGTGGCCACGTTCGGCGGATTCCACAACGCCGGCTCCCTGCCGCCGAGCGCGGGAGTCACCGACGTGGTCGGGATCGCCTCGACGCCCGACGGCGGCGGGTACTGGCTGGTGGCGGCCGACGGCGGGGTGTTCAGCTTCGGCGACGCCCGGTTCCACGGGTCACTGCCGGGATCGCACATCACGCCGGCCGCCCCCGTCGTGGGCATGGCTACCTCGCCGGACGGCGGCGGCTACTGGCTGGTCGGGTCGGACGGCGGGGTGTTCAGCTTCGGCGACGCCCGGTTCCACGGGTCGGCAAGCACGCTGCACCTGCGGGCCCCGATCGTCTCGATCACGACCGACTGCCAGACGGGTGGCTACTGGCTGGCGGCAGCCGACGGCGGTGTCTTCGCCTTCGACGCCCCGTTCAAGGGATCGGCGGCGGGGCTCGTCGGTCTGCACGTGGTCGGCCTGGCCTCGACGCCGAGTGGCAACGGCTACTGGTTGGCGTCGTCCAACGGCCGGCTGATTCCCTTCGGCGACGCGGGAACCAGTGGCGGCGTGTTCAGTGACGGCCTCACGACCACCGTCGGGATCACGTCGGCAGCGCCATGAGGCGGGGCCGGGGGGGCTGACCGCCCCCCGGCCGCCGCCCGGCCACCGCCCGGCCGTCACGTGTCAACGGGCGGCGAAGCTCCGCCGGCGGGACAGCGACCGGTAGAGGTCGAGCGTCTCGGGATGCACGGCGTCGAACGGCTCCACGTCGTCGGCCACCAGGCGGACCAGTTCCGCCATCGCCGCCTCCACGCCGGCTGGGTTGCCGGCAGCGTCGGCCGCCCGGAGGAGGACCCGGTAGAGGCGCTCGTCGTAGGGAGAGGCGAGCAGACCTCGACGGGCTGCCCACTCGGCGCCGGAGGGGTTTCCCGTGTCGAGGCACCACTCGGCATAGTCCGTCGCCGTGTCGACGACGCGGGCTTCGACGGCGGGACCGATCCCCTCCAGGACGAGCCAATCCGTCGCCTTCAGTCCGTCGAACGGGCGACCGCGGACGAGGTCCAATGCAGCTCGCCAGTTCGACGGGTCGTCCCTTTCGGCCAGGTCGTCGAAGCGCACCCAGTCGGTGGTGACGTAGGGCCCCAATTGCAGCCGTCCGTGGGCCCTCGGCAGATGGTCGCTCCCGTCAGGATCGACGCCGAGCGTCCTCCTCGCCACCGAGGCTGTCGAGTGGAGGCTCGACGATGCCAGGAGCCGGTCCGGCCACAACGCTGTCGACCAGAGGTCGTTTGCCGCACCGTTCGGATGCATCGCCAGGTAGACCACGAGCTCGCGTGCCCACGCTCGGGAGAACGGACGAGTCGATCCCGCGATCTCGACCGGACCGAGGACACGGACCTCGATACACGGGCCCACCGTGTCCGCCAGCGGCGAGGGAGCTTCACCAAGACCCTCCACCGGTGGACGCACCTTCGCCTCTGGTGGCGCAGAACGGCGCGGCGGAGGCACGGCAAGGCCGGAACCATCGATGGAGTCGGCCGGTGAGAGCTCGGCCGCACCGTTGATCAAGCCGTCGATGGCCTCACGAGCACCGTGCCCCCGAACTGGGAGGCTGAGAGCTGCCTGCGGCAACGCCAGCTGCAACTGACGGTTGCCGGCCGCTGCGCCCACCGTCACCATCGCAAGGCCGGCCAGCTGGTCTTGTGCGAGCTCGCCCAACTCCGTCTCGACGTCGGTCGGCACCGCGGGTCCGCAGAGGACGACCGCAGTGTTCCAGACGGGTTCCGTGCTGGCGCGCCGGGCATCGTGGAGCGTCATCCATCCGTGCGTGTCCATGAGGCGACGGCGCTGGAGGCGCCGCAGATGGGCTGCGCCGATGACCTCCTCCGGATCGACCCCCATGGCGACCGGAAGCGCCGGCGGAAACGGTCCATCGGATCCGATCAGGCTCACCTCGAGCTGGCGACCCCACGGCGACATGCTGAGCTCCAGCGCGACGAACGCCAGAGCTTCGGAACGCTCCGCCCGCGATCCCTCCAGGCAGAAGGGACCGCCCACCTCGATGCTGACGAGATGCAGCACGGATGCGTCGTCGGTCCGCCCCGTCACGAGGGCCGGGCACGGGATGCGGCCAGCACTGAGATTGGTCCGCGGCTCCTCACGTCCCGACCGGAACTGACGCTCCATGGTGAGCCTTCCCACCGAGACGTCCACGGCGCAGGATGCGCCGAGGGCCGCGGCTGCCGCGTCGAGGTGGGTACGTTCGACAACACCGGCCAGGACGATTTCGACGACGGCATCGGATACGAGCACCGACGCGATCTCCGGGACGCCGCGGCTGCCCCACGCGGTACCGAACCGGTCGAGACACCTCTGCACGTCAGAAGCGAACCACGGGTCCATGCTCGCCCGGAACCGCCGTTCGATGCTGTGCCAACGGGGATCGGGGATCCGCGGCGTGGTTCGGTGGGGACGGTGGCGCAGTTGCGCCCTACGCAACCGGTCGATCGTCCCGACGAAGCCGATGCCGAGGAGATCGCGTGGACCGATGCCGGGCGATCTCTCTGCCGGCCGGCGCTGTGTCGGCGCTGACTCGGCGGCCGGCGATCGGTACTCCCTCGACCCGTCCCCGGAACCGTCCACGGCCTCCGTGGGAACACATCCGTCCGGCCGCTGCCGATCCGACCGACGCACATCCCCACCGGGGAGTCCCTCGGAAACGGGTTCCCGCGGCTCTACCCCCGGTTGGCCCTGCCCCTGGGCTGGTGGTGGCAACCAGAGGGTCCAGCCGGGACGGAGGAAATGGTCCCGCTCGAGCATCCCGCCGTCCGCCTGAACCCGCCCGTAGTTGTGCGCGGCCAATTCACGCCACCGGCGCGGTGATCCCAGCTGTTCCTCGGCGATCGACCACAACGTTTCACGAGCACCGACGACGTACGTCGCGGACCGGTCCGCCGTCCCGATACCCGAAGTGACCGGGGCCGCGGGCTCGCCCCGGTGGGCGGTGCCAGCAGGGTCCGCGTGCCGGCGCAGCAACGTCGCACCTCCGTCCCCCGGACTGCATGCGCCACCGTCACCGAACTCACCAGGGGGAGCCACGACCTCCGACAGCCGCCCGTCGACGCCGCGTGAAGGGGGGACGGAGCCGGTCGCGCCATCGGACGGCTCCACCATGCTCCCGGCCTGTGGCGAGCGGTCGTACGGACTTCCCCCACCCGGGATGCCGGGACGTTCCGGTTCCGGGCTGGCAGGGAACGGTGCCCCCAAGAGGACATCCTGAGGGTTGTCGACCACACGCGTCACGGATGCGAGGCGCTCGCTCAACACCATCTGTTGTGCTGGTCGCACCTGGGCGCGAGCGGGGGCGCTCTCGTGCCAACGGCTGCTGGTGACGAGGGCGAACGATGCCCCTACCAGGCATGCTGCGACCGCTTGCAAGGTGCGGCTGGCCGGAAGCTGCGCAGCTCGTTCACCCCGCCACCGAGCTCGGATGTCGAGCCCGAGGCACACGAGCATCCATCCCCACACCAACCAGGCGAACAGGGCGGCCACGAACCCGACGCACGCGCGCGCGAACGCCGCTGGTGATACCGCAGATCCGGCGGTGGTGACGGCTGACGACGTCCTCCACGGGGGCCAATGCACCTGCCGAGCGGCGTGGACGAGAAACCCTCCATGCGGGATCGCTCCGGCAGCCAGCAGTCCGAGCGGAACGGCTACGACGATGCCCACGAGGACCGATGTCGCCGCAAAGCCAGCAGCCGTGCGCTTCGCCCGGCGAGACCCCGGTTGTCGCTGCTCGGACCGGGTCATGAGGAACCTCCGTTGGCGATACCTATGAGATCGGTGGCGGAAGCGTGGCCGGTGATTCGGAACGAGTGGATGCCGATGATGCCGAGGACGTCCGTCGGGAGCCGGTACTCGACAGTAACGACGACGGTCGAACCAACGACCAGTGCCGTTCCCGGATGACCGGTCGAGTCGGCGAACGACTCGGCTGCAGCGATGGCGCGCGGCACGTCGATGACGAGATCACCTTGCCGGAGCCCACCGGACGAAAGTGCCGATGCTCCGGCCCGGGCTGCCTGTTCGGCCTCGGCAGCGGCGGCTTGCCGCGCCTCGAGCGCTCTTCCGCCGTCGATCGCGAGACCGGCCAACGCCATGAGCGCGACGGCGGCCAGTGCGAGGAAGGCCGTTACCGATCCGCAGTCGCGCCGGACGCTCGGGGTCCGTGATCTCGATGGCCTCGTCACGCCGACATCTCGCTCATGCCGCAACCGTGTACGGATCGATCGGTGCGGACTGTACGGCCGTCACGGTCACCGATCCGGGAAATCCCGGCATCAGCACGTCGGACAGGTCCACGACGCACGAGACCGTGACCGTGACCTCTCCGCCGGGCGTGAAGTCGGACGTGTCGGTCCGTACCGAAGCGTGGGTGCAGCTGCGCGAACTGCCATCGGGACCGATCGCGGCATTGGCCGCAGCAGCCCACCTCGCCGAGGATGGCGTCGACATGATCGCCGCGGCCTCGGCGCCGGCACGAGCGGCCTCCACGGCTTGCTGACGAGCCTGAACCAGGCGTCCACATCCGACGATGACCAATGCGAACAGGACGAAGACGGGGACCAGCACCACCAACTCGACGACGAGGGAGCCGTCATCCTCGCGCTGCCGGACACGATCGGCGCGAAGCTTCTGTCGAACCATCACGACGCCCGGAACATCTGCACCTGGCCGGCCACCGTCGCCGACACGTGCAACCGGAATCCGGGCACGATCGACACGGCTGCGGCCGTGACGGTCATCCGGTCAACCCCCCCGGGTAGGACGACGAGGCTCACGTTGCCGTCAGCCACGTCGGCATGCCCGCTGCTCAAGACGGCCCATGCTTGACGCTGGCCCAGATCCGGACTTCCACCGAGGACCCGTGCCGCCTGGTCACCCGTCGCCGCCGCCAACTGGACCACGTGGGCCGCAGTGACCCAGAGCACCATTTGGACGATGACGAGGAGCAGGAACATCAGCACCGGTACGACGACGACCGCTTCGAGGACCGTCGAACCGCCATCGTCGTGACCCATCTCGCGGTCCGACATCGCAGTGCCGTCGGGCAGGTCACCCGTCCGGGTGACTCCGCCCCTGCCCCGCTGGCTGCAATTCGGCTCGGGTGCGGTCCGGCTGGACTCACGTGACCGGCGGCTCCACCGCGGGACTGCCCTCACAGCGTCGCACATCGGAGGTCGTCGCATCCTGTTCTGCGATCAGTTCAAGTTGATCGAGTTGGCCTTGTTGGTGACCTTCGCCACGATGATGGCGCCGACGGCGATGGCGAGTGCCGCGAAGATCGCCGTGAGGATCACCTTTTCGACCACCGAACCCTCGTCCGGATCGGCGAGCTGGTTGATGAACCTCGTCCGCAGGTATGCCCACATCGCAATGAGCTCGGTTCCCATCATGGTTCCTCTCTTTCGGTACGGTGCTGCTGATCTCGGTCGGTGCGGCTTTCCCGTCGTTCTCTGCCGGCCCAGGCCAGGCATGCAACCCTCGTGGCCGGCACCCGGTGTGCCTGATGGCACCCCGGCAGCGCCGCTGCGATGATCCCGGGGGCGTCATCGCGCTCGACGCCGCCCCCGGGCACGATGCACGTCTTCCCGCGCCCCCCTCAGAACCCCGTCACGATCCGTGCAAATGCGGGGTAGCCGATGAACAGGAGGAAGCCGACCAGGAGAAGCGCCCCCGGTAGGAACATCCGCTCCGTTGCCGCGTTCGCATCCCTCTCCGCGTCGGCCAATTGATGACGGCGCATCGATTCGGCCCGCGCCGCCAGCGAGCTCCGAACCTTGGACCCCTCCGTCCCCGCCAGCTCGAGCGCGGCCGCCAGCTCGCGCAGCTCCCCGACGGCGATCTCACGCCCCAACTGGTCGAGCGCGGTCCACGAGGCCACTCCCCCGGCGCGACAGGCAGCTAACGCATACCCGATGCGCCGGGTGCCCCAATGCCCACTCGACTCGGAGGCGCCGACGAGCGCCCCTTCGACTCCCGTGCCGCCCGCGAGTGCCAGTACCACCAGATCGACGAACGTCGACAAGGACACCCGAAATTCGTGGCGGAGCTCGGACGCACGCCGACGGTGCCATACAAGCGGCGCGTACCCTCCCACCAATCCGCAGGCAATGGCGGCAGCCAGCACTTCGGTCGCATCGAACCCCGCGATCCCCCCACCGCCCGACGCCGCCTTCGCTCCGGCGATGAGCACCCACGCGAGCACTGGAGCGAGGAAGCCGGCCGCCGCGCCGTAGGTGCACATGACGCCCAGCTCGATGGCAGGGATGCCAGTGATGGCCCGATCCTCCGGCGACCCCGAGACGTACCGCCCGAGGGCGGATCCCGGAGCGTCGATCGCAGGTGCCACGCCAGAAGCGATCCGTCCGGCTCCCGGAAGCCGCGATGCCCGTGAACCGTCCCGGACCTGGGCGGGACGGGAACCTGCCGTGCCCCAGTTCCGACCGTCGGCGATGGGGCGTTCGAGCAGCAGGTTCACCTGGGCAAGCGGAACCCCCCGACGCCGGCTCCCGGTGATCAGGATCCACGCCCCTGCGCCGAAGGTGACACCGGCCACTGCTGCGGCCATCATCCGAGGGCCTCCGTTGGCGTCTGCAACAGTCGCACACCCTTGTTCGGCGCAGCGATGGAGACCATCAAGACCAGACCGCACGCGTAGAGCAGGCCGACGATGATCAAGATCGCTTGTCCGGCCGCGTCTCCGAACGGTGCGAGATAGGAGCGGGCCAAGACGACCAGGGCCGCAGCGAACGCGACCGAGAAGATGACGACGGTGCGGGCACCGCTGACCACCGAGGCCCGGCTCGCCTCGATGCGCAGCCGCATCGAGACGTCATCGCGGGTCGCCGCTGCGAGGGCACTGAGCAGATCCCCGAGCTTTTGGGCGCGGGAGCCACTTGCCATGATCAGCGCACAGATCACACGGTCTGCTGCAGGGTCGTCGACATCTCGGGCGAACTCGAGGAGTGCCGAGCGGAGGCTCTCCCCCGCATCGAGCCGGGCAGCCAGGTGCGTGGCGGCAGGGCGGATCGCGTCGGGGGCGAGCGGGGCTGTGGCGACGAGGGCCTGGACGAGGCCGGCCGAAGCCGCCATGGTCCCTTCAAGCAATTCCGTCCAGGTGGCGACGGCCTCGATGCGATCCGACGCCGTCGACGAAGCGAGCCGACCGAGCAGGATCGGTACACCGAGAGCGGCGGCCCCGCCCAACAGCAGCGTGGCAGGCCACGTGGTCACGAGAAAGGCGATCACCGTAGCGACGATCCCCAGGAGCGCTCCCCCGTGATGGCGTGCAGTGATGAGGCCGCTCCGCCGCGTTCGGCGATCCGGGGTCACTGATGCGGATTCGACTCGCGATGACACCAACCGGCCTGCGGCCGCATCGACCGCCCTGTCCCGGCGTGCGTCGGCGGGCGCGGTGAGCGTGTGGACGATCGCCGCGGTCCCCGTCCCGAATCCGATGGAGAGCAACACCACCGCGACGATCACCATCTTCCCCCTCCGGTCGGGACACCGTTGATGGAGCGATTCCCGCGGTCGCCGGGTATGGGCGACATGACACCCGCACCTGGTGGCTCATACCCGTTCTCGACGAGATCGGCGAGCGTTTCGGGGCGAAGCGGGGCCGACCGCACCGCCCTCCGGTCGTGGCCCGGGCGGTAGATCTCGTTGGAAATGACGTTGGCACCGTCACAATCGACGACCTCGCGGATGGAGGAAACGAACCGGTGCCGATGGACCTGGTACGGAACGCCGTCGACTCGCGGTTCACTGCTCACGTCGGGGCCGTTCGAGGTCACCATGTCGACAAAGACGACGAAGTGGATCGAACCGGCGATGAGCAGGTTGGTCGCTTCGATCGGAAGCCGCTCCGAAGCCTGGACCGCGTAGGACGCGATCCTGCGGAACACGCCCGCGGACGAGTCGGCGTGAATGGTGCACATCGAGCCCGCTCTGCCTTGGCTCATCGCGTTCAGCATGGGGAGCACCTCGCTCCCGAGAACCTCCCCCACGATCACTCGGTCGGCGTTCATCCGCAGCGCACGTCGGACGAGGTCGGCAACGGTGATCTCGCCTTCGCCTTCGAGGTTGGACGGGCGCGCCTCGAGACACACGATGTCCGGATGCCGACCGACGTCTCCGTCGAGGGAAAGCTCGAATGCCTGCTCGATCGTCACGATCCGCTCGTGCGGGGGGATCACCGATGCAAGTGCCCGCAGTAGGGTCGTCTTCCCCGAGTTCATTGCGCCGGCCACGATGATGTTCCGACGGGAACGAACCGCCGACGCCAGCAGCGATGCCACATCGGGATCGACCATGCGCAAGCGCACGAGGTCCTCGATCGACAGGTCGACGAGACGGTGCCGGCGGATCGAGACGGAGGGTCGGACAGAGACGGACATCAGCGCAGAGAGCCGACTGCCGTCGGGGAGGCGGAGATCGAGCTCCGGTCGCGCCGTGTCGAACCGCCGCTCCGACAGGGAGAATCGAGCAGCTACCGACCGGATCAGCTCGATCAGCTCGCTGTCGCTCTCGGCTACCGGGTCCACCATCACCTTTGCGCCATCCGCAAAGGTCACCCATACCCGGTCGCACCCGTTGACGTCGATGTTCTCGATCCGCGGATCATCGATGAGGGACTGCAATCGCCCCATTCCGAAGAGGGAATCGAGGACGTGGCGGACGATCACGTTCTCGTCGTACGGAGCTGGGTCCGACTGGCCTTCGGCGGCACCCTCGGCGGCACCCTCGGCGGAGATGCGGTCGAGATGCGCGTAGATCCGTTGCCTCGCGTACTCGCGCCGATCGTCGGCCTGAAGGTCAGCCGGCAACCGGCCAGGTGTCGCCAGGTCTTCGGCAACGGATCGCCGGATCTCGGCGACAAGGGCACTGGTGGCGTTCACGCGCGTGCCTCGGGGACCGTCACCCGCAGGTCCAGGGGACCTTCAGGGTCGGCGGGCAAGCGCCCGATGCCTGCCTTGACCCCACCTGTGCCTTCGCGCATAGTCGTCCGGGGGGCGATCGGCCGCGCCGACACCAGCTCCGAGACCTGGGCACTGTCGCCACGTCCGGGCGGTGCCGTACGACGAGCCCCGTCCAAACCCCGAGCTCCGCGTTCGACCACCAGATGAGTGGTGATGGTCCGCAGCTGCTTCTCCTCGGTCTGGAAGGTACGCCTGCGAGCACGTCGTGTACGTCGGTCGGCTGATCGTGCCTCGCCGCCAAACCGGGCGATGACGTCCACTCCGGCGAACGACGCGATCTCGTCAGCCCTGTACGGCCCGGTGCCGACGACGACGGCGCCCAGCGCGCCTGCCCACCGACGCCGCACCTCCCGCGCCCATGCCTTCAGCTGGATCGCCTGGGCAGCCTCGGGGCGGACGACGATCGTGATGGAGTCCGCCAGTTCCAGCGCAGTCTCACCAGCAGTGCTGATTGCAGACAGTCGGCCGATGTCGAGAAGGAAGTCGTCGCACGAAACCGACGTGAGCAGGCTCCGGACCGTCGAAGCACCGATAGGGCTGCATCCTGGATCTTCGACAGCGCCAGGAACGGGAGGAGCAACCATCACTGCGAGTCCCGGGGAGAAGCGGTGGACATGGTCATCGAGGGCGCTCGAACCCGGATCGCGCCGCTCGGCGGTCGCAAACGAGGCGAGGCCGCGACGCCAGTTCACGCCGAGGCGTGCCGCCAGATCACCACCGGCGGGGTCCAACTCGACCACGGCCAGGGTCCTGTCTGACGGCCAGTGGTCGGCGAGTCTGCACGCCAGCGACGTCAGCCCCGGTGCGCCTTTCACGGAGGCGAGGGCGCTGACGGTCACGACGCCCCGCCCTGCGGGAGGACGACCACCGACACGTCACCGGCGGCGGCACAAACGGCGACAGGTGACGCGGCCCCCACGGGGACAACGAGCGAGACGAGTGAGGATGCGCCAACATTGTCGTTCTGCGGCGGCGGCGCTGCCGCGTAGACCTCGGCGTCCGGGACCAGAACACTGGAACCAGGAGCGCCCGATGCGGAGGGGCTGCCCACAGGTGGTCCCGCTGATGGTTGCAGACCTGGGACAGGGTCCGCGGTGCTGCCGGCACCGGCCACGGCGCTTCCACCGGTGCCGACTTGCAAGTTCCCCTGCGGCGGTGATGAACACGACGCTCCCGTTCCGACCACCATGACGTGCTGACCGGGCACGACTCCCGACGCCGGAAATTGACCGACTTTGAGCGCCGCGCCGACGATGGCGCTACCTGCAGGAAGCGGTTGGCGCCGTGAATAGTCGGCCCCGATCAGAAGAGTCCCTGGTTCGATCGAAACGGTCGCCGTCGCACCGACGACGGCGCCTTCCGATCCCGCTGGGATCACCGGAAGACCCCCCGCGTCCGACAGCTCGTAGGTTCCGAGGTCCAGAGGCTGGATGGTCGCACCGGCGTGGACCGGTTGGACGACCACCAACACGGGCACCCGTCGGGATGCATGCGCATAGATCGAGACGAAGACCGCCACGCTGCCGAAGACAAGGCATGCCGACGCCACGGTTCGTCCCCATCGGCGACTTCGCATTCCTCCCACGAGCCCGCCCCCGGCCGCCGAAGCCAGCGACGAGGCCCTTCGACCACCGAATGCGTCGAGACGTGCTGCGTCTGGCATCTTCGTGCTCATGACCGCTCTCCCACCGGGCCACCCTCAACGAGCTCGCACTTGATCCTCTCCGGTCGAGCGGCCCTCATCTCACGTTCACGCTTTCGATCTGTTGGACAGGAAGTGGGAACTGATCCGATGTCGTCAGGTCTGGGAGCGAGCCACCCCCAGGAGCGCCGTCCGCCTGCCAGGTGACACGCCACGTGACAGTCGCCGTCACGGCGAACGCGGCGTCATTGGGATTGCCGTCGGCTGATGCTTGGCCCGCAGACGACTGGCGGTACGTAAAGGAGCAGCTCGTGGTTTGCGCCGACGCAGGCAATTGCGTCGAGTAGGGCGTGCCGGGACCGTCGCAGACCACGACGGAACCGTCCCCCATGCTCCAGGTCACCGAAATGGGTGCCGCAGTTGCCGTCGCCGAGACGCCCCCGGCCGAAGCGGTCACGCTCACTGCATGCCACATCGAGGGATCCACCCACAACCACTCGGGGAAGTTCACGACGCCTCGGGGTGACGGGTTCACCTCGGGGATCGGCCTGGGCAGGGTCATCGAACGTTCCGCCTGCTCTGCGATCGACAACGGGGACGTGGGTGCCGCGCCCGACGTTCCCTGGTCGGTCACCCAGACGACGACGCTCCCGAGCGAGTTGGCCGACTCGTTCGGGCACTCCCGTACGTACCAACTGCCCGGTTGCTGGCCTCCGACACCCAGCAAGGTCTGGTCGGCCGGAGAGAGCAACAGGTACGTACATGCAGCCGGACCACTCGCATCGGTACCAGTCGCGGATACGCCACCCGAGCCGGCTGCCGATGATCCTGTCGCCACGCCGACCGAGATGGTTCCGCCTCCATCCCCTGCGAATTCAGCTGCAACAGCCCTTCCAGGAAGGATCAAGACGCAAGACACGATAACCGTCAAGATCGGGCCGACAATCGCTCGGGCACCTCGACATCGCCTCATTTCCCGCATGCCCCCACCGCAACCGACTGATCAGCCAAGCGCCATCCAGATCCCGTAAGTGCCTCCTGCGAAGTCACCTCTTCATGCGCGACCTCGCCAAGAACACCGGGAATGGGGTGGCCAGAATGCTCATCCACCTCGACCGCCCTGTCATCGATGCACGAGACCACAACCGCCCGCCCTCCGACGATGCTCACCACCTTCGGATCCCCCAAGCCAGTTGGCCCAGTGGCCACGTCCCCTGCCTGCCGCATCTGACCGAGGAATTGTCGGGCTCGGCTCAATTGCGGGTCGACCATCGTCGAGGACAGTGCAGGGAGGCTCGGGTCGGAGGTTTCGGCCGCGTCGTGGAATGCCATCTCGGCCGCCCGCCACGCCTGAAGCACCGCGCGGGTTTCCGAGGTGACGGAGCCTTCCGCAGAGGCTGGCTCCGTCGTTCCGGCCTTCCCCGTGGCACTGACAGCTGCCGGTTGGCTGCACGCGCTCAAGAACGCACTGCACGCCATGGCCCCGCTCAGAACCGCAATGGTCTTCCGCCGTAACACGGGCGGGCAACGTAGCCCACGGGTCCAGAAGGAGTCAATTACTTTTTTGCATGGACATCCATGGCGGGTCCACTCCCTGTATGCCGCACAGGTTCTCCACACCGGTACATCGATATCGTGGCCACTCTCGTCCATTCGCTCGAGTGTGTCCATGAGGCCTTGCTGCACACCTTCCGTCAACCTTGCACGCTGATTCCACTGGCGCTGAGCAGCGATTCTGGCGAAGCACGACGAGCATGGGTCGATCCAACGCGACAGCCTGATCGCCCGCCACCCTCGGAACTTCCGCAACATTGCCCGCAACTCCTAGAACCTGTTTCTCACCATATAATTGCAGAGGGTCTGCAATGTTCTATTTTTTGTACGTCACGTATTGTGGCGCTTCATTCACTCATCCGAGTGACCAGTGCATGCCCTTTCTCTCTTCCACACAACTAGTTCTCACCACGGTGCCTTCCGTGTGGCGGACGCCCTCGTCCTCGCCGCCCGCCACCGGCGTGCCCTCGCCGCCCGGGTGGCCGGCCGGTACCCGCTCCCGGCGGGCTGACCTCCGGCGGGCCGGACCTGGTGTCACACCGTCATGCTTCGATGGTTCCCATGATCTCTGGAGCACCACAGGACCACGGAGGGGCCTCCGGGGAGGAGGACCCGGCGGCACCGGGGTCGGCTCCCGGGGGACCCGAGATCCCCGGGGACGTCTCGGCCGACGAGCTGAGCGAGGCCATCGCCCAGCTCCACCAGGCCGAGATGGCGATCCACGCCCGCCTCCTCGCCCTCGTGCGGCGGTTCGGCGAGCTGGAGGGCTTCCGTGCCGACGGTGCCCCGAGCCTCGAGAGCTGGCTGTCGTTCCGGCTCGGGATCGCCCGCTCGACGGCCCGGGCGTGGGCCGCCTCCGCCGTCGCCCTCGGTGAGCTGCCCCACATCGCCGAGGTGGCCGCCGAGGGGCGGCTCTCCCACGACCAGCTCGCCCCCCTGTGCGCCCTCGCCACCCCCGGGGACGACGCCACCCTGGCCCACGAGGCCGTGGGGTGGACTCCGGCCGAGCTGCGCGGGGCCCTGGCCGCCCGCCGGGCCGCCGACCCCGCCGTGGTCGAAGATGCCCACCGGGACCGCTTCGTCGCCACCCGGTCCGAGGCCGGGGCCCTGCGCCTCTCGGGGCGCCTCACCACCGAGGCGGGGGCCATCGTGCTCTCCGCCCTCGACGCTCTGGTGGCCGAGGCCGTCCCCGGCCCCGACGGGGAGCCCCCCGACCCCTACCCGGCCCGCCTGGCCGACGCCCTGGTGGCCCTGGCCGCCTTCGCCCTCGGTGACCCGGCCACCCCTCCCCGGCCCACCGTGGTCGTCCACGTGGACGCCGACGCCCTGGCCGGCGAGGAGGACGGCCACGCCGAGGCGGGCGACGGGGAGCGGATCCCGGTCGCCACCGCCCGCCGGCTGGCCTGCGACTGCGACTGGCAGCTGGTGGCCGAGGACGCCGACGGGGCGGTGGTGCGCCTCGGGCGCCTGGCCCGCACCGCTCCGGTGTGGATGACCCGCCAGCTGCGCCGGCGGGACCGGGGGTGCCGGTGGCCGGGCTGCGGGCGCACCCGCTGGCTCCACGCCCACCACCGTGTCCACTGGGCCGACGGTGGGCCGACGGACCTCGACAACCTGGTCATGCTCTGCGAGTACCACCACCGCTTCGTCCACGAGGCGGGCTGGACCATCGCCTCGGGCCCCTCGGGCGACCTCACCTTCACCTCCCCCGACGGCCGCACCCTCACCGCTCGCACACCCCCGCTGTCCCCCACGGTCCGCAACCGCCTGTTCGGCACCCCCCAGGCGTCCCCTCCACCCGGGCACACGGGACCGTCCGGGCACACGGGACCACCCGGGTCCGGGCCCGGCGGGCCCCGACCTCCCACGCCCGGGGGCGACCCGAGCGCCCAGGCCGGCCCCACCGGGGCACACCCACCAGTCGGTGACCCCCCGGAGCACGGACCGCCGCCGGCCGCCTGACCGGGGCCGGGGGCACCGGGGGGCACGCCGTCGCGGCGCGGCGCCGCACGCCGGTGATCACTCGGGATAGACATGGTGCACGGCCTCGACGCGGATGGTCGAAGGAGGGGTTGGCGATGGCACGGTCGAGCGAGCAGAGCGGACGGCGTCACTCGGGTTCGGGGAGTCGCGCCGGCAGCCGGCGCCACACGGACACCAGACTGCGGGGCTGGTCGCGGCCACGTGCCAGCGCTGCCGTCTTCGTGGCAGCGCTGGCCGTCGTGTCGCTCACGGCGTCGGCGATGGTCTCGGGAGCGGCCGGCGCGGCGACAGGCACAACCGGCGCCCCCAGCGTGCGTACCGCTCGAATGGCGAACGGCGTGTCGGCGCCGCGGTCCACCGTGGCCCGCACCGCGAGTGCGGCGCTCCAGGTCACCCCGTCTTCCGGTCTGGTCGACGGCCAGGCCGTCTCGATCGTCGGGACGGGCCTCGTCCCCGGCACGACCTACCTGGCCGTGGACTGTGGGCCGAAGGCCTACACACTCCTCGAGGATGGCTGCGACAACCGTCACGACACCGTGCTGTTCGTCGACAGTTCGGGAGTGGCGGCAGGGACACTGGCGGTCCAGGCCGTCTTGTCCACGGCAGACGGACCGGTGGATTGTCGGAGCTCGGCCTGCGCCGTGGCGATCTTCGCGCTCTACCGCCCGGCGGGCGGGCCGAGCCTTCTCATCCTGGGGGTGTCGTTCTCGGCGACGGCGTGCGCCGCACCGGGCTCCTGCCAGCTCCCGGCAGCTGTTCCGGCCTCCGACCGGACTGCGGCACCGGCAGGACCGGGTCGGATCGGTCCCCGCTCGACGGTCACCGTGACGCCGTCCGCGCCGGACACGTTCACCGCCAGCGCCGGACTCGCCGGCGACCTCACGCAGCCCGGAGCGGTGACCGGACCCACGACCGGGCCGCTCGGCGGGTCGTCCCCCCCGACGACGCCGGTGAGCGGCGAAGGACTGATCCGGTTGGCGCTCGCTGCACCAGGCACGTCGTGGGGACCCGGTACGCCGAGCTCGGTGGTGGTGAGTGTGTCCGTCGACGGCGGCGCGCCGCAGCAATTCGTGCTCTTCGACGGGGCGTCGACCTTCACCTACGCCGGCTTCGTCGGGCCGCTCACGACCGGAGACCACCAGGTCACCCTCACGGTCGAGCCCCCCAGCGGTCCGGCGGCATCGACGACGCCCAACCCCTCGGCGACGCTGGTGGACAGCGAGCTCGAAGTGATCGATCCGTCGAACCCGTCGTACCTGGCCTACGCCTACGCCCCGGTCATGTACGGCCGGACGACGTCGGCGC
>JAJZAC010000057.1 GCA_021799615.1 Actinomycetes bacterium
TGGCGTACCACCAGGGGGCCCGCGCCGCCCTGGCCCGGGTGGCCGCAGACCGGGCGGCACGGGCCGCCGAGCTCGACGAGGTCCGCCTGGTGCGGGCCGAGCTGGCCCAGCGGATCGAGCGCGACGCCACCCGCGCCGCCGAGCTCCAGGCGTCGCTGCCCGCCCTCGAAGCGGCCCGGGCCGAGGAGGACGAGGCCCGCAGGTCGGCCCTGGCCGCCCGCCAGGCGCTGGACGAGGCGCTGGCGGCGGCCACGTCGCGGCGGAGCACGTTCGAGGTGGGGGTGGCGGCCCTGGAGGAGCGGCGCCGGGTGCTGGAGGAGCGCCTGGCCGAGATCGAGCGCCGGCTGGCCGGTCACGCCGAGGAGCGTCGCCAGGCCGAGGCCAACCGGAGCCGGTTGGAGCGCGACGCCCGGGCCATCGACGGCCTGGCGGACCAGGTCGATCGGGTGCGGAACCGGATCGAGGCCCTGCTGGCCGCCCAACGTGACCTGCACCGGCGGCAGATCGAGGCCGTGCGCGCCGGTGGCGCCCGCCTCGAGGAGCTGCGCCGCCGCCGGTCGGGCGCCGAGCACGAGCTGGCGGCCACCCGGAGCCGGCTCCAGCGCGTCGAGCTCGACCTGGCCGAGTCGGCGGTGCGGCGCCAATCGGTGGTGGAGACCCTGGAGCGGGAGCTGGGAACCGGCCCGGACGAGGCCCAGGCCGTCCCGGTGCCGGTCCTCGACGGCGGCACGTCGGTGGCGGACCGGGTGGCCCACCTGCAGGCCGAGCTGGAGCGGCTCGGACCGGTCAACCCGCTGGCCCTCGAGGAGCTGTCGGGGCTCACCGAGCGCCACGCCTTCCTCGAGGGGCAGGTGGAGGACGTGCGCCGGGCCCGTCGCGAGCTCCAGCAGGTCATCCGGACCCTCGACGAGGAGATCATGCGGGCGTTCGACGCCGCCTTCGCCGACGTGAGCCACCACTTCGGGGAGCTGGTGTCGACCCTGTTCCCCGGAGGGACGGGCCGGATCTCGCTCACCGATCCCGAGCGCCTGCTCGACACGGGGGTCGAGGTCGAGGTGCGCCCGGCCGGGAGGAACGTGCGCCGCCTGTCGCTGCTGTCGGGCGGCGAGCGCTCCCTCGTGGCCATGGCGTTCCTCTTCGCCGTGTTCCGCAGCCGGCCGTCGCCCTTCTACCTGATGGACGAGGTGGAGGCGGCGCTCGACGACGTGAACCTCCACCGGTTCCTGGGGCTCGTCCACGAATTCCGCGACGAGGCCCAGCTGATCATCGTGAGCCACCAGAAGCGGACCATGGAGTCGGGCGACGCGCTCTACGGGGTGACGATGGCCCCGGGTGGGTCGTCGAAGGTGGTGAGCCAGAAGGTGCCCCGGCCGGAGCGCGCCGGCGGGGACGGCGCCGGCGGGGACGACACCGGCGAGGCCGGCGGGGACGACCGGGTCGACCTGGTGGGCGAACCGGCGGCGGGGTCGTGAGCACGGCGATGGTGGCTGCCGCCCACGACGTCGTCGTCGGCCTGGTGGTGGGTATCCCCGTCCTGGTGGTGGCGGTCGGTGCCGGTGTGGCCCTGCGTTTCCGGGGACGCGGGCCGGCGTCCGCCGTGCCGCCCGGCGAGGTGGCGTCGGACGTTCCCACCGACGTCGAGCTGGCCGCCGGGGCGGAGGTCGCCCGGCGGGCCGAGGCCCCCGTGCCGGAAGCGCCATCCGGCACGGAGGTGACCGGGGCGCCCGAGCCCGAGGCGCGGGTCGAGGTCCCCGAGGCACCCACCTACCGGGGGCGCCTGGGCAAGGCGAGGGGGCTGCTGGCCGGTTACCTGGGGGCGGTCCGTTCCCGGGGGAAGATCGACGCCACCACCTGGGACGACCTGGAGGAGGCCCTGATCCGGGCCGACGTGGGCGTGGGGGCCACCGACGCCCTGCTCGACGACCTCCGGACCCGGGTACGCGCCGGCGAGATCGGCGACCCCGACGCCCTCCTCGACGCCCTGCGGGGCGACCTGGTGGCCGCCCTCGACACCCCTCGCCGTGACCTCACACCGCCCGGTTCGGCCCGCGCCGCCGGGGACGGCGACAGCCGCCACGTCGACGTGTGGCTGTTCGTGGGGGTGAACGGGGTGGGGAAGACGACCACCCTGGGCAAGGTGGCCACCCGCCTCACGGCCGGGGGCACGACCGCGGTGCTGGCCGCCGGCGACACCTTCCGGGCAGCCGCCGGGGAGCAGCTCGCCCTGTGGGCCTCGCGGTCGGGTGCCGAGATCGTGCGGGGTGCCGAGGGCGGTGATCCCAGCTCGGTGGTGTACGACGCGGTCCAGCGGGCGGCGGCCCGGGGGGCCGACGTGGTCCTGGCCGACACCGCCGGGCGTCTCCACAACAAGGCCAACCTGATCGAGGAGCTGAAGAAGATCCGCCGGGTGTCCGACCGGCCGCCCGGCAAGGTCACCGAGGTCCTCCTGGTCATCGACGCCACCACCGGGCAGAACGGCCTGGCCCAGGCGGCGGTGTTCACCGAGGCGGTCGACGTCACCGGCGTGGTGCTCACCAAGCTCGACGGCACGGCGAAGGGCGGCATCGTGGTGGCCATCCAGCGGGAGCTCGGGCTCCCGGTCAAGCTGGTGGGCCTGGGCGAGGGTCCGGGCGACCTGGTCGACTTCGACCCTGGTTCGTTCGTCGACGCCCTGTTCTGAGCGCGGCCGGACCCGGTCCCCACCCGTCCGGCGCGTGCCCGGACCCGGTGAGCGCCGCCGCCCACCGGGGCGGCCGGCGGGTGCCGGTCGGTGGTGGCGACCGGTGGCCCGTCGGCGTCCTGTAGCCTCGGCAGTCGCATGTTCGAGCGCCTGACCGACCGCTTCGAGGGGATCCTCGGCCGCCTCCGCAACCGCGGCCGGCTCACCGAGGCCGACATCGAGGACGTCCTGCGCGAGATCCGCACCGCCCTGCTCGAGGCGGACGTCGAGATCGGGGTGGTCCGCACGTTCGTCGGCGCCGTCCGGGAGCGGTGCGTGGGACTGGAGCTGTCCCGGGCCCTCAGCCCTGGCCAGCAGGTGGTGAAGATCGTCAACGAGGAGCTGACCGGGCTGCTCGGTGGCGAGACCCTGCGGATCACCTACGCCAGCAGGCCGCCCACGGTGGTGCTCCTGGCCGGCCTGCAGGGCTCGGGCAAGACGACGGCGGCGGCCAAGCTGGCCCGCTGGTTCAAGCAGCAGGGCCGGAACCCGATGCTGGTGGGGGCCGACCTCCAGCGCCCGGCGGCCGTCGAACAGTTGCGGGTGCTGGCCGGCCAGATCGGCGTCACCGTGTTCTCCGAGGCGACCGACCCGGTGGCCGTGGCCCAGGCCGGCCTGGCCGAGGCCCGTCGGCTGGGCCGCGACGTCTGCATCGTCGACACCGCCGGGCGCCTGGCCATCGACGCCGAGCTCATGGAGGAGGTCCGCCGGATCGCCGAGGTGGTGTCGCCCGACTACACGTTCCTCGTCATCGACGCCATGACCGGGCAGGACGCGGTGGCCACGGCCACCGCCTTCCACCAGACCCTGGCCCTCGACGGGGTCATCCTCACCAAGCTCGACGGTGACGCCCGGGGCGGCGCCGCCCTGTCGGTCAAGGAGGTGGTGGGCCGTCCCATCGCCTTCGCCTCCACCGGCGAGCGCCTGGAGGACTTCGACCTCTTCCATCCGGACCGGATGGCCGACCGTATCCTCGGGATGGGGGACGTCCTGTCCCTCATCGAGCAGGCTGAGCGGACCTTCGACGAGGGGACGGCGGCCAAGGCGGCGGCCGCCATGCTCGAGGGCCGGTTCACCCTCGAGGACTTCCTGGAGCAGCTCCAGCAGGTCAAGCGCATGGGCCCGCTGTCGGGCGTGCTGTCCATGCTGCCCGGGCTGTCGAAGGACATGAAGCAGGCGTCGTCCATGGTCGACGACCGGCAGGTGGGCCAGGTGGAAGCCATCATCCGGTCGATGACGCCGGCCGAGCGCCTCGACCCCGCCACCATCGACGGCTCCCGACGGCTGCGCATCGCCAACGGCAGCGGCACCACCACGGCCGACGTGAACGCCCTTCTCAAGCAGTTCCGCGAGATGCAGAAGCTGATGAAGGGCTTCTCCAAGGGCGGGCTGGCCGGCGCCATGGGCGGGCTCGGCGGCATGTTCGGACGGGGCGGGCCCAAGCTCTCGCCCACAGCCCTGGCCGAGCTCCAGAGCACCTCCGACCTGGCGGGGGCGCCGGGAGGTCCGCTCGCCGGCCTGACCGGCATGGGGGGCCTGCCCGGCATGGGGGGTGCGCCCGGCAGTGGGCGTGGGTCGGCCCGGGCGACCAAGGGCGGCTCGTCGAAGGGCGGGCGCAAGGGCAAGGGTGGCGGTCGGGTCACCCCCAAGTCCCGGTGACGGGTGCCGCACGGCCACCCGTGCACGGTGCCCCTCCGGATGGTGCGAGAATGTCGGGCGCCCTCGAGGGTGGCCGGTGCGCCGCCGACCCCGGCGGCATGACCAACGACCGTGCCGGTCATCCGGCCCGGCACGACGACGGACCGGACGGCCGGTCCGGGAGAGCGACGAGGAGTCCAACGTGGCAGTGAAGCTCCGCCTGGTGCGGATGGGGAAGACGAAGCAGCCGACCTACCGCGTGGTGGCGGCCGACAGCCGGTCGCCCCGCAACGGTCGGTTCATCGAGATCGTGGGCACCTACGCGCCGCGGGGGCGTTCGCTGGCCGAGCCCGACGCCGTGGTCGAGATCGACAACGCCAAGGCGGTGAAGTGGCTGTCGGAAGGGGCCCAGCCGACCGAGCGGGTGGCCAAGCTCCTCGAGCGCTCCGGGGCGCTGGCCGAGTTCACCGCGGCCAAGGCGGCCAGGTGAGCGCGGAGGACGGCCTGCCGACCGACGACGTCACCGAGGACGGCGACGTCAACCGGGTCGACGACGTCAACCGGGTCGACGACGTCGACGACCTCGACCTGGCCGACGACGACGCCGGCAACCGCGTGGCCGGCGGGACCCCGCTCGCCGTCGTGCGGTACCTCCTCGGCGCCATCGTGGCCGAGCCGGAGGCCGTGGTGATCGACACCGACGAGCGTGGCGGGACCGTGCGCTTCAGCGTCCACGTGGCGCCCGACGACATGGGCCGGGTCATCGGTCGGCGGGGGCGGGTCGCCCAGGCCATCCGGACGGTCGTGGCCGCCGCCGGTGCCCGCGACGGCGTGGCCACCAGCGTCGACATCGTCGACGACTGAGCGGCACGACGGCGTGGCCGGGCCGCTGCTCGTGGTGGGCACGGTCGCCCGCACCCACGGGCTGGCCGGCGACGTCCTCGTCGCGCTGGTGACCAACCGCACCGAGCGGGTGGCGCCGGGCTCGGAACTGGTGACCGACGGCGGGCGGGTGTTGCGTGTCGTGACCTCGGCCCCGCACGGCGGGCGCTTCCGCGTCCACTTCGACGGCGTCGACGGCATCGAGGCCGCCACCGCCCTGCGGGGCGCCACCCTGCGGGCGGAGGCCCCCGACGGCGAGGACGAGCTGTGGGTCCACCACCTGGTGGGCGCCGAGGTGGTCGACGGCACCGGCACCGTGCGGGGCACGGTGACCGCCGTGCAGGCCAACCCGGCCAGCGACCTCCTCGTCCTGGACACCGGCGCCCTCGTGCCCCTGCGCTTCGTCGTCGACCTGGAGCCCGGTGTGCGCGTCACCGTCGACGTCCCCGACGGGCTCTTCGACCTTGCCTGAGCCTGCCGGCCCTGCGGCCCCGCCGGGTGCGGCGAGCGGGGGGGCGAGGATCGAGGTCTTCACCATCTTTCCCGACCTGGTCGAGCACTACGCCGCTGCGTCGATCCTGGGGCGGGCCCGCCACGGCGACCGGCTCGACCTGCGTGTCCACGATCTCCGGTCGGCCGCCCAGGACCCCCACCGGTCGGTGGACGACGCCCCCTTCGGCGGCGGTCCCGGCATGGTGCTGGCACCCGGCCCCGTCTTCGCCGCGGTGGAGCAGGTGGAAGGCAGCCCCGCCGGCCTGGCCCGCCCGCTCCACCTGCTCACCCCCTCCGGCCGGCGGTTCGACCAGCGGGTGGCCGAGGAGCTGGCCGCCGCGGGCGCGTTCTCGCTGCTGTGCGGCCGCTACGAGGGGGTCGACCAGCGGATCGCCGACCACCTGGTGGACGGGGCCCTGTCGGTGGGGGACGTCGTCCTGGCCGGCGGTGAACTGGCCGCCCTGGTGATCGTCGAGGCGGTGGTCCGCCTGGTGCCCGGCGTGCTGGGCAACGAGCACTCCGCCGGCGACGACAGCTTCACCACCGGCCTGCTCGAGTACCCGCAGTACACCCGGCCGGCCGACTTCCGGGGGTGGGAGGTGCCGGCGGTGCTCCGCTCGGGGGACCACGGGAAGGTGGCCCGGTGGCGTCGGGCCCGGGCCCTGGCCGCCACCCTCGAACGCCGTCCCGACCTGGTGGACGCCAGAGGCGGGCTGAGCCCCGAGGAGGTCGAGCTCCTGGTGGCCGAGGGCGAGGTGGAGCTGGTCCGCCGTCGCGGCTACCATTGACGAACCCCACCGGGTCCGGTCACGGCGGCAGCCGGCTGCCCGGCCCCGGGCCGGACTCACGGCGCGACCTCCGCGCCGTTCTTCCGGAACCGGGCACAGACGACCGACAGCCGTGGAGAGACGCGCCCCATGAACCCGACCGACATCATCGACGCCGACAGCCTGCGCGACGACATCCCCGAGTTCCGTCCGGGGGACACCGTAAAGGTGCACGTGCGGGTCGTCGAGGGGAACCGCGAGCGCATCCAGGTGTTCCAGGGCGTGGTCATCCGTCGCCAGGGGACCGGGGTGCGCGAGACGTTCACCGTGCGCAAGGTGAGCTTCGGCGTGGGGGTGGAGCGCACGTTCCCCGTGCACTCCCCGATCATCGCCAAGACGGAGGTCGTCACCTACGGCGACGTCCGTCGGGCGAAGCTGTACTACTTGCGGGACCGGCACGGCAAGGCAGCGAAGATCAAGGAACGCCGGACCGTCACCACGTGAGCGCCGGAGCCCTCGTGCGCCGTACCCGGGGCTCCCGCCGCCCCGAGTCGGGCAGCCTCGAGCGCGGCTGCCCCGAGCACGGCCCCATCCACCACGGTGGGATCGGTCGTACCCACCGTTCCCGGTGGACCACCGGTCCCCGACGGGGTGTGCGGTGAGCGAGGAGGACCTCGAGCGCTACGAGTCGGAGATCGAGCTGGCGCTCGTCCAGGAGTACCGGGCCGTCCTCCCCATGTTCACCTACGTGGTGGAGACCGAGCGCCGCTTCTACCTGGCCAACGAGGTGGACGTGGCCGTCCGCGAGGGCACCTCGCCGCCGTGCATCGAGCTGCGGCTCACCGATGCCTGGGTGTGGGACATGTACCGCCCGGCTCGCTTCGTCCCCGCGGTGCGGGTCCTCACGTTCCGGGACGTCAACATCGAACGGCTGCCCGACGCCGAGCTGTGAACGGGCGGGCCGTCACCGGGGCCGCCGGCGAAGCGCTGGCCGCCGCCTGGTACGAGGCACGCGGCTACGAGGTGCTGGCGCGCAACTGGCGCCGGCGCGAGGGCGAGCTCGACCTGGTCGTCCGCACCGGGCGCACGGTGGTCTTCTGCGAGGTGAAGACCCGGACCTCCGACCGGTTCGGCACCGGTGCCGAGGCTGTCACCGAGTCGAAGCAGCGCCGCATGCGCCGGCTGGCGGCGCGGTGGTTCGCCGAGCTGACGCCGGCCGTGGGCCGCCGGTCCCTCGGCGCCCGCTTCGACGTGGTGTCGGTCGACGGCGGCACCGTCGAGGTGATCGAGGGCGCCTTCTGACCGCCGCGGGGGTCCGCGTGGTCGGGGTCGGGTCCGGCCGCGCCGGTAGGCTCCCGCCCATGTCCACGCCGCCGACCTCCGATGCCCCCGCCTTCGAGACGCTCCTGGTCGAGCGATCCGGTGGGGTGACCACCGTCACCATGAACCGCCCGGCCCGTAAGAACGCGGCCAACGGCACCATGTGGCGGGAGCTGCTGGCCGTGTTCGAGGAGGTCGCCCGGGACCGCGACACCCGTGTCATGGTCCTGACCGGGGCCGGCGACGCCTTCTGCTCCGGCGCCGACCTGGGTGACACCGGTGACCTGGCCGGCCGGCCCGGCGACCCCTACCTGGTGCAGATGCGCGCCCTGGCCGACGTGGCCCTCCGCCTCCACCGGATCCCCAAGCCCACCGTGGCCAAGGTGGGGGGGATCGCCGCCGGGGCGGGGATGAGCATGGCGGTCGGGTGCGACCTGGTGGTGGCGTCGGACCGGGCCCGGTTCTCCCAGATCTTCTCCCGCCGGGGGCTGTCGGTGGACTTCGGCTCGTCGTGGCTCCTGCCGAGGCTGATCGGCCTGCACCGGGCGAAGGAGCTGGCCTTCTTCGCCGACATCCTGTCGGCCGACGAGGCGGCCTCGTTCGGACTGGTCAACAAGGTCGTGCCCCACGACGAGCTCGACGCCGCCGTGGACGAGTGGGCCGGCCGCCTGGCCGCCGGACCGCCGCTGGCCCTGTCGATGACCAAGACCATGCTGAACAATGCCATGGCCGTCTCGATGGAGCAGGCGCTGGAGGACGAGGCGCGGTCCCAGGCGGCCAACTTCGGGACGGCCGACACGGCGGAGGCCATCCGGGCCTTCGTGGAGAAGCGCGACCCGAGCTTCACGGGGCGCTGACCGGCACCGGACCCGCTGCCCGCCGGACCCGGTGCGCCGGAGGTCTCGACGGTGTCGCACCGTCCGCCTAGGGTGACAACCGTGCGATCGGCGCCCGCCCGCACCGCCTGACCGGCTCCGGCCGGCGGGCGCACCCGGCGCCCCCAGCCACAGCCGCCCGGCGGCGGCAGCCCGACGCGGGCACGCCCGCCGGTGGTGGCCGACCGCGGGAGCTGCCGTGCTCGCCTCCATCCCGTCCGCCGTCCTCCACGGAGTGGACGGCATCCCCGTCGCCGTCGAGGTCCACGTGTCGAACGGCCTACCCGGCTTCACCGTGGTGGGCCTGCCCGACGCCGCCGTGCGCGAGTCGCGCGACCGGGTCCGGGCCGCCCTCCTCTCCACCGGCCTGCCCTGGCCGCTGCGCCGGGTCACGGTCAACCTGGCGCCGTCCGGGTTCCGCAAGGGCGGCGCCGGCCTCGACCTTCCCATCGCCGTCGGGCTGCTGGTGGCCGCGGGGGAGCTGGCGCCCGTCTCGGTGGACGGGCTCGCCTTCGCCGGCGAGCTCGGGCTCGACGGGTCGCTGCGAGCCGTTCCGGGTGCCCTGGCCGTGGCGGCTGCCGTAGCCGGCGCCACCGTGGTGCTCCCGGAGGCGAGCGCGTCCGAGGCGTTCGGCGCCGTCCCGGGCGAGGTCCGCTGCGCCTCCCACCTGGGCGAGCTGGTGACCCGGCTCCGGGCCGGCCAGCCCTTGCGTCGCCCGGCCCCGGCCCCGGTGGTCCCCGACACGGCACCGGCCGCCCCCGACCTGGCCGAATTGCGCGGTCAGGCACTGGGCCGCCGGGCGCTCGAGGTGGCGGCGGCCGGCGGTCACCACCTGCTCCTCGTCGGTCCGCCCGGGTCGGGCAAGACCATGCTGGCCTCGGCCCTGGCGGGGATCCTCCCGACCCTCCCGCCCCCGGTGTCGCTCGAGGTCCGGCTGGTCCGCTCGGCGGCCGGGTTGGCTGCCGAGCCCGGGACCCGGCCACCCTTCCGTGCCCCCCACCCCGGAGCGTCGGCCGTGTCGATCCTCGGCGGTGGGGCCCCGGGTCTGCGCCCCGGCGAGATCAGCCTGGCCCACGGCGGGGTCCTGTTCCTCGACGAGATGGGGGAGTTCCCCGCCGCCGTGCTCGACGCCCTGCGCCAGCCCCTCGAGGAGGGACGCATCCGGGTGTGCCGGGCTCGGGCCACGGTCGAGCTGCCTGCCCGCTTCGTCCTGGTGGGCGCCATGAACCCGTGCCCGTGCGGCGAGGGGGGCACGCCCGGCGCCTGCCGGTGCTCGGCGGCGTCACGGGCCCGCTACGGGCGGCGGCTGTCCGGCCCGCTCCTCGACCGCTTCGACGTGGCCGTGCGGGTGGAGCGTCCCGGCGGCACCGCCCTGGTGGGTGCCGAGGGGGGAGAGCCGAGCGTGACGGTGGCGGGCCGGGTGGCGGCCGCCCGTGCCCAGGCGGCGGCCCGCGGCGTGCGCACCAACGCCGAGCTCCCGGCGGCCGATCTGGACCGTCTGGCTCCCGTCGACGGCACCGCCCGCGACCTGCTTGCTGCCGAGGTCGGGCGGGGTGCCCTCACCGGGCGGGGGCTGGTCCGGGTGCGCCGGGTGGCCCGCACCATCGCCGACCTGGCCGGCGAGCCGGGACCGGTGGGGTCGGACCACGTGGAGGAGGCCCTCCTGCTGCGGTGTCGGCGGGACCTGCTTCTCGGGGGTGACCGGTGAGTGCGGTACCGGACCCCGGCGGGGCCGGAGGGAACGTGGGCACGGGTCCGAGCCCGGCCGACGTGGCCGGCGCGGCGGCACTGGTCGGCCTGCCGGGCATGACCCCGGTACGCCTGGCCCGCCTGCTCGACAGCTGGCGTCCGGCCGAGGCCTGGGCGGCGGTGGCGGCGGGCCGGCATCCCGCCGGCCGGGATCCCCGGTGGGCGGGCGTGGCGTCCGGCACCGAACCTGCGGCCGTGGCCGACCGCTACCGGGAGGCCGGCGTGGAGGTGCTCCTGCCTACCGACCCCCGCTACCCGGCACGGCTGGTGGGCGACCCCGGCGCACCGGCCGTGCTCCTGTGCCTGGGCGACGCGACGGCGGCGTGGCCGGGACCGGCGGTGGCGATCGTCGGCACCCGATCGGCGACGCCCTACGGCGAGCAGGTCGCCGCCGAGCTGGGGCGGGACCTGGCCAGTGCCGGGGTCGCGGTGGTGTCGGGCCTGGCCCTCGGTATCGACGCCGCCGCCCACGCCGGGGCGCTGGCCGCCGCCGGGGAGCGGGGCCGGCCGGTGGCGGTGGCCGGGACCGGGCTGGACGTCCCTTATCCGAGGTCCAACTCCCGCCTGTGGGCGGGGGTCGCCGCCGCCGGCGCCGTCCTGGCCGAGGTGCCCCTCGGGTCACCGCCCCGGCGTGGCGCGTTCCCGGCACGCAACCGCATCATCGCCGCCCTGGCCGACGTGGTCGTGGTGGTGGAGTGCCATCTCGGCGGTGGGGCGCTCCACACGGCCGAGGCCGCCGCCCGCCGGGGGATCCCGGTGGTGGCGGTTCCCGGCTCGGTGCGCTCGGCCGCCTCCCGGGGGACGAACGGGCTGCTGGTCGACGGGTGCGCCCCGGTGCGGGACGTCGGCGACGTGCTGGTGGCCGTCTCGTTGGCCCGGGCTGGGCGGGAGCCGCCACCGCCCGCCGCCCGCTCGGGCGGCTTCCCCTCCGCCACCGGCCGTGTCCGGTCGTCCCGTGCCCCGGGTGCGCCCGGGGGTGCCAGGAGTGCCGACGCCGACGCCGGCTCCGGTGCGTGCCCGGTGGACGGTGCCCCGGCCGCCGCCGTGTGGTCGGCGCTGGCCGGGGAGCCGCGGACCACGGCGGCCCTCGCCGAGGCCACCGGCCTGCCCGTCGTCGAGTTGGCCCGCGCCTGCCGCCACCTCCTGCGGGCCGGGGCCGTGGTCGAGGGGCCCGGGTGGTGGCGCCGCCGATGACGCCGGGCCGCCCGACTACCGTCGGGGTCGTGCACCAGGTCACCAGGGCCGCCGGCCGGTCGTCGCGCCGCAGGCGGATCCCCATCCGGGGCGTACTGCTGGGCTGCGGCGGGGGCGACCGGGGGGAGGCTCCCCCCTTCGAGATCCTGGCCCGGCTGGCCCGTGCCGCCGAGGCGTCCGGGTTCGACGGGGTGTGGGTGCCCGACGTCCAGCCCGGACCCGGTATGCCCGGGTGCTCCAGTTACCCCGGGTGCTCCGGTTACCCCGGGTGCTCCGGTTACGAGGCCTACTCCCTGCTCGGGGCGCTGGCCACCGTGACCGCATCGGTGGCACTCGGCGCCCTCGGTTCGCCGGTCGACCGCCGACCGCCGGCGGTGTTGGCCAAGATCGCCACCACCCTCGACGCCCTGTCGGCGGGGCGGGCCGTCGTCGCCCTGGCCCCGCCCGCCGGTGGTGGCGAGGACCCGGTCGGGCAGGTTGCCGAAGCCATCGTGGCCTTCGAGCTGGTGGCCTCGGGCGAGCCGGCCTCGTTGACCGGCCGCCACGTCCACCTGGACGGCGCCGTGAGCCGTCCCCCCGCCGTGCACCGGGAGGGGATCCCGCTCCTGGTGGTCGTCGATGCCGGGCGCGCCGATGCCGTGGACCTGGCCACGGCGGGCGACGGGTGGGTGGCGCCGATACCGGGCGCCGGTGCCGGGCTGGCGGCGCACCACCCGGCGGGCGACGTCGGGGATCCCCCCGTGTCGCTGGCTGTGCTGGACGCCGGCTCCGGTCCGGATCCGGCCGCCGTCGAGGCGGGCGCGGACCGGGCGAAGGCTGCCGGGTTCACCGGGATCGTCGTCCCCGTCGACCCGGCCGATCCGTCCGCCGTCGAACGGGTGACGGCGACCGGCCGCCGGTTGGCCGGGTGACCCCCGGCCGCTCGGGCCCCGGCCGCCGGCCGGTCCGGCGCCGGATCAGTCCGCCGGCTGCATGGGGATGGCGTCGGGTTCGAGCACGTACTTCACCCGCACCTCGCCCGGCTGGCGCATCGGGTACTCGTCGAGCCCCATGTACTTGCGCGCCAGGCGGTCGATGTGGGCGTTGGCACCCTCCTCGACGGCGCGGGCCGTGCCCCGCACCACGACCACGTTGAAGGGGTCGTCGGGATCGACCACCGAGACGGCCACGCTGGGGTTCACGGCCAGGTTGCGATCCTTCACCCGGCCGCGGGCGGTGTTGAAGACGACGGCGCCGTCCTCCACGTCGATCCACACCGGGGTGATCTGCGGGCGCCCGGCGCCGTCGACGGTGGCGACGTTGGCGATGACCGGGCGCTCCAACAGTGCCCGTGCCTTGGCGGTGAGAGTGGCGGTCATGGGAGGTCCTCCGTGGTCGGCCGATGGTTGTGGGACCGACCCTACCGGCGGGCTCCCCCCACCGGGCCGCCCCGGTGCCGCCCCTGGTACCGTGCCGCCATGTTGATCGGTGCCCACGTGTCCGCCGGGGGCGGCCTGGTGCCGGCGCTGGCCCGCGGCGAGGCCATCGGTGCCGACGTCGTCCAGATCTTCACCCAGAGCCCCCGGGCCTGGAAGCCCACCCAGTACGCGCCCGAGACCCTGGCCGCCTACCGTGCCGCGCAGGCCGACCAGGCGGTGGTGCGGTCCACGTTCTGCCATGCCACGTACCTGATCAACCTGGCCACCCCCGACGACGCACTGGCGGCCCGGTCGCGCGCGTGCCTGGCGGCGAACCTGGCCGTGGCCGTCGGCATCGGGGCGGCCGGGCTGGTCCTCCACGTGGGGAGTCACCGGGGCGCCGGCCTGGAGGCGGCCCTGCCCGGGGTGGTGGCCGGGCTGGCCGAGGCGTTCGCCTCGGTGGGCGGCGACCGGTCGTGCCCGATCCTCCTCGAGAACGCTGCCGGCGCCGGCGACACCGTCGGGCGCAGCTTCGGCGAACTGGCTGAGATCATCGACGCCGCCGGCGGGCACGACCAGCTGGGTGTCTGTCTCGACACCCAACACCTGTGGGCGTCGGGTGTGGACTTCTCGACGGTCGACGCCGCCGACGCCGTCCTCGCCGACCTCGACCGCGCCGTCGGGCTCGACCGGCTGGCCTGCCTCCACCTGAACGACTCGGCGGTCCCCTTCGGCGCGAACCGGGACCGCCACGCCAACCTGGGCGAGGGCACCATCGGCGACGACGGCCTGGCCGCCCTGCTCGGCCACCCGTCGCTCGACCGGGTGCCGGCCATCCTCGAGGTGCCCGGACACGGTGACGGTCCGGGCGGCGCCGACATCGCACACGCCCGCCAGCTGGTGGACCGCGGCCGGGACCTGCGAGCCTGACGGACGCTCCGGCCGGTCAGCCGGCAGCGCAGCGGGAGCAGGTGCCGAAGATCTCGACGTCGTGATGGACCCCGGTGAAGCCGTTGGCCCGCCCCACCTCGTCGGCCCACCGCTCGACCGTCGCCGACTCGACCTCCACCGCCCGGCCGCAGGCCACGCACACCAGGTGATGGTGGTGCCCGGGCGTGCATCGGCGGTACTGCTGCTCGCCGGCGTCGTCCCGCACCATGTCGACCTGGCCCGTGTCGGCAAGGTCCCGCAGGACGCGGTAGACGGTGGCCATCCCCACCGGCGTCCCCGACGCCCGGAGCCGGGCGTGGATGGCCTGGGCGCTGGCGAACCCCGGGGCGGCGTCCAGGGTGGCCAGCACGGCGCGCCGCTGGCGGGTGTCGCGGCGGCCAGGTGCGGGGCGGCTCGCCGGTCGTGGTGGTGAGGGAGGCATGGTGGTCGTTCGTCAGGTGGTTCTCGGCCCGGTCGGCCGGAGCGGATGGAGCCGCCGCTCCCCAGTATAGAGTGAGAATCACTATCGATAGTGCCGGGAGCGGGCGGTGGGGGAGCCGGGTGCCGGCGGGACCGGGCGAACCGGGCAGCACGTGAAGAGGGAGCGGCAGGTGACGGATCAGGTCCGGACGGCGACGGGGAGGCGGGGCCGGCGCCGGGCCGCCGGGGCGTTGGCCGTCGTAGCTGTGGCGGCCGGGCTGACGGCGTGCTCCACCGGGCCGTCCACCGCCCGGCCCGGCCCCCGGGGCACCGTGTCCGTGGTGGCGGCCGAGAACTTCTGGGGCAGCATCGCCGCCCAGCTGGGCGGGGCCCGGACCACGGTGACGAGCATCATCGCCAACCCCAACGTCGACCCCCATGCCTACGAGCCGACGGCCTCGGACGCCCGGATACTGGCCAGCGCCCAACTGGTGGTGGTGAACGGGGTCGGCTACGACCCGTGGGCCACCACCCTGCTGGCTGCCGACCCGGCGGTGGGCCGGACGGTCCTCGACGTCGGCACCCTCCTCCACCTGCCGTTCGGCGCCAACCCCCACCGGTGGTACGACCCGGCCGACGTGGACGCGGTGGTGGCCGCCGTCACCGCCGACCTGGCCCGCATCGACCCGGCCGACGCCGGGTACTTCGCCGCCCGGGCCCGTACCTTCACCTCGGTCGACCTTGCTGCCTACCACCGGGTCATCGCGTCGATCCGGACCCGGTTCGCCGGCACACCCATCGGCGCCTCGGAGAGCATCGTGGCACCGCTCGCCACCGCCCTGGGGCTCGACCTGATCACCCCGCCGTCGTTCCTGAAGGCGACGAGCGAAGGGACCGAGCCCACCGCGGCCGACAAGGCGACCATCGACGCCCAGCTGCGCACGCGGGCCATCGCCGTCTACGTGGAGAACACGCAGAACGAGACTCCCGACGTGACCGCCCAGGTCCGCGAGGCCAGGGCCGCGGGCATCCCGGTGGTGGCCGTCACCGAGACCATGACTCCGGCCGGCGCCACCTTCCAGGCCTGGCAGGTGCGCCAGCTCCAGGCCCTGGAGACGGCGCTGGCCGCGTCGAGAGGAGCCTGAGATGCGCACGCCCGACGCTCCCGGCGGGGACGTCCTGGCCCTCGACGGCGCTGCGGTCTCGCTCGGGAACCGCACCCTGTGGTCGGGCTTCGATCTGCGTGTCGGCCCCGCGGAGTTCGTCGCCGTCCTCGGTCCCAACGGGGTGGGGAAGTCCACTCTGCTCCAGGTCATCTTGGGCACCGTCCCCCCTAGCGCCGGCATCGTCCGGGTGCTGGGGGGCCCGCCGGGTGCCCACAACGACCGGATCGGCTACCTGCCCCAGCGCCGGGGCTTCGACCCCTCGGTGCGGATCCGCGGTGTCGACCTGGTGCGCCTGGGGCTCACCGGCACCCGCTTCGGCGTCACCGTGCCGCTCCGCCCGGCCTCCCGCCGGCGACACCGGGACGACGAGGCCCGGATCGCCTCGGTCATCGAGCGGGTGGGCGCCGCCGGCTACGCCGACCGGGCCATCGGGCACCTCTCCGGGGGCGAGCAGCAGCGCCTGCTCATCGCCCAGGCCCTGGTGCGCCGGCCCGACCTGCTCCTGCTCGACGAACCGCTCGACAGCCTCGATCTCCCGAACCAGGCGGCGGTCGCCGCACTCATCGGCTCCATCTGCTGCGACGAGGGCGTGTCCGTCCTCATCGTCGCCCACGACGTGAACCCGATCCTCCCGTACCTCGACCGCGTCGTCTACATCGGCACCGCCGGCGTGGCCAGCGGCCCGCCCGGCGAGGTCATCACCTCGGCGACCCTCAGCCGCCTCTACGGGACCCCGGTGGAGGTGCTGCGCACCGGCCAGGGACGCCTGGTGGTGGTGGGCCAACCCGACATGTCCGGTCACCACCACGGCCACCACGGCGGGCTCATCGAACCCGGGCCCGTGGGTCCCCACCACCACGACCACGACCACGACCACGACCAGGTCGACGGCG
>JAJZAC010000165.1 GCA_021799615.1 Actinomycetes bacterium
GGGCATCGCCCGACTCCCACGCCGTGCCGTAGATCCGTTGCAATTGGGGGCGCTTCTCGTCGCCCCGCCAGTAGGCGCCGGCCACCCGCATGAGGGCGAAGTGCCCGAGCCTCCCGGTGGAGGGGACATGGGGCCCGCGGCACAGGTCGGTGAAGGCCGGACCGTTCTCGTAGGTGGAGACGACCGGCCCCCCGGCCGCGTCCTCCTCGTCAGCCCCCGCCGCCACCGACTGGATGATCTCCCGCTTGAACGGCTGGCCGGCGAAGATGGCGAGTCCCTCGTCGATGCCGTGCTCGCGGCGTACGAACGGCTGGTCCTCGGCGATGATCTCGCGCATGGCGGCCTCGATCCGCCCCAGGTCGTCGTCGGAGAAGTGGGCGCGACCGGGGAGCTCGAAGTCGTAGTAGAAGCCGTCCTCGGTGGGCGGGCCGATGGCGTAGTGGGCCCCGGGCCACAGCCGGAGCACGGCCTGGGCCAGCACGTGGGCGGTCGAGTGGCGCAGCACCGCACGGCCGGCGTCGGTCCCGGCGGTGACGATGGCGACCTCGGCGCCGTCGGGCAGCTCCCGGTCCAGGTCGACCTGGGCTCCGTCCACCACCGCCGCCACCGCGTCGCGGGCCAGGCCCCGGCCGATCTCGGCGGCGAGCTGGGCGGCGGTCGTCCCGGCGGCCACGTCGCGGGTGGAGCCATCGGGGAGTCGGACGGTGACGCCGGACATGGGCGGGGCCTTTCGCAGTTCGGGGACGGGGGCGACGGTCGCCGCACCACCCCGGCGACGGGGCCGGGCTGGCGCGAGGACTACAGGGTAATACCGAGCAGCGCGGCAGCCCGGTCCACCGGCCGGCCGGCGCCGGCGTGGGCGTCGAGGGCGGTCAGTGCCGCCGGGGTGTCGAGGTCGTCGTCGAGAGCGGCCCGCACCTCCTCGAGGGCGGGGTCGCCCGATGCCCCGTCAGCCGTGCCCGCCGCCGTCGGGGTCGCCGGCGCCGCCCGCCAGGCGGCCAGCCGGGCCTCTGCCGCCGCCAACGCCTCGTCGGTCCACTCCCAGTCGAACCGGTAGTGGTGGGCCAGCAGCGCCAGGCGGATGGCGGCCGGCTCGTGCTCGGCACGCAGGTCGGTGACGAAGACCAGGTTGCCCAGCGACTTCGACATCTTGGTCCCACCCAGCCCGACCAGGCCGACGTGGACCCAGTGGCGCACGAAGGGCACGCCGGTCACCGCTTCGGACTGGGCCGTCTCGCACTCGTGGTGGGGGAAGAGCAGGTCCCGCCCCCCGCCGTGGACGTCGATGGTCTGGCCGAGCTCCCGCATGGCCAGGGCGGAGCACTCGATGTGCCAGCCCGGGCGGCCCGGGCCCCAGCGCGACTCCCACGACGGCTCATCGGGCAGCGACGGCTGCCACAGCACGAAGTCGAGCGGATCCTCCTTGGCAGGGTCGTCGGGGTTGCCCCCGTGCTCGGCGGCCAGCTCCAGCATGCGGTCGCGGCCGAAGCCGGAGAGGCGACCGAAGCGCTCGAACGTCGAGACGTCGAAGTAGACGGCGCCCCCCGACTGGTAGGCGTGGCCCAGCTCGAGCGCCGCGCCGATGAGGGTGAGGATGTCGGGGATGGCCGAGGTGGCCCGGGGCTCGGCGTGCGGGGCGAGCAGGCCCAGGGCCCGCATGTCGGCGTCGAAGCGGGCCATCTCCTCGGCAGCCAGGTCGAGGTAGTGCACACCGAGCTGGCGGGCTTTGCGGAGGATGTCGTCGTCGACGTCGGTCACGTTGCGGACGCACGACGTGGTGTGCCCCAGGTCGCGCAGGCGGCGCTGGAGGATGTCGAACGTCAGGTAGACGGCGGCGTGCCCGAGGTGCGCGGCATCGTAGGGCGTGATGCCACAGGTGTAGAGGGTGACATGGGCACCGGGCTCGAAGGGGACCACCGCCCGCCGGGCCGTGTCGTAGAGGTGCATCAGCGGGGACCGGGGTGCCGGGCGGCGGGGGTCGAGGCCGTGATGGTCGAGGCGGGGCGCGTCACCGGTCGCCGCCCAGTCCGGTGAGGCGGATGGCGGCGTGGGCCCGGTTGCGGATGTTGACGGTGATGAGGACGGCGGTGAACGCCTCGATCGCCGCCGCCTGGGCCAGGTCGCCGGCGTCCACGCCCCGCAGGCCGTCGATCCGGTCGACCAGGGCCACGGTGGCCGCGGTGGCCGCCGGGTGGTCGGAGCACACGAGGACGTCGGCCTCGACGGTGGCGTCGGGCCGCTCCATCTGCGAGGCCGGCAGGTGGTGGAAGGCGGCCGAGACCAGCGAGCCCGGAAGCGCAGCCTGGACGGCCGCCGCCATCGACCCCCGGGGCGGCACCAGCGCGAGGAACGACCGCCCCTCCTTCACCAGGGCGTTCACCATCGACACCACCACCCGACCGGTCAGGGCGTCTGCCAGCGGTGCCACCGTCGACAGGGTGGCGTCCCACGGCGTCGCCACCACCACCAGGTCGGCCGCCACGGCGTCGGCGTTGGCTACACCGGTGATGGCCGCCGCACCCGGACCGGCTCGGGACACCACCTCGGCCGCCACCTGCCCGGCCCGCTCGGCCTGGCGAGACCCGATCGCCACGCGCATGCCGGCCCGCGCCGCCCGCAGGGCGAGGCCCCGTCCGGCCGGTCCCGTCCCTCCGATGATCCCGATGTCCATGCCACCTACATACATGCCGGCGGCCCGGTGCCGCCAACCGCGCCAGCGTCCCCGTGCCGGTGCCGGGCGGTAACCTGACCCCATCATGGCACTGCTCGACGGCAAGCGGATCCTCGTGACCGGGGTACTGACCGACGCCTCACTGGCCTTCGCCGTGGCACGGCTGGCCCAGGCCGAGGGCGCCGAGGTGGTGCTCTCGGGCGCCGGCCGGGGGCTCTCCCTCACCCGGCGCACCGCCCGCAAGCTGCCGGCGCCGGCCGACGTCCTCGAGATCGACGTCACCCGACCCGACCAGCTGGCGGCGGCGGCGGTCCAGCTCGGGGACCGCTGGGACCGCCTCGACGGCATCCTCCACGCCATCGGGTTCGCCCCCGCCGCCTGTCTGGGAGGCGACATCTTCGCCGCCGGTTGGGACGACGTGGCCGAGGCCGTCCATGTCTCCGCCTACTCGCTGAAGGCGCTGGCCGAGGCGTTCCGGCCCCTCCTCGTGGCGGCCGGTACCGGCGGTGGTGCCGGCGCCTCGCTGGTGGGGCTCGACTTCGACGCCACCGTGGCCTGGCCCGCCTACGACTGGATGGGCGTGGCCAAGGCCGCCCTCGAGTCGCTGACCCGCTACCTGGCCCGCGACCTCGGCCCGCAGCGGGTCCGGGTCAACCTGGTGGCCGCCGGGCCGGTCAAGACCATGGCGGCGAAGTCGATCCCCGGCTTCGCCGCCTTCGAGGACACCTGGGCCGAGCGCGCCCCGCTCGGGTGGGACGTGACCGACGCCGACGTGGTGGCCCGTGCCTGTGTCGCCCTCCTCTCCGACCTGTTCCCCATG
>JAJZAC010000166.1 GCA_021799615.1 Actinomycetes bacterium
ACGGCTACTCCACCGGGGTGACCTCGTCTCGGGAGATGGAGCGCCGCTGCGTGGTCGACGTCGCCTTCCGGTTCCTCAGTGCGAACGCCACCCCCGACTACCGCTCGATCGCCCGCTTCCGCCGCCGCCACCTGGCGGCCCTCGAAGGGCTCTTCCTCCAGGTGCTCTCGCTGTGTGCGACCGCCGGGTTGGTCTCCCTCGGGCGGGTGGCTCTCGACGGGACGAAGCTCCGGGCGGCTGCCAGTCGCCACAAGGCCATGAGCTACGACCGCATCGGGCCGAAGATCTCCCAGCTCGAAGAGGAGGTCGCTGCGATCGTCGCCGAGGCGGAGGCGACCGATGCCACAGAAGATGCTGTCTTCGGCGAGGACCGCCGGGGGGACGAGCTCCCTGCCGAGCTGGCCCGCCGAGAGAGCCGCCTCGCGAAGCTCCGTGCGGCGAAGGCCGCCATCGAGGCAGAAGCGGCCGAGAAGGCCGCGGCGAAGGCCGCCGAGCGGGCACGCTCCAAGGGCGCCGACGCCACCGAGGTCGCCGCAGCATCCGAGACCGCGGCCAAGGCCGCTGTCCCCGAGGGACGCGCCCAACGCAACTTCACCGACCCGGACGCCAGGATGATGAAGACGAACGACGGCTTCCACTACGCCTACAACGCCCAGGCGGTCGTCGACGAGTCCCACCAGGTCGTCCTCGCCGTCGAGGTCACCCAGCGGGCTCCCGACGTCGAGCACTTCATCCCGATGATCGACCGGGCGGCGGAGAACCTCTCGGCCATCGGCGAGGACCGCTCACCCGACCTCGTGCTGGCGGACGCCGGCTACTGCTCGGAGCGCAACCTCCTCGCCGCGGCCGATGCCAGCGTCGACGTGCTCGTTGCGACCGGCCGACTCCGCAACGGGGAACGCATCGTCCCCCCACGGGGGCGAATCCCGACCAACGCGACCCCACGAGAGCGCATGGGACGGAGACTACGGACGAAGACGGGAGCGGCCCACTACGCACGGCGCAAGGCGATCGTGGAGCCCGCTTTCGGGCAGATGAAGGTGAAACAGCGCGCCGGACACCTCCGGCTCCGAGGACTCGAGGGAGCCAGCGGGGAGTGGACCCTGCACGCGATCTGTCACAACCTCCGCAAGCTCACCAACGCCATCGGGGCCGAAGCGGCGTTCGCATAGCGAATCCGGTGGACGTTCGAAATGCGGCCCGATCCCGCCACAGGTGACCACCGCTCGATCAATGACGATGGAACGGACACACGGCGACATCGCCAGCATGCCCGTCTTGTCACTTACTGACCCACGCTCCTAGCGACACGGTGGCCGTCTTGGTGACCTTGCGGGTGCTGGACCACCGGAAGGCATCGACCAGGGTGTCGTCGTCGACCTGGCGGTGGGGTCCGGTCCGCTCGAACCGGGTGATGGGGGCCTCGTGGGTCTCCTTGTGCACTCTGGTGTTGCAGACGAGCTCCACCCAGGCACCGAACAGGTCGTTCAGCTCGTCGAGGGAGGCGATGCCCCGGTGGGTGGCCTCGGCGAGGAACGCCTCTCGGATGTAGCGGTTGAGCCGCTCTTGCTTCCCGCGGCCTTCGGGCGAGTAGGGCGCAGAGTGGACCAGGCGGATCCCGAGCACCCCGCAGGTCCGGGTCAGCCAGGCGTTGGAGAACGGCGCTCCGTTGTCGGCATAGAGGACCTCGGGCAACCCCCGGCGAGTGATGGCCCGTCGCAGAAGGTCCTGGCACGCCCGGGTGTTCTCGTGGGCGAAGAAGTGCCCGTCGACGAGCAGGCGGGAGTGGTCGTCGACGATCAGGAACAGCTTGGCCCGCACCGACGAAGGGGTCTTCGGCCAGGGCACGTGGGGTCCGACCAGCACGTCGGTGATCCACCGCTCGTTGGGACGCGACGCCTCGTAACGGCCGAAGGCCTTGGGTTCGGCGACCAACGCTGCCCGGTGCAGGCCCCGGCGACGGAGCTGGTCACGGATGGTCCGCTCCGACACGGTGATCCCGTGGCGGTGGAACAAGATGGTGGCGATCTGGGCTGCCGAACGGGTGGGGACTTCGAGTCGCAGGGCCGCCGCTTCACCGAAGAGCTCCGGGTGGGCGCGGACCACGCCGGTGTCAGCCCGGGATGCGGGGGAAAGGGCAGGGAGTCCGCCCTTCCTCCACGTCCGGATCCACCGGTCGATGGTGTTCCTCGAATAGCGCCGGTCCTCCCCGTCGGGGTGGGCATGGGTCTTGCTTGCCGCCCGTCGCACCAACGGTCCCCGTTCGGCCGGGGTCAACCGGTCGTTCGCCGCCTCGGCGATGACCGCCCAGCGGTGGAGGGCTATGGCCTCGTTCCGGTCCTGATCCATCTCGTCTCCTCATCGGTTCTGGTCCCTTGATGGGACAGGAGGCATGAAACGCCGTTTGCCGACGATGAGGTAGGGCGAATTCGTGTTGGCGGCGATCAACCTCCCGCCGGTGACGGCTCCGATGAATCGCCACCGGCCACAATCGATCCATCCCGGGAAGGCTGTCGCCGCCCGCCAGGCCGCTCCGAGTGCTTGCAGCGCGTGGCGATGGACGTCGGGCAGAGGTGTGACGACCTCCCCGGCCAGTTCTGCGGCCAACGCCGAGAAGCCGACCGCCAGCTCCCGTGTCCGGGCACAGAACCGCCGCACCCACCCCCGGGCCGTGGTGTGGGGCACCTCGACGCGGCCGGCGGCCGGTCGGACACCACCGGAGCTCTCCACCACCGCTTCGAGGACGGCCCCGACCGACTCCACCACGTCGAGTCGACCCACCAGCACGAAGGCCGGGAGCAGGGCATGGGTCACACGGCAGCCAGCGCAGCGGACCCTCGGCACCCACATCGACGAGTACTTCCCGCCCTCGCGGATCCGCCGCTGATAGCCGGACCAGGACGTCATCGGTGTCCGACAGGTCGGACACTCCGGTCGGGGAACGGCGACCGAACGACCGGCACTCACGTAGTCGTCGACGGACAGGGAACAGGGCCATACGATGGACACTGGTGGCAACACCGCCTTGGACCCCCTCCGCCGCAGTGCCAACTGGTGAGGAGGGGGTCCCTCGCGTGACAGGGACCACACATCCTCCTCTTCACCGGGCTACCGACGTCCAATCCGGTCCCCAAACACCTCTGCCGAAACAGGGGGCTACCTCACCAGGAAGGGATGCCGCCAACAGCCTGGTCGGATAGAGGGGGAGCGTGAGAACAAACGTGAGAACAAACCGTCCGGAAACCGTGGATCGTGCCGGTCATTGATGGACCGCTGCGGTTGGTCTGACGCATCCATAGTCCCAGCTCAGGGCGAATAATGGGCCTTCGTGGTCCGTGTTGGAGAATGACGGGAATTGGCCCGGGCAGGCCTACGGATCAGAAGGTTGGGGGTTCGAATCCCTCCGAGCGCGCTGGAAACGTCCAGGTCAGCGGTCA
>JAJZAC010000058.1 GCA_021799615.1 Actinomycetes bacterium
CCGCGGCCGCGGGCGGCGCCGGGCCGAGCGGGGCCGACGGCGCCAGCGGTGCCGGCTGGCTGGTCGGCGCCTCGGGCGGCGCCGGTGGCGTGAACACGAGAGGTGCCACCGTCAACGGCGGCACCGGCGCATCGGACTTCCTGGCCTCGGGGAGCGGCGGCGGCGGTAGCGGCTTCGCCGGCGGTTCCGGCGGCGGCGATGCCGGGATCTGCGGTGGCGGCGGTGGCGGCGGCGGCGGTTCGTCGTGGACGACCTCTGCCGCCACCGGTGTCGCCGCGACGTCCGGGCATCCGGGCGACGGCGCGGTGAGCTCGTTGGTCTTCGCCGTGCAGCCGGTGAGCCTGCCGGCCGGGGCCGTCGGCGGGCTGGGCCTGGCCGCGGTGGCCGGCATCGGGTTCGCCGGTGTGACCATCTTCCGGCGCCGGTTCCAGCGCATCAACTGAGGCACACCGGGCCCGCCGCCTGGGCCGTCAGCCAGGGTCGACGAGCGCGTCCCGCAGTGCCGTCACCTCGCCAGCCACCCCGAGGCGGTCCACCAGACCTGGCCAGCCGCCGAACCGGCGACCCACCGACCCGATGAACGACCGCATGGTGGCCGGCTCGGCGTGCAGGATGGCCGGCGCGTACTCGTCCACCGCCGCCGAGGCGTCGGGGTGGTCCTCCTTCAGGCGGGCCAGGAGCGCCGGCATGGCTGCGGCCGAGCGCGCGTAGTCGGCGACGATGTCGTCGTCCCCCACGCCGACCATGCCGAGCACAAGCGCCACGGTGACACCGGTCCGGTCCTTGCCGGCGCTGCAGTGCACCACCGCGGGCGTCGCCCCGTCGCCGGCCAGGATCCGCACGGCGGCCGCCAGTGCCTCGCCACCGGTCTCGACCATGGCCAGGTACTGCCCGGCGACGAACGCCGGGTCGCGCCACGAGGGGAGCTCCTCGGGCGCGGGCAGCACGTCCATGAGCGGAAGGGAGTGATAGCTGACGGGCAGGTCGTCCACCGGGATCCGTCCCCGCTCCGCCACTTCTCCGGCGGTCCGCAGGTCGATCACCGTCCGCACGCCCAGCCCGCGCACGACCCCGACGTCGGCCGCGGTCAGCCGGCCCAGCCCGTCGGAGCGGAAGAGGCGGCCCGGCCGGATACGGCCGCCGCTCGTGAGCGGGTACCCGGACACCTCGCGGAAGTTGACGCAGCCCTCGAGGGGCACGTGCCACGGACGGGCCGTCCCCTCCCCCGGGGGCGCGGCGACGTCATCGACGGACATCGGCCCCCCGGCGCGGCGTGCCCCGCTGCTCCCGGGGATCGTGCGCACGTTCACGATCCTAGGCCCTCGGCCGGATGACCGGCGTCCGGGACCCGGGTGGCAGAAGGCCCGGCGCCGGTTCGGGAACCGATGGCGCCGGGCCCAGCCTGCTGGGTTCGATGGCCCCCTCGCCGGCTCTACCGAAGCGACCCTACGGTCGCAACCCGGTGGGGACCATCTGGTTGTCCTCCGTACCTAACACCGGCCCGGTGGACTCACCTCCCTCGAGGATCCCCCGGCGGCTCCGGGTTCCCCTCGATGACAGTGTGCGCCCGCCGGGACCGCTGTGCAAGGGTCCGACGTCACATGGTCGTGACCGACCGGACCGGTCCCGCACCCGGGCTCCCGCCCCGCCCTGGCGTCGTCGTCGGGCCGCCCGGGTCGCCGGTCTCAGACGACGTCGACGAGCTTGCGGCCCTTGCGGACGGCGAACTTCACCGTGCCGTCCTGGAGGGCGAACAGAGTGTCGTCGCCGCCCCTCCCCACGTTCATGCCCGGGTGGAACTTGGTCCCCCGCTGCCGCACGAGGATGGCCCCGGCACGCACGCCGGTGCCGCCGAACGCCTTCACGCCCAGCCGCTGCGCAGTGGAGTCGCGACCGTTCCTGGTCGAACCGCCACCCTTGGTCTTGGACATCGTGTCGCTCCTTGCCGTTCCGACCGCTCAGCCGGCGGTGGTGATCGACGTGATCTCGATGGTCGAGTACCGCTGACGGTGACCCCACCGCCGACGCTCGTTCGCCTTCGACTTGTAGGTGAAGCCGCGGACCTTCGGCCCCAGCTCCTCGCCCACCACCTCGGCCGTCACCGTGGCGCCCGACAGCGCTGCCGGGGTGGCCAGCACGTTCGACCCGTCCACGACCAGCACCGGCGTGAAGGTCACCTGGGCACCAGGCTCCTCCCCCAGCAATTCGACACGGAGCTGCTGGCCCTCGGCCACGCGCTCCTGCTTCCCTCCGGTACTGATGACGGCGAACATAGGAATGACAGCCTACAGCACCAACGGGTCGATGACGATTCCGCGGCCGTCGCAGACGGTGCAGGTGGTGGACAGGGACTCGATGAGGCCCTCCGAGACCCGCTTGCGGGTCATCTCCACCAGGCCGAGCTCGGAGATGTCGAACACCTGGGTCCGGGTCTTGTCCCGGGCCAGGGCGGCCCGCAGCGCGCTGCCCACCTTGTCCCGGTTCTCCCGGATCTCCATGTCGATGAAGTCGATCACGATGATCCCGCCGATGTCCCGCAACCGGAGCTGGCGGGCGACCTCCTCCGCCGCCTCGAGATTGTTGCGGTAGACGGTCTCCTCCAGGTTGGTCTTCCCCACGTTCTTCCCGGTGTTGACGTCGATCACCGTCAGCGCCTCGGTCCGGTCGATCACCAGCGAGCCCCCCGAAGGCAGGTACACCTTGCGGGCCAGTGCCTTGTGGAGCTGCTCGTGGACGTGGAAGCGCTCGAAGATCGGGAGACCTTCCTCGGCGGTGTCGTAGTACTCGACACGGTCGGCCAGCTCGGGGTTGACGGCGGCGACGTAGTCCTGCACCTGGTGGTAGAGGGTCTCGTCGTCGATCGCGACCGATCGGTACTCGGCGTTCAGCTCCTCGCGGATGACCCGCAGGGCCGCAGCCGGCTCCCGGTAGAGGAGGGCCGGCCCGGTGGCTGCCGCTCGGGCCGAGGCGATGCCGTCCCACAGCTCGACCAGCCGGGTGACGTCGTCCCGGAGCTCGTCGGCGCTGGCACCGGCGGCGGCGGTCCGGACGATCATCCCGTGACCGTCCGGGCGGACCGAGTCGACGATCCGGCGGAGCCGCTTCCGCTCGGCGTCGTCGAGACGCTTCGAGATCCCGTAGGTGGCGCTGTCGGGCACCAGCACGACGAAGCGCCCGGGTAGGGAGACCTCCTGGGTGAGACGGGCGCCCTTGGCGCCGATGGGGTTCTTCGTGACCTGGCACAGGATCATCTGTCCGGCCCGCAGCACCTCTTCGATGCGGGGCTGGCCGGTGGTGGGTGCGTCCACGTCGTCGGCGTCGTAGCGGACGTCACCGCGGTACAGGACGGCGTTCTTCGGCGTCCCGATGTCGATGAACGCCGCTTCCATCCCCGGGAGGACGTTCTGGACCCGCCCGAGGTAGATGTTGCCGTCGATCTGGGTCGTCTCGTCGGCCGCCCGCGACACGTAGTGCTCGACCAGGGTGCGCCCCTCGAGCAACGCGATCTGGGTCACCTCGGGTCGCACGTGGACGCAGATCGAGTAGCGGCCGACCGCCTTGCCCCGCCGCTCCCGGCCTCGGCTCCTGCCCGACCGGCTCGCCCGCTTCGACGTCCGGGCGTCCCCGGCCTGGCCGGTGTCGGCGCCTGCCGACGGCGGCGCGCCGTCCGTCACCGGGATCGGCGGTGCCTCGTCGGAGTCGGACCGGCCCGTGGTGCGCGCCCGCCCACCGTTGCCGCCACCGTTGCCGCCACGAGCGCGGGCCGGTCGGGCCCGAGCAGGGGTGGCGGGAGCGGGCGGCGGTGGCGCCGGTCGGGTGTCGCCGATGCGGGGCCGGGTCGGCGGGCCCGACAGCGGCCCGACCGGCTGCCCGGCCCGCGCCGGGGCGGCAGGGGACGTTGCGACCGGCTCGCCGTCCTCGACGTCGCCGCCTTCAGCACGCACGGCTCCGCTCCGCGACCGTCCACGGCCGCCCCGGGAACCCCGGCGCCGGCGGGAGCCGCCCGCCGGCGTCCCCTCGGCCGTGCCCTGCGGCGGTTCCTGGTCGGGTTCCCCCGACGCCGGCGCCGGGCCGGTGCCGAGCTCAGCCTCTGGCGCCCCCGACGCCGCTGCAGGCCCGACCGGGCGCTCGTCGGCTTGGCCGGCCGGCCTGCCGGTGGTGATCTCTGACATCGACTCGATCTCTCCTAGCGTTCACGGCACACGCTCCAGCGCATGCTCGAAGACGTCGCCGCCCTGCAGCCCCCGTACTGCCAGGGGCTCCCAGCGGGCGCCGTCACGTTCGATCCACTGCTGGGTGCGGCACACCCGCGCCACACCCGCGCCATCGGCTCCGACCACTGCGGCGAGGGCCGAGACGAGCTCGGCCGGCCGCACACCCCGCGGCCGGGTGGCCAGTTCCGCCACCACCACGGTCCCCGGCGATCCCCACGGACCGCCGGCGACCACTGCCCCGTCGGGCAGCACCTCGAGCGACCGTATCGACGGGCGGATGTCGTCCTCGTGGATGCGCCCCTTGCGCTCACGGGTGACAGGGAGCTCCGCCGCCGTGGCAGCCGTCTCGACCGACCTGACCAGCGTACTAGCGTCGAGGCCGTCCACCGAGAGCAGCCACGAGCACGACGTGATCTCCTCCTGGAGCGAGCCCACCGGTCCGTCGATCGCTAGAGCCGCCGTGACGTCGATGCCCTCGGGGAGCAGCGGCGCCAAGGTGCCCCCGAGCGACGCGACCTCCCCTGTCGGCGGCTTCGGCGATCCCGGCTCCAGGTAGACGTCGACGTACTCGGCCAGCGACTCGGCCCCGGTCGGCAAGGCCAGCCCGAAGCCCAGTTTCGTCCGGGGCGAGAACCCCTCGGTGTAGGCGACCGGGACCCCGGCGCGCCGCAGTGTCCGCTCCCACACCCTGGCGACGTCGCGCTGGCCGATGAACCGGACCTTGCCCAATTTGGTGTAGCGCAGGCGGAACCGCACGTCAGCCCCCCGTCGTTCCCGCCGCCACCGGCCTACCCCGCACCTCGAGGAACCGTACCGGCACCGCGCCTCCCGAGGCCAGATCCTGCCCGGTGCCCTGGCTGCCGCCGGCCGGAGGGACGGCCGAGGCCACGACGTGCTCGATCCCGTAGCCGGTGCAGGCGCCGCAGTCGTAGCAGGGCGTCCACCGGCAGTCCTCCAGACCCACCTCGTCCAGCGCGTCGCGCCAGTCCTGGTAGAGGAAGTCCCGGTGGAGCCCGGCGGACAGGTGGTCCCAGGGGAACACCTCGTCCTGGGTGCGGTGCCGGTGGACGGTGTCCTCGAGGGAGAGCCCCTCGGCCGCCAGCGCCTCCAGCCACCGGTCGAGGTCGAAGCACTCGGACCACTCCTGGAACGTGCCCCCCGAGCGCCATACCCGCTCGATCACGTTTCCGATCCGCCGGTCGCCCCGGCTGACGATCCCCTCCGCCGCGCTGGCCCGGGGATCGTGCCAGCGCAGGTCGAGGCCACGAACGCCCCGTGCCGCGTCCCGCAGGAGGTGGATCTTCCTGGTCAGCTCGTCGACGGTGTTCTGGCCGAACCACTGGAACGGCGTGTGCGGCTTGGGGACGAACCCGCCGACCGATGCCGTGACGGTCGGCGACCGATGGTGCCGGCGACCGATCTCGACGCAGGTGGCGGCGAGCCTGACGATCCCGAGCGTGTCCTCGTCCGTCTCGGTGGGCAGGCCGGTCAGGAAGTAGAGCTTGACCTTCCGCCATCCCTGCGAGAACGCGGCCTCGACGGCGGCGTAGAGGTCGGCCTCGGTGATCAGCTTGTTGATGACCTGGCGCATGCGCCACGTCCCCCCCTCGGGGGCGAAGGTCAGGCCCGTGCGCCGGGCCCGCTGGATCTGGGCCGCCGTCCCCACGGTGAAGGCGTCCACCCGCAGGCTCGGCAGGCTGACCGACACCCGGCCGCAGTCGGGGTCGTCCATCACCGCCGTCACGGTCTCCTCGATCCCGGAGTAGTCGGCGGTCGACAGCGACGTCAGGGCCACCTCGTCGTACCCGGTGCGGGCCAGGCCGGCCGCCACCATGGTCCGCACCTGGGCCGCCGGCCGCTCACGGACGGGACGGGTCACCATGCCGGCCTGGCAGAACCGGCACCCGCGGGTGCATCCCCGGAAGACCTCCACGTTGAGGCGGTCGTGCACGACCTCGATCAGCGGGACCAGCTGCCGCTTCGGGTACGGCCAGGCACCCAGGTCGGCGACGGTCCGCTTCTCCACCTGGGACGGAGTCTCGGGGAAGCGGGGGCGGGTGGCCGCCAGCCGGCCCACGGCCGGTCCGGCGCCCGGGAGCGGCGGACCGGCCACGTACTCCGGTTCGTAGCACCAGGGCACGTAGACCCCCGGCACGGTGGCCAGGGTACGCAACAGGGCCTGGCGCGAGCGGGGGTCCACGCCCTCGGGCGCCGTCACCCCTGGCGGGGTCGTCCCCTGGCGCCACGCCGCCACTACGGCGGTGATCTCCCCCACCGCCTCCTCGCCGTCGCCCAGCACGGCGGCGTCGACGAAGTCGGCCAGCGGCTCGGGGTTGAACGCACCGTGGCCCCCGACGATCACCAGCGGATGGCGGGCGTCGCGCTGCGCGGCGCGTACCGGCAGCCCGGCCAGGTCGATGAGGTTGAGCACGTTGGTGTAGACGAGCTCGGCCGACAGGTTGAACGCCAGCACGTCGAACTCGGCCGCCGCGCCGCAACGCTCGATCGAGAAGAGGGGAACCCCCGCGTGCCGCATGGCCGCTTCCATGTCGAGCCACGGCGCGTAGGCCCGTTCGGCCACGGCGTCGGACCGCTCGTTCAGGATCTCGTAGAGGATCTGGAGCCCCTGGTTCGGCAGCCCGATCTCGTAGGTGTCCGGGTACACGAGGAGCCAGGCCACCCGGTCCGGGTGGTGGTCGGGGTGCTGGGCACCCAGCTCACCGCCGATGTACCTGGCCGGCTTGGTGACCCGGGCCAGCAGCGGCTCGATGCGCGGCCAGAGGGACTCCATCAGTGATCCCAGTCTACGGGGCGGGGGGACCCGCGGGGCGGCCATCCCCGGGGACAGGTGCCGTCACCCCTGGCCCTGGCCGTTCGCGGTGGAGGTGGTCGTGGACGGGGACGTCGTGGTGGACGGGGACGTCGTGGTGGACGGGGCCGCCGTGCCCCCCGAGGCGGCGGCGGCCGACGGTGCGGTGGCCTGGGCCGGCGTGGGCGCGGCGAGCTGCAGCGGGCCGACCGGGTGGGCCAGCAGGTAGTTGTAGATCTGGCGGACGACCGGGGCGGCGGCCGAGGCGCCGTAACCGCCCTGGTCGATCACGCAGTCCACGACGTACTGCGGGTGGGGTTGAGGGCCGAAGGCGACGAACCACGACGTCGCCTCCTGACCGTTGGTCGACGACGTGCCCGTCTTACCCGCCAGCTGGAAGGTCGACAGGGGGAAGCCGGAGCCGCCGAACGAGTAGTAGCCGGTGCCCTGGGGGTTCCCGACGACGCCCTCGAAGCCCTGGAGGATGGCCTGGTAATTGGTGGGTGAGATCGTCACGTGCCCCGCCACCTGGGGAGCGAACGTCTTGATGACCCGGCCGTCGGGCGAGACGACGCCGGCCGCGACGTGGGGGACGTACCGGGTGCCCCCGTTCGCGAACGTGGCATAGGCGGTGGCCATCTCGATCGGGGTGACGATCGTCCCGCCCTGACCGAACGCAAGCTCCATGTTGTCGCCGGTGTACCACGTGTCGTAGGGAAACGCCGCCGGGGCCTCGGCGTGCAGCGTCTGCCGCACGGCGAGCGAGTCGATGCGGCCCACGCTCTCTCCCGGCAGGTCGATCCCCGTCTTCACGCCGAGCCCGTAGGCGTTGGCCATGGTCTGGATCGGGTACAACCCGTACTGGCCCCGGTTGGACCAGAACAGGTCACCCAGGTGGTAGAAGAAGTCGTCCGACGAGATGGTGATGGCCCGCGACACGGTCATCCAGCCGGGCGAGCCGTCGCCGACGTTGTCGTGGAGGGTGCAGTGCGGCCCCGTGCAGTTGGCCGCCGTGTACGTCCCCGTGTCGTTGAACAGGTACGAGGGCGAGATCAGTCCCGCCTGCAGCGCGGCGGTGGCCGTCGCCAGCTTGAACGTCGAACCGGGCGTGTAGAGCCCCTGGATGGCCCAGTTGTTCTCGGCACCCGAAGCCGTGAGCGCGTTGTAGGCGGCCTGGGAGATCCCGCCGACCCAGATCGACGGGTTGTAGCTGGGCCACGAGCTCATGGCCAGCACGGCGCCCGTGTTGGGGTCCATGACGACGGCAGCGCCGGCCGTCGCCGGCGGGTAGCAGCCGTTGGGGTGGCCGGGGATGATGCAGAACGGGTCGAACGTCTTGCGGTCCCTCAGGATGGTCTGGGCCAGGGCCTGGTCGGTCGCTTGCTGCAGTCCCAGGTCGAGGTGGGTGACCAGGTCGGCGCCCGGCTGGGCGGCGATCGTCTTCAACGTTCCCACCACCTGTCCGTTGGCGTCGACCTCGAGCTGCTTCTGGCCCGGGGTGCCCCGCAGGTACTGCTCGTACTGGGCTTCGAGCCCCGACTTCCCGATGGTGTCGCCGGGCTGGTACCCCTTGCCCTGCAGGGCTGCCAGCTCGGAGCCGGTGATCGATCCCGTGTAGCCCAGGGCCTGTGAGGCGGGATAGCCGGCGCCGTTGCCGCCCGGGAACCCGGGGAGCTCCGACTGGGGGTAGTTCCGCTGGGTGGCCTGGACGGCGGAGACACCCGGGAACAGCTGGGGGAACTCGCGGATCTTCACCACGTCGGCCAGGGGCGCGTCGGTGAGGATGGGCACCGGCTTGTAGGGGCTGTAACGGGGGTCGGCCAGGGCCGTACGGATCTGGGCCGTGGTCTGACCGGTGAGCGCGGCCAGGTTCCCGATGACGGACGGGTACTGGGTGGCCGCCACCCGGGACAGCGTGATCTCCTCGGTCACCACGTTGTTGACCAGTGCCGAGCCCGACCGGTCCAGGATCAGGCCACGGACGGGGGCGACCGGGACCACGCGGACCTGGTTGGCCGTCACCGCCTGGACGGCGGCCGGGGCCTGGACCACCTGCAGCGTCCACAGGCGCAGGGCGAGGAGGCCGAAGAGCCCGGCGACGACCAGGCCCGTGACGCGCAGGCGGATGCCCGGCCTCGAGGCCGAGGCGTCGGGGGGCTCCAGCGCAGCACTGACCGAGAACCGCTTGGGTCGGAGGCGGGGCTGGCGAGCCGGCTTGCGGCGCGCCGAACGGTCACGCTCCGGTCGCAGGTAGCGGCGCCTGCGACCAAGGGGATGTCTCACCGATCTGCTCACGGGAGGCCATCCTGGCAGGTGGGCGGAGGCACCGGGTCGCGCCCCCGGGGCACGGGCCCGGGCTGGCGGGCGGACCTGCCGGTGGTCACCGGAGCGACGCCCCGACGGCGGTGGGCATGCCCTCGGTCGACGCGGACGGCATCGCCCAGTCGACCATCCGGACGGCCACGATCGCCACCACGGCGTTGGCACACGCCACCACGAGGGCGATGCCGGCCAGGTCCACGTGGAGCATCTGCGGCTGTCCGAGCAGCGCACCCAGGCCGGCGTAGAGGAGCTCGTAGACGGCGCTGGCGGCGAGCCCCGCGGTGGGCGGGAGCCACCAGGCGCTGCGGTCCAGGGCCACGGTGGCCAGTCCCACCCCGTACCCGGTCAGCGACCCGGTCAACGCCGAGAGGCCGAACGGGGTGGGTAGGAACAGGTCGGCCACCAGGCCGGCGGTGAAGCCGACGATCGCACCTCGGGCGGGACCCCCGACGACGGCGGCCGCGATGGGCAGGAGGACCATCACGTCCGGATGGATCCCGCCGACCCGGATCCCGAGGACGAGCGTCTGCTGGACCACGACGAAGGCGACGATCACCAGTGACAGCCGGACGACCACCTGACGTCTCACCGGGGACCTCCGGCCGGTGTGGACGGGCGCCCGGGCACCGCCGCGCTCACGACGCGGGGCCCCACAGCAGCACGGCGACGTAGCGCAGATGGGCCAGGTCGGCCACCGGAGCCAGGGTGACGATCTCCTGGGAGGCGACCGTCCCCGTCGACGCCGACGTGACCCTGGCCACGGGGATCCCCGGCGGGAACGCGGCCCCCTGGAGACCACTGGTCGAGAACAGGGTGCCCCTGGCCAGGGGGGTGTCGGCCGGGACGAGCTGCCCCGAGAGGGGCTTCCCCCACCCCTCCCCGGCGACGATGGCCGGCGAGCCGGACGGCCCGTAGCTGGCGCCGACCACCGACTGCCCGTCGGTCACCAGGCGGACGGTGGCGGTGTGGTGGCTGGCCAGGACCACCTGACCGACCAGGCCGCCGGACCCGACCACCGGCATCCCGATCGTCACGCCGTCCGAACGCCCCTTGTCGATCGTGACGGTGGCGGCGAAGTCGGACGTGTCGGTGGCGATCACCTGGCAGGCCACCTCCTGCAGGTTGCCGACGAAGGGGAGGTTGTCCAGCGCCGACAGCTGCCGGAGCCGCTGCTCGGCGTCGTTCTGCTGGAGCACCTGCTGGCGCAGCTGACCGATCTCGGCCCGCAGCTTCTCGTCCTGTTGCTGCACCGCTCCGTAGTGCACGGACCCCGCCAGAAAGCTCCCCACCGGCCGGGTGACGGCGTCGACCACGTCACGGACCGGGGCGAGGGAGTCGGAGGCGACGGTCCGCAACCCCGACGTCACCGAGCGCAGGCTGCCCCGGGCGTCGAGGGTGATGATGGTGACCGACACCAGGACCAGGATCAGGAGGGTCGTCCTGGGCCGTCGAGCGCGGCGCGGTCTGGCCACGGGCAGGCGGGCGTCGGCGCGTCAGCGCGCCGACGACGTGATGAGGACCTGCTTGAGCGCCTCGAACTCCTCCAGGCACTGACCGCTCCCGATCGCCACGCAATTGAGCGGGTCACGGGCCACGACGATCGGCATCCCGGTCTCCTCCTGGAGGCGGCTGTCCAGCCCGTGCAGAAGGGCGCCACCGCCGGTCAGGACGATCCCCTGCTCCATGATGTCCGCCGCCAGCTCGGGCGGGGTCCGGTCCAACGTGACCTTCACCGCGTCCACGATGGCCGAGACCGGCTCTTCGATCGCCTTGCGGATCTCCTGGGTGGAGATCACGATCGTCTTCGGGAGGCCGGTGACCAGGTCGCGTCCCCGGATCTCGGCATGGAGCTCCTCTTCGAGCTCGTAGGCCGAACCCAGCGCGATCTTGATCTCCTCCGCCGTACGCTCGCCGAGCGCCAGGCTGTACTCCTTCTTCACGAACGAGACGATGGCCTCGTCGAGCTCGTCCCCGCCGATGCGGATCGACTGGCTGGTGACGATGCCGCCCAGCGAGATGACCGCCACCTCGGTGGTGCCGCCGCCGATGTCGACCACCATGTTGCCGGTCGGCTCGTGGACCGGGAGCCCGGCCCCGATGGCCGCCGCCATCGGCTCCTCGATGATGTAGGCCTTGCGCGCCCCGGCGTACTCGGCCGCCTCCATCACTGCCCGCTGCTCGACACCGGTGATGCCCGAGGGCACGCAGATCACCATGCGGGGCTTGGCGAACCGCCGCTGGTGCACCCGGTGGATGAAGTAGCGCAGCATCTTCTCGCAGATCTCGAAGTCGGCGATGACGCCGTCCTTGAGCGGCCGGATGGCCTGGATGTGGCTCGGGGTCCGGCCGATCATCCGCTTCGCCTCGGCACCCACCGCCAGCGGCCGCCCGTCCTTGACGTTGACGGCGACGACGGACGGCTCGTTCAGGATGATGCCGCGCCCGCGCACGTAGACGAGGGTGTTGGCGGTTCCGAGGTCGACGGCCATGTCTCGGCCGAGGAGGAAGAGGCGGTTGTCAGGCATCAGTAGTGCACCATTCCGTCGGGAAGCGTTCGGATCGGGCAGGTGGCTCGCGCCCGGCACGGGCCGGTCGGCAGGACCAGGAGGCACCGGAGCGGGTCTCTCGTCCCCCCAGGGTACGGGACGGCGCGTGCCGGCACAAGGCGGGCACCGCCCGGTCCCGCCGGCGGTCAGGCCAGATCGGGGAAGAAGAGGGCGATCTCCCGCTCGGCGGATTCGGGCGAATCGGAGCCGTGGACCAGGTTCTCCCCGGTGGCAAGGGCCAGGTCGCCGCGGATCGTGCCCGGGGCGGCCTCCACCGGATTGGTCACGCCCATCAGGCTCCGGACCACCCGGTAGGTGTCCTCCGGACCCTCGACGACCATCACCATCGCCGGCGACCGGGTGATGAAGGCCACCAGTTCGGCGAAGAAGGGCTTGCCGTCGTGCTCGGCGTAGTGACGCCGGGCCACGTCCGGGGTGATCGTCCGCAATTCGGCGGCGACGAGCACCAACCCCTTGCGTTCGAGGCGGCCGACGACCTCGCCGACCAGCCCCCGCTCGACGGCGTCAGGCTTGCAGATGACCAGAGTGCGTCCCACGGGCCGGGCAGGTTAGCGCATGCTGGGCGCGCCGCCGGCGAGGTCCCCCCTCGACGGTCGGTTCCCGACCCCGAGGGCGACCCGGGCACCGCCGACGACGTAGAGGGAGCCACAGACGACCACGGCGTCGTCCTCGCCCGCCGCGCCCATGGCGTCGGACAGGGCATCGGCGACGGACGGTGCCACGGCGGCCTGCATGCCGAGCCCGGTGGCGGCCTCGGCGACGACCGACGCCGGCAGGGCCCGGGGGGACGCCGGCTCGCAGACCACGACGGACCGCACGCCGGCGGTCAGGAGCTCCTCCAGCATCGCCACCGGATCGCGCCCCCGCAGCATGCCCACCACCGCTACCGTCTCGCCGGGCACCGCGAATTCCTCCACCAGGGCGCGTGCCAGCGCCCGCATGCCGGCCACGTTGTGCGCGCCGTCGAGCACCACCAGCGGCCGGTGCCCGACCACCTCCAGGCGTCCGGGTATCCGCACGGCGCCGAGACCCTCGGCCACCACCCCGGGGTCCAGCGCGGCCCCGAAGAACGCCTCGACGGCGGCCACCGCTACGGCAGCGTTGTCGCCCTGGTGCGCCCCGTGCAGGGGCACCAGCACGTCGTCGACGGTCCCCGACGGCGTGTAGACGTCGACCAGCCGGCCGCCCACCGCCGGCCGGTTCGCACGGCAGCCGAACGCCGTCCCGCGCAGCCACACGTCGGTCGCGCCGGCGTCGAGCGCGGCCCGGCGGAGGAGGTCGGCCAGCGCCGGGTCCGTCTCCCCCACGACCGCCCGGCAGCCCGGCGTGAAGATCCCGGCCTTGTCGGTGGCGATGTCGACCAGCGTCGGCCCCAGCACGTCGGTGTGGTCGAAGCTGATGTTGGTCACGACGGCCACGTCGGCGTCGGCGACGTTCGTGCAGTCCCACCGACCACCCAGACCCACTTCGAGCACGACCACGTCCACCGCCTCGTCGGCGAACCACAGGAAGGCCGCCGCCGTGAGCAGCTCGAAGCGGGTCGGACGCTCGTCGAGCATCGGCTCGACCCGGGCCAGGGTCGCCAGCAGGGCCAGCAGGTCGTCGTCGTCGATGGGCTCGCCGTTGCGCTGGATGCGCTCGTTCACCCGGACCAGGTTGGGGCTTGCGTAGGTGCCGACCGTGAGACCGTGGGCCAGCAGCAGCCAGGTCACCATGGCCGCCGTCGATCCCTTGCCGTTGGTGCCCGTCACGTGGACGACCGGCGCCGCGGTCTGCGGCTCGCCCAGCACGCCCACGAGGGCGCGCATCCGGTCCAGGGTGGGCAGCGACCGGCGCGACGGCGTGACCGACTCGAAGTCGATGTGACCGTCGAGCCAGCGCAGCGCGCCGTCGAGGTCGTCGAATCCGGCGCCGGCGCCCTCGGGCCGGCGATCCGCGGGCGCCACGCCGGTGGACCCGGCCGCTACGACGCGGCGCGACGCGAGCGCGTCGTCTTGGCCGGAGGCGTGTTGAGGGGCACCAACGTCGGATGGACCTTGTCGAGGACGACGGCCCGGTCGACCACGCACTTGGACACGTCGGTCCGGCTCGGCAGGTCGTACATCACCTCGAGGAGGACCTCCTCGAGGATGGCCCGCAGGCCGCGGGCACCCGTGCCACGCAGCAACGCCTGCTCGGCCACCGCCTCGAGCGCGTCGTCGGTCAGCTCGAGCTCCACCCGATCGAGCTCGAACACCCGCTTGTACTGGCGGGTGAGGGCGTTCTTCGGCTCGATCAGGATCCGGATCAGCGCCTCCTTGTAGAGATGGGAGACGGCGCCGACCACGGGGAGGCGGCCGATGAACTCGGGGATCAGGCCGAACCGGATGAGGTCCTCGGGCAGCACGTGGCGGAGGATCTCGGAGTCGTCCCGCTCCGTGCTCTTGCGCACGTCGGCGCGGAACCCGATCCCCTTGCGGCCGATCCGGTTCTCGATGATCTTGTCCAGTCCGGCGAAGGCGCCACCGCAGATGAACAGGATGTTGGTCGTGTCGATCTGGATGAACTCTTGGTGGGGGTGCTTCCGCCCCCCCTGGGGCGGCACCAGGGCCGTCGTCCCTTCGAGGATCTTCAGCAGCGCCTGCTGGACCCCTTCGCCCGACACGTCACGGGTGATCGACGGGTTCTCCGACTTGCGGGCGATCTTGTCGATCTCGTCGATGTAGATGATCCCGGTCTCGGCCCGCTTCACGTCGTAGTCGGCGGCCTGGATCAGCTTGAGCAGGATGTTCTCCACGTCCTCGCCCACATAGCCCGCCTCGGTCAGGGCGGTGGCGTCGGCGATGGCGAACGGCACGTTGAGCATGCGGGCCAGGGTCTGGGCCAGGAGGGTCTTGCCGCAGCCCGTCGGACCGAGGAGGAGGATGTTCGACTTGGCCAGCTCGACGTCGCCGTCGTGCGACTGGGTGCCGGCCTGCACCCGCTTGTAGTGGTTGTACACCGCCACCGACAGGATCTTCTTGGCGTACTCCTGGCCGATCACGTAGTCGTTCAGGAACTCGAAGATCTCCTTGGGTTTCGGAAGCTCCTCGAAGCTCAGCTCGGCGGTGTCCGCCAGCTCCTCGGCGATGATGTCGTTGCACAGCTCGATGCACTCGTCGCAGATGTAGACCCCGGGCCCGGCGATGAGCTTCTTCACCTGCTTCTGCGACTTGCCGCAGAAGCTGCACTTCACCAGGTCGCCCCCGTCTCCGAACTTCGCCACGTTGGTACCCCTTGCTCCTCAGCCCATGGCCCGGCGGCCGGCCCGCAGGTGACCGGCGGGACCTCCGTGACCCGCCGGATCGTGCGCGGTCCGGTCCACAAACCCTACCGGGTGGCCGGGGCGCGTCCGGACGACATGCATGGTTCAGGCCGCGCCGACGGCTTCGACGGCGAGCGCGTCCCGAGCGGTCAGGACCTCGTCGATCAGCCCGTAGGCCACGGCTTCCTCTGCGGACATGATGAAGTCCCGGTCGGTGTCCTTCGCCACCTTCTCCACCGGCTGGCCGGTGTCGTGGGCCAGCATCGAGTTCAGCAGGTCGCGCATGCGCAGGATCTCCTTGGCCTGCAGCTCGATGTCGCTGGCCTGGCCCTCCACGCCCCCGAACGGCTGGTGGAGGAGGATCCGGGCATGGGGCAGGGCGAAGCGCTTGCCCCGGGTGCCGGCCCCCAGGAGCACGGCGGCGGCTGACGCCGCCTGCCCGAAACAGAAGGTGGAGGTGTCGGGCTTGATGTACTTCATCGTGTCGTAGATGGCGAACAGTGCGGTGATGTCGCCCCCGGGCGAGTTGATGTAGAGGTGGATGTCCTTGTCCGCCTCCTCCGACTCGAGGAACAGGAGCTGGGCGCAGACCAGGTTGGCCACCGCGTCGTTGATCGGCGTCCCGAGGAAGATGATCCGTTCCTTCAGAAGGCGCGAGTAGAGGTCGTAATTGCGCTCACCCCGGCTGGTCGACTCGACCACCCAGGGGACGCTGTAGGCCTGGGGCCCCTGGCCACCCGTCCCGTGTGTCGTCATCACGCTCCATTCTCCTCGCCGGGACCTCCGTCGACCGGCTCCTCGTCGCCACCACCCTCGGTACCGCCGTCGAGCAGGTCCCGGGCGACCGGGTTGCCCTCCTCGTCGACCACGTCGACGTGGTCGACGAGC
>JAJZAC010000167.1 GCA_021799615.1 Actinomycetes bacterium
ACCCGGGGGTCGGCGAAGGCCTCGGTGAGGAGGTCGGAGATGGCCTGGTGCAGCACGGCGAGCCCGTCGTCACCGGACCCCTCGGGCACCACCACGGAGGCGGGCAGGCGCTCGAGGAGGCGCTGGCGCATGCGGAACTCGCTGTCGTCGTCGTCGAAGACGCAGGCCACGACCAGGTCGAAGGGCGAGGCGCCGGGGTCGCCGGCCATGCGCTCGACCTCGCGGGCGACGGCGCCGCGGGACATCCCCAGCTCCTGGGCCAGCGACTGGACGGGGACGGCACCCCGGGCCACCGGGCCCCGGAGGGCGGTGAGGGCCCGCTGGGCCAGCAGGCGGGCCGACGCCTCGACCAGGTCGCGCCGCAGGGGGTCCACCGGCCGAGCCGGGCCCGACCCGTCCGTCGCCACCCTGGTGTTCCCCGGCTGGTCCATGCCACGAACACTAGTGAACGTCGCCGGTGACGCGCCGACCGTTGCTGTCCGGGGCACCCCGACGTAGCCTGCTCGCAGGTAGACAAGCCGTTCGCCACCATGACCGGATGGTCGTGCAGGGCGGTCGGACCGTTCGAAGCGCGTGCCCCGGCGATGTGCAGCGGGTGGGCGATCAGTTCTGTCCGGCGATCCAGGGTGCTCGAGACGGGCGGCCTGGACCGGCTCTCAGCAGTGCGGGAACCGGCCCTGCGGCCAGCCAGGTGACGATGCGACCTGGCTGGCCGCAGTCGCGTCCGCCCGCCGCCGAGGAGGCGACCGAGCGCAGGGACACCCGCCTCGCGCCGGGCCGTACGTCCGGCCGGCCGTCCCCCTACCATCGCGCCATGTCCACCACCGCCGGTCCGCCACCGCTCCGCTACGGCATCGTGGGCACGGGGATGATGGGCCTCGAGCACCTGCGCAACCTGGCCGCCGTGCCCGGTGCGGTCGTCGCCGCGGTGGCCGACACGCACGGGCCGTCCCGCCAGGGGGCCCTCGACGAGGCGGCCAGGGCGGGCCTGGACCCGCCGCTGGTGTTCGCCGACCACCGGGACCTGCTGGCCTCGGGGGCGTGCGACGCCGTGGTGGTGGCCACGCCCAACAGCACCCACGCCGCCGTCCTCGACGACGTGCTCGACGCCGGCCTGCACGTGCTGGTGGAGAAGCCCCTGTGCACCACGGTGGCGGACTGCCGGCGGATCGTCGAGCGGGCGAAGGGATACCCGGGGGTGGTGGCGGTGGGGCTGGAGTACCGCTACATGCCGCCGGTCGCCGCCCTGGTCGAGCGGGTGGCGGCCGGGGCGGTGGGGACGGTGCGGATGATCGCCGTCCGGGAGCACCGGTTCCCGTTCCTCGTGAAGGTGGGGGACTGGAACCGCTTCAACCGCAACACGGGCGGCACCCTGGTGGAGAAGTGCTGCCACTTCTTCGACCTGATGTCGCTCATCGCCGGCTCGGACCCGGTGCGGGTGCTGGCGTCCGGTGGCCAGGACGTCAACCACCTGGACGAGCGCTACGGCGGCGAGACCCCCGACATCCTCGACAACGCCTTCGTCATCGTGGAGTACGCCTCGGGGGTGCGGGCCAGCCTGGACCTGTGCATGTTCGCCGAGGGGAGCACCAACCAGGAGGAGCTCTCGGTGGTGGGCGACACCGGCAAGGTGGAGGCGTTCCTGCCCAGTGGGGTGGTGCGCGAGGGGCGACGGGCCGGGGGGCCGTGGGGGGTGGTCGAGTCGGTGGCCACCGACCACCGGGTCCGCCACGAGGGGTTCCACCACGGGGCCAGCTACCTCGAGCACCTGGCGTTCGCCGAGGCGGTGCGCACCGGGAGCCGGCCGACGGTGGGCCTGGGCGAGGGGCTGTCCAGTGTGGCCGTGGGGGTGGCGGCGCAGCGGTCCATCGCCGAGGGGCGGGTGGTCACCCTGGCGGAGGTGCTCGACGGCTGAACGGTGCCGGCCGTTCCACCGTCACCGAGGACTCCCGGGCCGCCACCGGTGGTGTGGCGCTAATGGTTACTAGTTTAGTAAACTAGTCGAGAATTAGCGGGCCACCGGGGCCCGGGAACGCGAGGGTGGACCCATGCATCATCGAGTGGTGATCGTCGGCGGCGGGACGGCCGGGATCAGCGTGGCGGCACGGCTGCGCCGGCAGGGGATCGAGGACGTCGTGCTGGTGGAGCCGGCGACGGACCACTACTACCAGCCGCTGTGGACGCTGGTGGGCGCGGGGGTGACCGCCGTCGAGCGAACGAGGCGTCCCGAGAGCTCGGTGGTGCCCCGGGGCGTCCGCTGGGTGCAGGACGCGGTGGAGACGATCGATCCCGACGCCCAGGAGGTCGTCACCGAGGCGGGGGCCCGCATCGGGTACGACGCCCTCGTCCTGTGCCCGGGGATCGAGCTTGCCTGGGACCGGGTGCCGGGGCTGGCCGCGGCCATGGAGACGCCGTTCGCGTCCACCAACTACACGGTGGACCTGGCCCCGAAGACGTCCGACCTGGTGCGCAAGTTCCGGGGCGGGGAGGCGCTCTTCGCCGCCCCGGGGACGCCCATCAAGTGCCCGGGGGCGCCGCAGAAGGCGGCCTACCTGGCCAGCGACCACTGGCGGCGGGCCGGTACCCTCGGGGCGACCCACGTGACCTTCGCCACCGGGGCCGGCGGGATCTTCGGCGTGCCGGAGTTCGCCCGGGTCCTCGAGGGCGTCGTGCGGCGTTACGGCATCGACGCGAGGTTCACCCACGAGCTGGTGCGGGTCGACCCCGACGGGCGGACGGCGACCTTTTCGACCGGCGACGGCGAGGTCGAGCTCGGCTACGACCTGCTCCATGCGGTGCCGCCCCAGCGGGCCCCCGCCTTCGTGCGGGCCAGCCCCCTCGGCGGGGACGGCCCCTTCGGGTGGGTACCGGTCGACCGGCACCGGCTCAACCACGTCGCCTACCCGAACGTCTTCGCCCTCGGCGACGTGTGCGATGCGCCGACCTCGAAGACCGGTGCCGCCATCCGTCGCCAGGCGCCGGTGGTGGTGGCCAACCTGCGGGCGCACCTCGACCGGCGCGAGCCGCCCGCCCGCTACGACGGCTACGCCGCCTGCCCGTTCACCACGGCACGGGGGAAGATGGTCCTGGCCGAGTTCGACTACAGCCTCTCGCCCCACCCCACCATCCCGGTGATCGACACCCAGCGGGAGCGGACGGACATGTGGCTGCTCAAGCGGTTCGGCCTGCCCGCCTTCTACTGGCACCTCATGCTGCGGGGCGTGGGCTGACCGGCACCCGCCGGCGTGGGGCCGGGAACCGGCTGAGCTCCCCAGGTGCGGGCACGTGGTGAGCCTGGGCGGGAACCGGCGCCCGGCGCGGCTCAGCTCGGATCGCCGCCGGCAGCGGTGGCCGGAGCAGCATCGTCGGCGGCGGGGGCGTCGCCCGCGGGGGTGACGGCGAGGTGGAGACCGGGTCCCACC
>JAJZAC010000059.1 GCA_021799615.1 Actinomycetes bacterium
GTCGAACGCGAAGATCCCGCCGTCGGACGCCACCTCCCAGTAGCCCCCCGTCGCCGGGTCGGCCGCCATGCCGACCACCGGGGCGTTCAGGTGGGTGCCGCCCATCGACCCGTGGAAGGGGGCGTCGAACGCGAAGATCCCGCCGTCGGACGCCACCTCCCAGTAGCCCCCCGTCGCCGGGTCGGCCGCCATGCCGACCACCGGGGCGTTCAGGTGGGTGCCGCCCATCGACCCGTGGAAGGGGGCGTCGCCGGCGCGGATGGGGACGAGGACGAGCGGGTTGTTGTCGACGAACGAGAACGTGCCTCCGGACGTCGAGCCCGTCAATTGCTCGCCGACCACCAGGCACCTGCCACTCGCTTCGCACGCCACCGCCGCGAGCTGCGCAGGCCGGACCGTGCTTTGCTCGGGGGTCCACGTGGACCCGCCGTCGGCGGTGCCATCGACCACCGGCGCCATGCTTTCGCCGGTGGTCCCACCGTCCCCCACCGCCACACAGTCGGCAGTGGACGAGCACCCCAGGCCAAAGACGTATGCGCCCATGGCCGGCGGTGTCGACTGCTCCGACCAGGTGGCACCGCCATCGGTCGACGACACGATCTCCGCAGCCCGCTGATTGGCCGTGCCACCCAGTTCGCACACCGACACCGATGGGCACGCCAACGTCGATGGCGAGAACCCGAGCGGCAACGGATGTTCGGCCCACGCGCTCCCACCATCGGTGGTCGTCAGGGCCACCGCTGTACCCCCGCTCGCCTGCTGGCCGGTGGCGACACAGACGTCGGCCGCGGCGCACGAGACGTACTCGACGCTGGAGATACCGATCGGCACGCTCTGGCTCGTCCAGGTCGTCCCGCCGTCTGTGCTCACCATGACCTTCCCGACCGGGACCGACCCGGAAGCGTCTGACCCCCCGCCGGCCATGCAGAAGGTAGTGGTCGGGCACGACACCGAGCCCACCCACGACGACGGGAGAGGAACCACCTTCCAGGTCGCGCCGCCGTCGCCGGTCACCAGGGCTAGGCCTGTCGCTGCTGGTCCAGGTGGTTCCAGAGCCGTTACGACGCACGACGCCGAGCTGGAACACGACGCCGACGATGCCATCGAGACTTGCGACGGCATGGACGTGGCCGACCAGGTGGCACCGCCGTTGCTGCTGGCCAGCAGGGTGGACTGCGTGCCCCCCCCGCACCCCCCCGGCGGGCAGACGAAGCCAGCCGCGATGCACGTCGAACCGGAGCAGGAGGCACCCGCGAGGACAACGTGGTCAAGCCCGCCCGGCAACGGGGCGGGGGTCCAGTAGGTCTGGCTCGGTGGGAGCGAGCGTGCCCCCGGCAGCTGCGAGTTGACGGGGTCGCTGGGCGTGGACCCCGAACCGATCGCGCTCCCCCCTTGCGAGGCGGCGGCAGGCTGCGCCAGTCCAGCCGTCGGCACGACGAGCAACGCACCAGCCGCAAGGAACGCCACCACCGAACGGGCAGCGATCACACACAAGGACGCACGTGGTGGCCACGTTGCCGCCGACGCGCAACGCGCGTACCGGTACGTGCCCCTGATCTCACCGAGCATGTCCGCCCTCCCGCTCCACACCGGTAGCACCGGCACGCCGACGGCGACACTGGGTCCGACGTGGCGGTACCACCTGGCTTCTGTCCCGCTCTTGCGAGTATGTGCTCGGGGCACCCGAGCGTCAATGCACCCGGCCCGTTCGTCCCGCAACTCCGTCGCTCCACGCCCGATCCCGCCGGTACCTCTCGTGACCCCTCCCCGAACGCGCCGCCGCCCCCGCTGCACCTTCTGGCGACAACGAGGGCGGCAGGCAACGCGACGGGCCCGTACCGGCACCCCCGGCGGCGTCCGGCCGTCAGTCGAAGGTGACGATCCCCCGGACGTTCACGCCCGCCGCCAGGTCGTCATAGCCCTTCTGGACCTCGTCGAGTGAGTACTCGTTCGTGATCAGGCTGTCGATCTCGAGGATGCCGGCCCGGTACAGGTTGAGCAGGTTCGGGATCTGGACCCGGGGGCTGCGAGAGCCGAACACCGTCCCGAGCAGGGACTGGTTGAACATCGACAGGTTGAACACGTTGAGCTGCACGTCCAACTGGCTGATGGGCGCGATGGCGGTCGCCACGATCCTGCCGTCCTTGGAGGCGATGGACTGTGCCGGGGCGAGCAGGTCCCCGGTCAGGACCCCCGGGGTGAGGACGACCACGTCGGCCATCCGGCCCTCGGTCATCTCGGCCACCATGAACGTGGCCTCCTCGATCGACGCGGCGCCGTGGGTGGCACCGATCGTCTTGGCCCGCTCCACCTTGAACGGCAGGGGGTCGACGGCCACGATGTTCCGGGCGCCGGCGATGCGGGCACCCTGGATGGCACCCGAGCCGACGCCGCCGCAGCCGATGACCACGACGGTCTCGCCCGGGCGCACCTGGGCACGGTCGACACACGAGCCGAAGCCGGTCGAGATGCCGCAGCTGATGAGGGCGGCCGCCTTCATCGACGCGCCTTGGTCGATCTTCACCACGGAGGCCTCGTTCACCACCATCTGCTCGGCGAACGTGCCCAGCTGGGTCATGCGGTTGAGGGGTGTGCCGTCCAGGTGGTAGCGCCACTGGCCGTCGCTCATCATCGGGCCGGCCAGGGTGGTCATGCCCAGGTCGCACAGGTACTGGCGCCCGGTCGAGCACCAGAAGCACCGCCCGCACGACGGGATGAAGGACATGGCCACGTGGTCACCCACGGCGACGCTCTCGACGCCGGGACCCAGGTCGGTGACGACGCCGGCACCCTCGTGGCCCCCGACGATCGGGTACATCGACTCGACGCCCAGCATCTGGAGCACCTCGGGAGGGGCGGACATGTCACCGGTGCGGAGGTGCTCGTCGGAGTGGCACATCCCCGCATAGGCCATCTTCACGACGATCTCGTGGGGACCGGGGGGATCGACGTCGATCTCCTCCACCTTCCACGGCTCGTTGACCCCGAAACAGATTGCGGCACGGACCTTCATCGATCGAGTCCTCCCCTTCACCTCGTCGTCCGGTGCCCGACCGGGGCCCGGATCGAATGGCGGTGCCGCTCGAGCACCGCCTGGGCTCAGCTTCGCACCGACGCATCGTCTGCGTCGAACCCGCCGGCCACCAACGCCATGGCCCGGTCGAGCTCGGGGGCGGGGTCGTCGCCGCCCGAAGCCGCCCAGTGCTCGTAAGCGGCGGTGGCCGCGCCCAGTGCGACGTGGGCGACCGTTCTGGCCCGCAGGTCCTCGGGGTCGGCGTCCAGCCGGCGGGCGGCGAAGCGGGCCACGACGTCGAGCCAGGCCCCGTAGCGGAGGGCCGAATGTGCGACCAGGGCGGGAACCGTCGTGATCAGGGTGATCCGGATGCGCAGTTCGTCGAGGGCTCCGGCGCCGAAGTGGTTGGTGGCGACGACCGCCCGCCGGACCACGTCGAAGATCGGCTCGTCGGCCGGGGCGGCGGCGAGTTGATCGGCCAGCCGCTCGAGCTCGTCGTCGAACTCGCCCCACACCAGGTCGGCCTTGGTCGGGAAGTACCGGAAGATGGTGCGACGGGAGATGCCGGCGGCGGCGGCGACCTGCTCGACGGTGGTCTCCTCGTAGCCGTGCGCCGCGAAGAGCTCGAGGGCGGCCCGGGCGATCTGCCGGCGGGTGGTCGACGGGCGGCGGCCCCGAGGCGGGTGGCGTGGGCCCCCGGCGCTGGCATCCTCGGTCACCGGTCGGTCCACCCCGGGATCCTCCCATCCGGGCCAGGTTGGCACCGGCACCTTCCATTCTGGCATCCAGTGTTATAAATTGGCACGATCGTGTCGGTGCACGAGCACCCGTGCCCACCGTCCAGTCCAGTCCCGTCCAGTCCCGTCAACCCGCGCTCCCGCCCACCGGAGGTTCCGATGACCGATCCCACCGCCACGACCGAGACTCCCGCCGACGCCGGCACCGTGATCGCCGACGCCGGCACGGTTGCCACCGGACCGGCACCGGCGCTCGCCGGCGACCCGGTCGAGGCGGAGCTCCTCGTCGAGGACGTGTCCATCGACGGCATGTGCGGCGTCTACTGAGACGGCGGTGGCTCCCGACCCCGGAGCTCCCGACCCCGGAGCTCCCGACCCGCCGGCGACACGTGCCGCCCGGAGCGACCCGCCCCGGTTCGACCCGACGATGCCCTGGGGGCTCGACCCCCGGGTATCGCTGCGGCCCGAGCCGTTCGGCGCCCTGGCGTACCACTTCGGCACCCGCCGCCTGTCGTTCTTGAAGAGCCCGGCACTGTTGGACGCCGTACGGGCCCTCGACGGCCACCCGTCCGCCCGGGCCGCCTGCAGGGCGTCGGGGCTCGACGGGGACGAACTGACCCGTCACGAACAGGCGCTGGCCACCCTGGCCGCACGGGGCATGATCGTCCCCAGGGACGTGCGATGACCACCGCCGCCGCCGCCCCCGCTCCCGCTCCCGCTCCCGGGTTCCGCCTGGTCGACCGGTTCGAGCAGGGTCTCGACGCACCGATCTGTCTGACCTGGGAGCTCACCTACGCCTGCAACCTGGCGTGCGCCCACTGCCTGTCCTCGTCGGGGCGGCGCGACCCGGGCGAGCTCACCACCGCCGAGTGCGAGGCGGTGGTGGACGAGCTCCAGGCCATGCAGGTCTTCTACGTCAACATTGGCGGCGGCGAGCCGACCATCCGCCGGGACTTCTGGCACCTCGTCGACTACGCCACCGCGCACCAGGTCGGGGTGAAGTTCTCGACCAACGGGTCCCGCATCACCCCGACGGTGGCGGCCCGGCTGGCCGCCTCCGACTACGTCGACGTGCAGATCTCCCTCGACGGTGCCGACGCCGGCGTGAACGACGCACTGCGGGGCGAGGGCACCTTCGCCACCGCCCTCACCGCCATGGACCGCCTCGCCGGGGCCGGGTTCGAGGGATTCAAGCTCTCGGTCGTCGTCACCCGGGACAACGCCGGCCAGCTGGACGAGCTCCTGGCACTGGCCGACCGCTACCGAGCCCAGCTCCGGCTGACCCGCCTCCGCCCCTCGGGGCGGGGGGCGGACGTGTGGGACCACCTCCACCCCACGGCCGACCAGCAGCGGGCGCTCCACCGCTGGCTCGTGGAACACGGTGAGCGCGTCCTGACGGGCGACTCCTTCTTCCACCTCGGCGCCTACGGCGAGTCCCTGCCCGGGCTCAACCTGTGCGGCGCCGGCCGGGTGGTGTGCCTGATCGACCCGGTGGGCGACGTCTATGCCTGCCCGTTCGCCATCCACGACCGCTTCCGGGCCGGCAACGTCCGCCACCCGGGCGGCTTCACCTCGGTGTGGCGCGACTCGCCCCTCTTCACCGACCTCCGCCGGCCCGACGGCGGGGGTGCCTGCACGTCGTGCGGGCACTACGACGCCTGCCGGGGCGGGTGCATGGCCGCCAAGTTCTTCACCGGCCTCCCGCTCGACGGCCCCGACCCCGAGTGCGTGCTCGGCCACGGCGCTGCCGCCCTGGGCGCGCGCGACCCGGGCGGCGAGGTGCCCCGCCCCACCGGCGACCACTCGGCGCCCGGGCCCGTCGCCGTCCGGCTCGTGCCCCGCTCCCGACCCGTCACCGACCGGGCCTGCGCCGAGCACCCGCTGGCCGGCGCCGACCTGGCTCCGGCCTGACCGCGCCGGGGGCCGTGCCGTGCTGCTGACCGAACCCGTCGTCCTGGCCGGGCGCATCGCGCCGTCGCGGGTGGTCTTCGGGCCCCACGAGACCAACCTGGGACGGCGGCGGTCGATCGGCGAGCGCCACGTGGCCTACTACGCAGCCCGGGCGGCCGGCGGCTGCGGGGTGGTCGTCACCGAGACGGCGTCCGTCCACCCGTCGGACTGGCCCTACGAGCGAGCCCCCCTGGCCGAGGAGTGCGCCGGAGGGTGGGCCGAGGTGGCCGCCGCCTGCCATGCCCACGGAACACTGGTCCTGGCCGGGCTCGGGCACGCCGGGAGCCAGGGGTCCTCGGCCTACTCCCAGCAGGCCATGTGGGCGCCGTCCGCCGTGGCCGACGCCGTCACCAGGGAGCAGCCCATGGTCATGGGCCCGGCCGAGATCGACGCCGTGGTCGCCGGGTTCGCGTCGGCCGCCCGCCTGGCGGCATCGGCGGGGCTCGACGGTGTCGAGATCGACGCCGGGGCGGCGTCGCTGCTGCGCCAGTTCCATTCCGGGCTGACGAACGAGCGGACCGACGCCTTCGGCCAGGACCGGCTGGCCCTGACGGTGGCCGTCCTCGACGCGGTGCGCGCCGCGGTGGGGCCCGACGTCGTCGTGGGCCTGCGGCTGTCGTGCGACGAACTGGCGCCGTGGGCCGGGGTCACCCCCGACCAGGCAGCGGCACAGGTGGGCTCGTTGGCAGGCCGGCTCGACCTGCTGACCGTGGTGAGGGGCGGGCCGTTCTCCGCGTCCGCCTACCGGCCCGACGCCCACACCCCGGCCGGCTTCAACCTCGAGCTGTGCCGGGCCATGCGTACCGCCGCCGCGGGACGGGTCCCGGTCGTGCTCCAGGGCAGCGTCGTCGACCCGGGCATGGCCGACGACGCCCTGGCCGGCGGGGCCGCCGACCTGGTCGAGATGACCCGGGCGCAGATCGCCGACGCAGCCATGGTCGCCGCGGTCCGCGCCAGGCACCCGTCGGGCCCGCGGCCGTGCATCCTCTGCAACCAGGCGTGCCGGGTCCGCGACAACCGCAATCCACTGGTCAGCTGTGTCCTCGACCCGTCCGCCGGGCACGAGACGACCGAGAGCGCCGCCAGGGGAGGTGCGATGCCTTCCGCTCGCAGCGGAGGCACCGGCAGCGGCACGCCACCGGTCCTGGTGGTCGGGGGTGGACCAGCGGGGCTCGAATGCGCGCGGGTCCTGTCGGCATCGGGGCGGCCCGTCCGCCTGGTCGAGCGGAGCTCCCACCTCGGCGGGATGGTCCGTGCCAGCGCCGTCGGACCGGGTCGGCACCGCCTGACGGCGGCCGTCGACTGGCTCGAGGCCGAGTGCCGACGCCAGGGGGTGACCGTCGAGACGGGGGTCGACGCCACCGCCGAGGACGTCGCCGGCGCGTTGGCCTCCGGCGGACCCGTCGTCGTGGCCGTCGGCTCGGTGCCGGCGCCCCTGGCCTTCCCGGTGAGCGGCCCGACCGAGGTGGTCGACGGCGCCGAACTGTTGGCCCGGGGAAGCGCCGACGACCTGGCCGGCGGACCCGTCGTCGTCCACGACCCGGTCGGCGGTCCCGTGGGCGTGGCCGTGGCCGAGTGGCTGGCCGGGGCGGGCCGGTCCGTGTCCATCGTCACCCCCGACCCGGTCGCCGGCACCCTCCTGGCCCGCACCGGCGACCTGGCCGATGCCAACGTCCGCCTGCAACGCGCCGGCGTGGAGCGCGTGCTGCGGTCGAGGCTGCGCCGGGTGGAGGGAGGCGTCGCCCACGTCGAGGACGTGTGGACAGCCGCGCGGCGCACCGTGCCGTGCACCGTCCTCGTCGACTGCGGGCACCGGCTCCCCGCTCCCGCGCCCGGGGCGGGCCTGGCCGCCGAGGGCACCGGGCCGGCCGGCCGGACCGGCCGGGTACTGGCCGCCGGCGACTGCGTGGCGCCCCGCACCATCCTCGAGGCCGTGCTCGAGGGCCGTCGACGGGCGCTCGAACTGGTGTCCGTCCCGTGAGCGCGGCAGCCGGGACGCCGGCAGGCCGGCTGGCGGGCAGGGTCGCCCTGGTGACGGGGGCCGGGCGCGGCATGGGACGGGCCCACGCCATCCGCCTGGCCGCCGAGGGTGCCGACGTGGTGGCCGTCGACTCGTGCGCCGACGACCCCGCCATCCCCTACCCCTTGGCCACGCCCGACGACCTGGCCGCCACCGTCGACGCCGTCCGGGCCGAGGGCCGGCGGGCTATCGGTGCCGTTGCCGACGTACGCGATGGCGGCACCCTCGGCGCCGCCGTCCAGAACGCGGTGGCCGAGCTCGGGCGGCTCGACGTGGTAGTGGCAAACGCCGGTGTGTGCACGGTCCAGCGGTGGGACGAGGTCACGCCACAGGTGTGGGACGCGGTGGTCGGCGTGAACCTGACCGGCGTGTGGAACACCTGCGTCGCGGCGGCGCCCCACCTGGTGGCGGCCGGTGGCGGGTCGATCGTCCTCGTCAGCTCGGCGGCCGGGTTGAAGGGGCACCCGTTCTTCGCCCCCTACGTGGCCGCCAAGCACGGGGTGGTGGGGATCATGCGGGTGCTGGCCATGGAACTGGCCGCCCATCGCATCCGGGTCAACAGCGTCCACCCGACCGGGGTCGACACCCCGATGCTCGCCGGGCTCGGTGGCCTGGGCGAGCGGTTGGCCGCGGCACCCGAGCTCGGCTCGATCTTCGTGAACGCCCTCCCCCTCGACCTGGTCGACGCCGAGGACGTCGCCGGCGCGGTGGCCTTCCTCGCCTCCGACGACGCCCGGGCCATCACCGGGCTGACCATGACCGTCGACGCCGGGACGACGGCCCGATGAGCGCCTCGGCGACGTTCCCGCGCCTGCTGTCGCCCCTGCGGATCGGTCCGGTCACCGTGGCCAACCGCATCGTCTTCTCCGCCCACCTGACCAATTACGCCGAGGACGGTCTGCCCACCGAGCAGCATGCCGCCTACTACGCGGCCCGGGCCGCCGGCGGCGCCGGACTGATCATCACCGAGGAGCACTCGACCCACCCCACGGACTGGCCGTACGAGAAGCTGATCCACGGCTTCGACCCCCGCGTCGTCCCCGGCTACCGGCGCATCACCGAGGCGGTGCACGCCCACGGGGTGCCCATCCTGGCCCAGATCAACCACAACGGCGGTCAGGCCTCGTCCCTCTACAGCCGCCTGCCCGTGTGGGCACCCAGCCCCGTCCCCGACCCGCTCTTCCGCGAGGTCCCGAAGGCGGTGGACCGCCACGAGATCGACGAGATCGTCACCGGGTACGCCACGGTGGCCGCCCACTGCGTCGAGGGGGGGTTCGACGGGATCGAGCTCCAGTGCTCACACTCGTCGATCGTCCGGGGGTTCCTCTCCCCCGCCACCAACCGGCGCGACGACGAGTACGGCGGGAGCCTGGCCAACCGTGCCCGACTGCTCCTCGAGCTGGTGACGGCGGTGCGGGCCGCCATCGGCCCCGACCGGGCGCTCGGCATCCGGCTGTGCGGGGACGAGCTCATCGAGGGTGGCACCACCATCGACGATGCCGTGGCCGTCGCCCGCATGGCCGAGGCCACCGGCGCCGTCGACTACATCAACACCTCGATCGGGGTGGCCACCGCCACCCTCTACATGATCGAGGCGAGCATGCAGGTGCCGCCGGGCTACGCCAGCTTCATCCCCAGCGCCATCCGCGACGCCGTCGGACTGCCCGTGGTCGGGGTGGGGCGCTTCAAGGACCCAGTCCAGGCCGAACGGGCCCTGGACGAGGGGATCTGCGATCTGGTGGGGGTGGTGCGCGGTCAGATCGCCGATCCGGAGTTCGCTGCCAAGGCACGCGCCGGTGCCACCACCGCCATCCGCACCTGCCTGTCCTGCAACCAGGAGTGCGTGGGCCGGATGGGGCTGAACCGCTGGCTGGGCTGCATCGAGAACCCCCGGGCCGGCCGGGAGGCGCTCCCGCTCCCGGCCATCCGCCGGCGCCGCCGGGTGGTGGTGGTCGGTGGCGGTCCCGGCGGCCTCCAGGCAGCGGTCACGGCAGCAGAGCGCGGGCACCGGGTACGGCTGTTCGAGCGGGGTGACCGTCTGGGCGGTCAGGTGGCGGTGGCCGCATCCGTCCCGTCCCGAGCCGAGCTCCTCGACCTCACCCGCAACCTGGCCGCCCGCGCCGCCGCACTGGGCATCGACGTCCAGCTCGGGACCGAGCTCGACGCAGACGCCGTGCTGGGCCTCGATCCCGAGGCCGTGGTCGTGGCCACCGGAGCCCGGCCGGCGCGCCCGTGGTGGGCCGGCGACCACCCCCGCGTGGTCGACGTCCGTGACGTGCTCGAGGGCACGGCCGCCCCGGCCGGACGGATCGTCGTCGTCGACGAGCTCGGGTTCCACCAGGCCACGTCGGTGGCCGAGCTGCTCGCCGACCGGGGCTGCAACGTGACGGTGGTCACCCCCGCCATGGTGGTCGGGCAGGATCTCGGGGTGACACTGGACCTCGAGACGTGGAACGTGCGTGCCCACGCCCGGGGCATCGTGCAGGTGACCGACGTGGTGGCCATGGGGGTGGCGTCCGGCGACGGCGACGAGAACGGCGACGGCGACGAGAACGGCGCGGCGTCCGGCGACGGGGGCATGCTGCTCGAGCTCCAGCATCACCCGACCGGCGAGTCCCGCGCCGTCGCCGCCGACTGGGTGGTGTGCGCCGTGCAGCAGCGAGCCGACGACGGGCTGTGGTCGGCGCTGGCCGGATCGGCGTTTCCCGTCCACCGGGTGGGCGACTGCGTGGCGCCACGGCGGGCCCACGCGGCCGTCATCGAAGGTCACCGGGCGGGGGTGGCCCTGTGAACGCGGGCCGGACGGCCGCCGGGCCGGCCGTCACCGCACCACCGGGCGGTCAGCTGCCCGCCCTGCCCGCGCTGGCCGTGGCCTTCGTGCGGGACGGCCGCCTGCCCCCGGGGGCGGCCGAGGCCGCCTGCGAGGCCGGTGACGCCGGCGGGGGGGCACTGGTGATCGGGTCCGGGGCGGACGCAGCTGCCCAGGTGCTGTCCGACCTGGTGGGCGGCACCGTGTTGGTCGGGGCCGCCGAGACCGGGCACGGGTTCCGACCCGGCCTCCTGGCGGCGGCACTCGCTCCGCTGTGCGCCGCCACGCCGCTCGTCGTGATGCCGGCGTCGGCCGACGGGCGCGACCTGGCCCCCCGGCTGGCCGCCACCCTCGGCCGGCCCCTCGTGGCCCGCGCCGTCCGGGTGGTCCTCGCCACGCCCGATCCCACGCCCGATCCCGACAGCGGTGGTGCCGGAGCCCCGCCGTCGGCGGCGACCGCGACGTCGGTGCGGATCGTGGCCGAGGTGGCTCGGGTCGACGACCGCGTGCTGGTTCCCGTCACCGTCGAAGGCCCTGCCGTCGTGACGCTCGTGCCCGGTTCCCGCGCCGTGGCACCGATCGGTGGGACGCCGGCCGTCACGGTCAGGGCCGGTGTGGGGCCGGTGGTGCCCGTGGTGCTCGACGACACCGCGGGCGTGCCCGACGTCGAGGCCGGCACGCTCCTCCCTCCCGACCCCGCCACCATGGACCTGGCCGATGCCACCCGGGTGCTCGGCGGCGGCGCGGGCCTCGTCCCGCCGGGCACCGACGACGCCACCGCCCGGCTGGCCTTCGAGCTCCTGGGAGCGGTGGCCACCGCGCTCGGGGCCTCGGCCGGTGCCACCCGGGTGGCCACCGACGCCGGCTGGATCGGCCACGACCGGCAGATCGGGACCACCGGCGTGGCCGTGGACCCCGAGCTCTACGTGGCCTTCGGGATCTCGGGCGCCTCGCAGCACGTGGGCGGGCTCGGCCACCCCGCCCACGTGGCCAGCGTCAACACCGATCCGTCGTGCCCGATGACGTCGATGGCCGGTCTGGGCGTGGTCGCCGACGCGCTGGGCACGCTGGTGGCCCTGGCGCGCCGGCTGGGCGTGGCGGTCCCCGAGACCGTCGCCGCCCGGGCCGGGGCGACACCAGGCGGCGGGAAGGGGACCGGCCGTGGCTGAGCCGATCCTCGACGCCGTGGTGGTCGGCGCCGGCCCGGCCGGCTCGGCGGCCGCCCTCGCCCTGGCTCGGGCCGGGAGGTCGGTGGCCATGGTGGAACGGGGCCCCTTCCCCGGCTCCAAGAACGTCTACGGCGGTGTCGTCTACGGCCGGGTCCTCGACACGATCATCCCCCGGTGGTGGGAGGAGGTCCCCGTGGAGCGGTGGGTGGTACGCCGCTCGACCATGGTGGTGGACGGCGACCGGTCGCTGGCGATCGACTACCGGACCCCGGCATGGGGCGCCGCCCCGTACAACGGCATGACGACGGTCCGCGCCGAGTTCGACCGGTGGCTGGCCGGCACGGCGACCGATGCCGGCTCGGGACTGGTGACCTCGACCGTCGCCACCGGGCTGCTCCGCGACGAGCGGGGCACGATCTGCGGCGTGCGCACCGACCGCCCCGGGGGGGACCTCCGGGCCCGGGTGGTGATCGCCTGTGACGGCGTCAACTCATTCCTGGCCAAGGAGGCGGGCATCCACCCCAAGGCCGACGCCCGCCACCACACCCTGGGGGTGAAGGAGGTGCGCGCCCTCGACCCCGACCGGATCGACGAGCGGTTCGGTGTCGCCCGGAACCACGGGGTCGACGTCGAGATCCTGGGCTGCACCCGGGGGATCCCCGGCGGGGGGTTCCTCTACACCAACCGGGACACGGTCAGTGTCGGCGTCGTCGTCTCTCTCACCGGCCTGGCCGCATCCGGGGTGCGGCCCGAGGAGCTGGTGGCCGACGTGCGCGCCCACCCGGCCGTGGCACCGCTCCTGGCCGGGTCGGAGCTGGTCGAGTACGCCGCCCACCTGATCCCCGAGGGCGGCTACGACGCCATGCCGGAGCTGGTCACCGACGGCATGGTGGTGGCCGGTGACGCCGCCGCCATGACCCTCGCCGCCGGCATCTGGCTCGAGGGCGTCAACTTCGCCATCGGTTCGGGGCTGGCGGCCGGGCGGGCCGTCGACGCCGCCATCGCTGCCGGGGACACCTCCGCCGCCGGGCTGGCCCGCTACCGGCGGGAGCTCGAGGCCTCCTTCGTCCTGGCCGACCACAAGCGGTTCCGCAAGGCGCCGTCCCTGGTGCTCTCCGACCGGGTCCAGCAGCGCTACCCGGGACTGGTCTGCGATCTGGTCGAGGGCCTCTTCACCGTGGACAATCCGACGCCCAAACCCGGTGGCGCCTCGTTCGCCCTGTCGGTGGCGCGGCGCAACGGTGTCCGGCTGCGCGAGCTGGCCGCCGACGCCTGGCGGGCGGCGAGGATCTTCGGATGAGCAGCACTCCGGACAGCGGCGGGGCCGGGCGCTGGCCCGAAGTCTCCTTCGAGACGCGCATGGCCACCGTCGAGTTCCGGGTCGGGGACCGTCCCCACATCACCGTCGACGGCGACACGTGCCGTGGGTGCACGACCAAGGCGTGCGTCCACGCCTGCCCGGCGAACCTGTTCGCCCCCACCGCCGACGGGGGGATCCTCTTCAACTACGAGCAGTGCTTCGAGTGCGGCACCTGCTACATGGTCTGCAACCACGCGGGCGCCATCACCTGGACGTACCCGGACGGAGGGCACGGCGTCGTGTTCCGGCACGGATGACCGGGACCGGCAGCTCCGCCGTGCCGGCGGTGGTGGCCTGCGTGCACCCGGTCGACCTGCGCCCGGTGGTCGACCCACTCGACGGCACCGTCACCGCCGATACCCGGGTGGCCGACCTGGCCGCGCCGGAGGCGGCAGCCGTCGAGTACGCCCTCCGCGTGGCCGAAGCCCGGGGAGCCCGCGTCCGGGTGGTGATGGGCGGGGCGCCGGGGGACCCGTCGATCGTGCGCGAACTGGCCGGACTGGGTGCCGACGTCGAGGTCGTCGACGTCGGTCGGCACGGAGGTCAACTCGGGGATCGGCCCGGGGATCGGCACGGCGGGCTGGCCGGCGGGGGCAGCCCCGAGGACCTGGTGGCCGACGAGCAGCGGTTGGCCGCCGTGCTGGCCCGGGCCATCGAAGCCGGCGGGCACCCGGGGCTCGTCCTGTGCGGCGATCGTTCCCCGGTCCGAGGTACGGGGGCGCTCGGTGCCTTCCTCGCCCACGAGCTGGGAATGGGCCAGGCCCTGGGGCTCGTCTCGCTGGCCGTCGAAGGCGACCTCCTGGTCGCCGAGCGGCGCCTCGAAGGGGGGTGGCGCGAGCGGCTCGCCGTCCGCGGGCCCGCCGTGTGCTCGGTCGAGGGTGGGATCCGTCTCCGCCGTGCTCCGCTGGCCTCGTTGCTCGACGGTAGCGGTTCCCCGGCCCCACCCGGCGGCGGGGCGACGGTCGCGGTCCCGGCAGGCGGCACGTCGTGGCCGGTGGCGGCCGGGCCGCCCCGTCCCTACCGCCCTCGGGCCCGGGTGGTGGCCGCGCCGACCGGCGGCGCCCACGACCGGCTGGTCGCGCTCACAGCGGCCCTGGTCGCCCACGACCCGCCGTCGCTGGTCGGCCCGGTCGGCGCCGACGCCGCCGCCGACGCCGTTCTCGCCTACCTGTCCGGTCACGGCTACCCGGTCCCGACCGCCGACCAGCGGCCGCCAGGGGCGGGGGGACGGGACGAGGTCGCGCCGTGACCGCCGTCAGCCAGTCCGTCTGGACGGAGATGGACCGGGTGGGACACGACGCCCTCCTGGCCGTGCCGGTGGGGTCGATGGAGCAGCACGGCCCCCACCTCCCGATCGGGACCGACACCCTGGTGGCCGCCGAGCTGTGCGCCCGGCTGGTGGACCGGGTCCCCGAGGTCCTCGTCGCTCCCGTCATCCCCTACGGCGCCAGCGGTGAGCACGAGGGGTTCGCCGGCACCCTCTCCGTCGGCGCCACGGCCCTCGAGTCGCTCGTCGTCGAATTGGCCCGCTCGGCCGGACGCTGGGTCCGCCGGGTGGTCGTCGTGAACGGGCACGGCGGCAACGTCGAGGCGCTGGGGCGGGCCGGGGCGCGCCTCCGCTCGGAGGGCCGCGAGGTCCTGGTGTGGTCGCCCCGATGGCGGGCGCCCCGGGAGCATCCCGGCGTGGCCACCGACGCCCACGCCGGCATCACCGAGACCTCGATCGTCCTCGCCCTGCGCCCCTCCCTCGTCCGCCGGGAGGCGGCCACGGCCGGGGTGGTGGCACCGCTGGCGGAGCTGTGGCCACGGCTCCGCCAGGCGGGCGTGCGGGCCGTGAGCCCCACCGGTGTGCTCGGCGACCCCTCCGGCGCCAGCGCCGAGCTGGGTGCGGCGCTCCTCGACGAGGCGGTCGACGACCTCGTCGCCACCATCGCCGAGTGGCCGGTGGACGGGACAGGACGCTGCGGGTCGTGACCCGGTCCGGCGACGGCGCGCCCACCGACCACGCCACCGGCCGCCCGGTGGCCGTCGTCACCGGAGCGGCCCGCGGCATCGGGGCCGCCGTGGTCGTCGCGCTGGCCGGGGCCGGCTGGGCGGTGGTGGCCACGGACGTCGCCGGCGACGATCCCCGCCTCCCCTACCGCCTGGGCACCCGGGACGAGCTCGAGGACGTTGCGGCCGCCGGCGGAGGATCGGTGGTGCCGCTGGTCGCCGACACGTGCGACCCTGCCGCCCTCCGCGGCGCCGTCGACGAGGCCGAGCGCCGCTTCGGCGGGCTCGATGCCATGGTGGCGGTGGCCGGGGTGGTCGGCGGCGGGGTCCCGCTGTGGGAGATGGAGGAGGGAGCTCTGCGGGCCGTGCTCGACATCGACCTGCTGGGGCCCGTCGTCGCAGCCCGGGTGGCTGTCCCTGCCCTGCTTCGCCGGCCGTCGCCGCGCCGGGGTCGCTTCGTGGCCGTGGCGTCGACCGCGGCCACCCGCGGCATGCCCGGCCTGGCCGCCTACGGCGCCGCCAAGGCGGGCGTGTCCGGGCTGGTCCGGGGGTTGGCGGCCGACCTGCGGGGCACCGGGATCACGGCCAACGCGATCAGCCCCGGGTCCACCGACACGGCCGGCCTGGCCGAGAGCGCCCGTCTCTACGGGTTGCCGTCGCCGCTGGACTTCGCGATCCAGCAGCCCATCGAGCGGCTCATCCAACCGGCCGAGATCGCCGCCGCGGTGCTGTGGCTCGCCGACGCCGGCACCGGGGCGGTGACCGGGACGACGATCGCCGTCGACGGCGGCCTCGCCCTGTGACGTCGACCGTCGACGTTCCGCACCTCCGCCTCGACCCGTCCCTGCGCACCTTCGCCGGCCCCGGGGGCGGCACCACCGTGGCCGGCGGGCAGCCGGGGCGCGTGCTCCGTCTCGGTCGGACGGGCGAGGCGGCGTTCCGCCGCCTGGTGGCGGCCTCGACCGACCGGCGGGAAGATCGGAA
>JAJZAC010000060.1 GCA_021799615.1 Actinomycetes bacterium
CCGATGGCGAAGGTGCCGAAGGAGAACCCGAGCCAGGGGACGGCGACGGCGAGCGCGGCGAGGGAGAGCGCAGGGACCCGCCACCGGTCGGGGCGGGACGAGAAGCCGACGCGGTCGGTGGCGAGCGACATGGTGACGAAGTCGTTGGCGAAGAGCAGCAGCAGCACCAGGCGCGGGGTCGTGACGAACGTCCCGGTGGCGAGCAGACCCACGCCGAGGAACAGGGACACCTGGAAGGTCTTGGCGATCTTGTTCAAGGTGTAGGTGAGCATCCGCTGGTAGACGCGCCGCCCGGTCTCGACGGCGGCGACCACGTTGGCGAGCCCGTCACCGGTGAGGACGAGGCTGGCCGCGCCCTTGGCGACGTCGGTGGCGGTGGAGACGGCGATGCCCACCTCCGCCCGCTTCAGCGCGGGGGCGTCGTTCACGCCGTCGCCGGTCATGCCCACCACGTGCCCCGAGCGCTGCCCGCGCTCGACCAGTGACAGCTTGTCCTCGGGGAGCACACCGGCCACCAGGTCGAAGTCGATCTCGCTGCCGCCGTCGGCCCGCAGGCGCTCCACCGAGCCGACCCGCTCGCCGATCCCCACCTGGCGGGCGACGGCGACCGCCGTGGGGGCGGCGTCGCCGGTCACCATCACCACCCGCACACCGAGGTCGCCGAGGTGTGCCACCAGGGCGGCGGAGTCGGCTCGCACCGGGTCGCCGAGGGCGACGAGGCCGATCACGTCGAGCCGCTCGACGCCGGCCGCCACGGCCAGCACCCGGGCCCCGCCTGCGGCCAGGTCGGCGACCACCCCGGGGAGATCGGGCGGCGGCGCCGGCGCCAAGGCGGCGACCACGGCCGGCGTGCCCTTCATCACCCGGACCACGTCGCCGCGACCGGCCACGGTGGCCTCGGAGCGCTTGGTGGCGGGGTCGAACGGGACGAAGTCGAGGCGCCGGCCCACCTCGGGGACACCGGCCGCTGCCGCGGCCTGCAGTACGGCGAGGTCGATGGGGTCCTGGGTGGCCTCGTCGGACGCCGCCGACGCCAGGGCCAGTACCTCGTCGTCGGTGTGGGCGGCGAACGGGTGGACCCCGACGACCGACAGGCGGTTCTCGGTGATGGTGCCCGTCTTGTCCGTGCAGAGGAGGTCCATGGCCGCCGCCTCCTCGATGGCCGACAGGTGGGTGACGAGCACGCCGGACCGGACCAGCTCGAGGGCGCCCACCGAGGTGGCGAGGGTGAAGGTGGCCGGCAGCGCCACGGGGACGGTGGCGACCACCAGGATCAGCACGAACGGGAGCAGCTCGCTGGCCGGCAGGTGGGCGACGATCCCGTAGACGACGATGGCCACGACCAGCGCGCCGTCGAGGGCCAGGAGCGCCCAGACCACGTTGAAGATCGTCTCCTCCAGATGGGTGGCCGTCTTGGCCGTGCTGACGAGCTGTGCGGTGTGCCCGAAGTAGGTGCGCGAGCCCGTGGCCGTCACCTCGCCCGTGGCCTCGCCGCGGTGGACGACCGAACCGGAGTAACAGGTGCCGCCCGGGGTCACGGCCACGTCGGCCGACTCGCCGGTCAGCACCGACTGGTCGACCGACACGGTGCCGGTGTCCACGGTGAGATCGGCGGGGACGATGTCGCCGACGCGGACGTGGACGACGTCGCCGGGCACCAGCCCCTCGGCGTCGACCACCTGCCAGGTGCCGTCGCGCCGGACCCGGGCGTGGACCGCCAGCCTGCTGCGCAGCAGCGACAGGGCGTCGGCGGCCCGCCCCTCCTGGACGAAGCTGAGCACGCCGTTGAACACGACCAGGGCGCCGACGATGATCGCCTCGGTGTACTTGCCGGCCACCAGTTCCAGGACGACCGCCGCCTCGAGCAGGTAGGGCACGGGCCCGGTGAGCTTGGAGGCGAGCTCGCGCAGCACGTGGCGGTGTTCGGAGCCGAGCGTGTTGGGGCCGAAGCGGGTCAGCCGCTCGGCTGCCTCGGCTCCGGTCAGGCCGATGGGCGTGTCCCTGGCGGCGTCCCCGGTGGTGCCCATCGTTGGAGTGTGGCAGGAGTGCCCGGCAGCCGGCCAGTGCCGACGGTCCAGCCGCCCCGGTGCCGCCCGGGCGGCGGAAAGCGCCGGCCGGTCACGGCGGGCCGCCGGCGGGCAGCGTGGCCCGGGGCTGCTCGCGGTCGAGGGTGACGGCGAGCCCGTGGTGCACGAGGTCGAGCCGGTCGCCCTCCGCCAGGTGGTACCGGGTGGCATCGGGGGTCAGTTCGACCTCGAGCCGGTTCGGGCCCACCGCGACCGAGAAGGCGACCCGGCGCCATCCCTCTGGCACGCGGGGCGCGAACGAGACGACGTCGTCCCGGTGCCGGAAGCCGGCGATCCCCTCGACGACGGCGATCCACGAGCTGGCCACGCCGGCCAGGTGCACGCCGTCGCGGACGTTGTGGGCCAGGTTGTCGAGGTCGATCAGGGCGGCGGCGCGCAGGTATCCCACGGCCGTGCCCATGTCGCCGAGCTCGGCGGCGACGACGGCGTGGGTGGCGGCCGAGAGCGACGAGTCGTGGACGGTGATGGGCTCGTAGTAGGCGAAGTCCCGGCGCTTCTCCTCCAGCGTGAACCGCTCACCGGCCAGGCGCAGGGCGAGGACGAGGTCGGCCTGCTTCACGACCTGTCGCCCGTAGAGGAGCAGCGGGTGGTAGTGGAGGAGCAGCGGGTAGTTGTCCTCCGGCACCGAGGCGAGGTCGAAGAGGGCGTGGTGCAGGAACCCGTCGTCCTGGGGGTGGATGCCCCGGGTCTCGTCGTAGGGGACGAACATGGCGTCGGCCGCCCGCTGCCACGCCGCCGGCTCCGCCGGGTCGAGCCCCGTCGCGGCCACGAGTGCGGCGTGGGCGTCGGGCCGGTGGCTGGCCAGTGCACCGACGACGGCGGCGGCCTGTGCCAGGTTGGCCGCCGCCATGACGTTGGTGTACAGGTTGTTGTCGGCGAGCGCGGAGTACTCGTCGGGGCCGGTCACTTCGTCGATGAAGAAGGCGCCGCCCCGGGACTCGTCGAAGTGGCCGAGCGAGATCCACAGCCTGGCCGTCTCCACCAGGATCTCGGCGCCCTGGTGGGCCAGGAGCTCCTCGTCGCCGGTGGCGGTCACGTACGTGCCGATCGCGTGGGCGACGTCGGCGTCGAGGTGGAAGGCGGCGGTGCCCTCGGGAAAGTACGACGACACGTCGGTGCCGCTGATGGTCCGCCACGGGAACAGGGCGCCTGCGAGGCCGAGCTCGGCGGCCCGCGCACGGGCGGCGTCGAGGGTGCGGTGGCGGAAGGCGATCAGGCCCCTCGCCCACTCGGGGGTGGTGTACGAGAGGATGGGGACGAGGAAGATCTCGGAGTCCCAGAAGCGGTGCCCGTCATAGCCCTGGCCGGTGAGGCCCTTGGCGGCGATACCCCGTTCCCCCGCGTGGGCGGCGGCCTGGAGGAGCTGGAACAGTCCGAAGCGCACGCCCTGCTGGACCTCGGGGTCGCCGTCGATGGCGATGTCGCTGCGAGCCCAGAACGAGGCGGCGATCTCCCGCTGCCGGTCGGCGAGGCCGTCGAAGCCGATCCCGGCGGCCCGGTCGAGGCTGTCCGAGACCGACGCCACCAGGTCGTCGAGGGCGCCGGTCGCCGTCCAATGGTAAGCGAGGAGCTTGGTCAGCTCGGCGCGCTCGCCCGGGCGCAGGGCAAGGGAGAACCGGACGCCGACGTTGCTCGCCTGCTCGAACGTCTCGGGCACGGCCGGGTGGGGCGCGACGACGAGGTGCTCGGCGCCGGCGGCCAGGCTGAGGCGGCTGGCACGGGTCGTGTGGGCGGCCACCAGACGCGTCCCGGTGGCCATCGTGTGCTGGGGGAGCAGCACCTGGCCGTAGAGCGGTGCGGCCTCGCGCGGGTCGTCCTCGCGCACCTGGGAGCTCTCGTTGGCGACGAGGCTCGAGACGATCTCGAGGTCGAGGGGTGCGTCGAGCGCCTCCACGGTGTACGAGATGGCCGCCACGTGCCGGTCGGCGAGCGAGGCGAGGCGCCGGCTGACCAGGCGAACGGTGGCGCCGGCCGGGCAGCGCCACACGAGCTCCCGGGTGAGCAGGGCTCCGGCCATGTCGAGGACCCTGCGGTGGGAGACGAGCGTGCCGGTGCGGATGTCGAGCGGGCAGCCGTTCACCTCGAGGTGGATGACCTTGCCGTCAGTCACGTTCAACATGGTCTCGCTTGCCGGGACCCGGGCCGAGAACGGCGCCTGGTCGAAGGACACCGGCCGGGTCTCGTAGAAGCCGTTCAGGTAGGTGCCGGGTTGGTGGACGGGCTCCGGTTCGTCGAGGTTGCCGCGGAGGCCCAGGTAGCCGTTGGCCACGGTGAAGATGGTCTCCGACTGGGCGAGGACCTCGGGCGAGAACGCGGTCTCGGTGACCGTCCACTCCTCGACGGGGAACGCGGGATGGTCGATCATGCCGGGCGCTCCCTGCGGGCACACCTCGCCGTCACCGGGCCGACGGCGGCGGTCGGCCCGGCGCGCCCGGGTGCGGCGGCGGTCCGTTCCATGTCCGGCCGCAGGTCAGTGCTCGACCCGGATCCGCCGACCCGACACCTCGTCCGGAACGATCCGGACGAGGTCGTCGCGGTCACCGCCGGCCCAGGGCTCCACCTCGAGGGCGCGGGCGCGGACCACCTCGCCCGGGTCGGTGAGGCGCTCGGCCCTCCCGGAGACGAGCACGCTCCATCCCTCGTGCAAGGCATCGTCGACGTGGTCCACCTCGAAACCCACCTCCTGGCCGGCGACGACGGCGGCGGCGAAGCCCGGCGACGTCCGGAAGACCACGTCGCCGTCGAGGACCGTGAAGTTGACGGGGATGGCCACCGGCCCCCGGTCCTGGACGAGGACGACCCGTCCCACCCCGCCAGGGGCCAGCAGGCGGGTGCACGCCGCGGCGTCGAGCTCGGAGAGGACCGGGTGGGTGCCGGCCCGGCCCCGCCCGGGTGGCAGGTCGACGCCTTCGCCGAGCAGGTACCCGACAGGCACGTCGAGCGCCTTGGACAGCCGGAGGATGCCGCCGGCAGTGAGCTCGGCCGGGCGCTCCTCCAGGTACGCCAGATAGTCGGTCGCCATCCCGGCCGCCTCGGCCAGCTCGTCGCGGCTGAGGCCGAGCTCCCGGCGGCGGTGCGCCACCCGTCGACCGATGTCGCCCGGATCCTCCGGGTCGGACCGACCGTTCTCTGGCACGCCCTCATCATGGCCACCGGTCACGGCGTCCGCCAGCGGGAGCTCCCCGAGCCCGGTCACGGTGCCGGGCTCGCGCCCTGCCGGCGGGTGCCCGGTCATACCGCCAGCACCGACGTACCGCCGCCGCCGTCGACCACGAACTCCCCGCCGGTCAGGTAGGCGGACTCGTCGGCGGCGAGGAACACGATGACGTTGGCCACGTCCTCGGGCTCGGCCAGCCGGCCCAGCACCGACATCTGGCGCCCCATCTCCTCCAGCGTCTTGCCGGCGACCGCCGCGCCGTAGTCGGCCATGGCCGTCTTCACGTAGGTGGGGTGGATCGAGTTCACCCGGATGTTCTGGGCGCCCAGCTCGGCGGCCAGGTCCTTGGTGAGGATGCGCACCGCCCCCTTGCTGGCGCCGTAGCAGGCGTGACCGGCGGCGCCCAGCAGGCCGGCCACCGAGGAGAGGTTGATGATCGACCCGCCGCCACGCTCGGCCAGGTAGGGCACGACGTGCTTGGCCCCGAGGAAGGGGCCGGTGACGTTGATCGAGAACAGCCGGTTCCACTGGTCGAGCGTCGTCTCGGTGACGGGTGCGATGACGTAGATGCCCGCGTTGTTCACGAGCACGTCGATCCCGCCGAAGCGATCCTTGGTCGCGGCCAGCACGCGAACCCAGTCCTCCTCGGAGGACACGTCGTGGGGGAGGAAGACGGCGGTCCCGCCGGCGTCGGCGATCCGCCGGACGGTCTCCTCGCCCTCCTCGTGCCGGACGTCGGTCACCACCACGTGGGCACCGTTGGCCGCGAAGAGCTCGGCCGTCGCCCGGCCGATCCCCGCACCTGCACCGGTGACCACGGCCACCTTTCCGTCGACATGGGTCATCGCACTGCTCCTCTCGCTGGTTCCGCCGGTTCCGCCGGTTCGGACTGCGTCGCAGGTCCTGCCGGTCCGGGTCGGACGGGCCCGGACACCGCCGGGGCTCCGACGCCGGCCAGGGCCATCTTCAACAGGTCGGCCACGACGAGGAAGACGACGGCCAGGCCGAGGGCGGCGAAGATCAGGCCGATCGAGATCGGTGCCGTGAGCCACCCCGCCCAGGCGATGAGACCGACGCCGACGATGTCGACCACGCTGGACAGCGCCAGCATCCGGCTGGGGTAGGGGCGGTGCCAGAACCAGTGGGGATTGCGCATCAGGTACAAGATGGCCTGGGCCGCACCGAACACCAGCCACACGAACACCAGCGTCTGGGTCTGGCGGAGGCTCAGCCCGAACAGGTACCGGCTCCAGTAGACGGCCGTGCTGAGCCCGACGAGGAGGGCTCCGATGGCGGCCCCGGTGGCGACCAGGGTGGTGACGGACCAGCGGTCCGGGCGCTCGGACGGCACCACCTGGTCCGTGGAGAGCGTCATGGTGGCGATGTCGGTGCCGAACATGAGGAGGACGATCAGCGCCGGCGTGGTGACGAACGCGCCGGCCAGCACGACCCCGCCGGCCAGGAAGATCGGGATGCCGATCTTCCTGGCCAGCATGGTCACGACGAACGTCTTCATCCGCTGGTAGATGCGCCGGCTCCCGTGGACCGCGGCGATGATCTCGCCGATCCCGGGACGGGTGAGCACCAGGCTGGCGGCGGCCCGGGCCACGTCGGTGGCGCTGGCGACGGCGATGCCGACATCGGCCTGGCGCAGGGCCGGGGCGTCGTTCACCCCGTCGCCGGTCATGCCGACCACGTGCCCGGCTTCCTGGAGGGCCTTGACCAGGGTGTACTTGTCCTGGGGCAGCACGCCGGCGAAGACCTCGAACCGGGCGACGGTCTCGGCGTCGACCCCGTCGCGCAGCGTGCCCGGAGGTGCCACCGCACCGGCGATGCCGACTTTGGTGGCGACGGCCCTCGCCGTCTCTTCGCCGTCACCGGTCACCAGCATCACCGCGATGCCACTGGCGTGCAGGCGGCGGATCAGCTCGGCCGATTCCGGGCGCGGCGGGTCGGCCAGTGCGACGAGACCGGCGAGCTCGAGGGCTGCGCCGTCGCCGTCGCCGACCGCTACGGCGAGGACCCGGGAGCCCCCCGCCGACAGGCGTTCGACATCTGCCGCCATGCGGGGATCGGCGGTGCCGACCAGGCCGGCCACGACCGACGGGGCGCCCTTCACCACCCGCAGGACGGTGCCGTCCTCGCGTACCGTGGCTTCCGAGCGCTTGGTCGCCGGGTCGAAGGGCACGAAGGACGCTCTCGTCGCCTGGTCGGGACGGCCATGGTCCCGGGCGGCGGCCAGGATGGCCAGGTCGATGGGATCCTGGGTGGCCTCGTCCGATGCCAGCGCGGCGAGGTGCAGCAGGTCGTCAGGGCTCGTCGCACCCCGCGGCACGAGGGTCTCGACGGTCAACCGGTTCTCCGTGACGGTGCCGGTCTTGTCGAGGCAGACGACGTCCATGCTGGCGGCGTCTTCGATGGCGGACAGCCGGGTCACCAGGATCCCGTTCTGGGCCAACCCCTGGGCACCCAGGGTGGCTGACATGGTGAACATGGCCGGGAGCGCCACCGGGACCGACGCCACCAGGAGCATCAGGCCGAACGGCAGCATGTCGAGGAACGACTTGCCTTCGACGCCCCAGGTCACGAAGACTGCGGCGGCCAGGGCGACGACCACGGCGGCCAGGTACTTGGCGATCCGCACGATCAGGATCTCGAGGCGCCTCGGTGCTGCCGCCACCCGGACCAGCTCCGCCGTGGTGCCGAAGTACGTGTGGACGCCCGTGGCGCTGACCACGCCGCTCGCCTCGCCCCACGTGACGAGGGAGCCGCTGTAGGCGGTGTCACCCGGTTCCCTGCCGAGCCGGGCCGACTCCCCGGTGAGCTGGGACTGGTCGACCTCGACCCTGCCGTCGGACACGTCGACGTCGGCGGGGACGATGTCCCCCATCCGGAGGTGGACGAGATCTCCCGGCACCAGCTCGGCGGCCGGGACCTCCTGCCAGGTGGCGTCCCGCCGTACCCGGGCGGTCACGTTGAGGCGCTGGCGAAGCAGGCCGAGGGCCTGCTGGGCCTTCGCCTGCTGGCGGAACGACAGGCCGGCGTTGAAGACCAGCAGGGCTGCGATCACCACCGCCTCTGCCCAGTTCCCCAGGTACAGCTCGATACCGACGGCGGCCTCGAGCATCCACGGGACCAGGCCCCAGAAGCCCCGGGCCAGCGTCAGCGCCGCGCTCGGGTGGGACTCGGCCACGGCGTTGGGCCCGTAGGTCCGGAGCCGCTCGGCCGCCTCCGCCGCGCGCAACCCGCCGGCGTCATGGCGTGCCCCGTCGCCGGCGGGCGCTCGGGCCTCGTCGTACGCCGCCACCGTCGATGCCGCGGCATCGGGATCGGTGCGACCGGCCGCCTGTCGTTCCACGGGTGTCACCATCGCTGCGCTCCAGGCCACTCGCCGTCCCGGCGGCGGTGTTCCTCCGTCCGGCACGGGACCTTTGTCGATCGTTCCCCCGTACCGGCGCCCACACCAGGGCCGTTGGTCACCACCGGCGGTCGCCAGCCGGTCAGCGTGCGGGCCAGGTGCCGGCCGGGTGGAGGCGCGCGCCCACCCGCTGCAGGAAGCGCTGGTGGTGCCGGCCGGAGAGCTCCAGGTGGTGGTACACGGCGAGCTTCGCCCAGTCCTCCACGAACACCCAGGCGATGCAGTAGAACCAGACGAACCCGATCTGCCACCACGTGATCGGGGTGACCAGCCCGACGCCGAAGCCGACCAGCAGGGTGGCGAGGACCTTGGTGCCGACGGCCGACCACACGACGGCGCCGTCCGGCCAGGGGCGGGCGAGGAAGGGGCCGCGGGCGCGGGCCACGAACAGGGTGAGATGCCCGGCGACGGCGAGCTTCAGGAAGACGAAGGACTGGACCTGGGCGACGTCGAGGTGCAGCCACAGTCTGGCCAACACCAAGAGGAAGAACGTCTCGACGACACCGACCACGCCCAGGGTGGTCGAGATGGTCAGCACTCGCCGCATGTCCCAGCGGACCGGCTCGGGGTCGACGGCGGTGTTGTCGACGGCGATGGTCATGATCGGCAGGTCGTTCAAGAGGGCGAGCAGGATGATCAGGATCGCGGTGATCGGGTAGAAGTTGAAGGCGACCATGGCGGCGACGACGAACAGCACGATGCGGATCGTCTCCGTGACCCGGTAGATGGCGTAGGAGGTCATGCGCTCGAAGATCCGTCGGGCCTGTTCGACGGCGGCCACGATGACCGACAGTCCCGGAGCGGTCAGCACCAGGTCGGCGGCGGCCCGGGCCGCGTCGGTGGCGCCCGACACGGCCACGCCCGTGTCGGCCTGCTTGAGTGCGGGTGCGTCGTTGACCCCGTCACCGGTCATGCCCACGAGGTGGCCCCTGGCCTGCAGGGCCTTCACGATGGCGTACTTGTGCTCGGGGAACACCTCGGCGAAACCGTCGGCGGCCTCGATCCGCTCGACCTGCGCCGATGTCAGGTCGGCGTGCGGGTCGTCGCCGAGCACGGTGCCGACAGGGACGATGTCCCCGCCGAGGCCCACCTCACCGGCGATCTGCGAGGCGATGGCCGTGTTGTCGCCGGTGAGCATCTTGACCTGGATCCCCAGCTCCCGGGCCCGCCTGATCGTCTCGGCCGAGTCGGGGCGCGGCGGATCCGACAGGGGGAGGAGCCCGAGCAGGTGCCAGGCGCCGGCGCCGGGGTCGCCGCCGCTCGTGACGGTGTCACCCGGGTCACCGCGGGAGCGGCGAGCGACGCCGAGCGTGCGGTACCCCGCGGCGGCCAACCGTTCCACGGCCGAGTTGGCCGCCGCCTCGTCCTTTCCGGCGAGGTGGCACAGGCCGAGCACGACCTGGGGTGCGCCTTTGGTCACGGTGAAGCTGGTCCCATCGGCGGTGATGTCCGCCGTGGTCCGCTTGCGCACCGGGTCGAAGGGCACGAACCGGTCCACGTGGAACCGGGCGAGGGCACCGGGGTCGTCGACCCCGGTGATGACCGCCCTGTCGATGGCGTCGCCGGATGCCGTGCGCGACGCCAGCGCGCCGGCCAGGACCACCTCGGCCGGGTTCTTCGCCTCGATCACCACCGGATCGCCGAGACGGAGCCGGTTCTCCGTGAGGGTCCCGGTCTTGTCCGTGCACAGCACGTCGATACCGGCGATCTCTTCGATGGACTCCAGGCGGGTGACGATGGCCTTCATCTTCGCCAGCGTCATCGCGCCGACCGCCATGGTGACGGAGAGTACCGCCGGCATGGCGACCGGGATGGCTGCCACCGTGAGGATGAGGGCGAACTGGACGAGGGTGAGGATCGCGGCGCCTCGGAACAATTCGACCAGCACCAACACGGCGACCAGGGCGATGCTGAGGAAGATGAGGTAGTCGCCGATGGCGAGCACGGCCCGCTGGAAGTGCGACACCGATTGTGCCGACGCCACCAGCCGGGTCGTCCTACCGAAATAGGTCCGCTCCCCGGTCTCGGTCACCAGTGCCGTCATCTCGCCCTGGACGGCCACCGACCCCGAGAAGGCATCGTCCCCCCGCTGCTTGTCCACGGGAAGCGACTCGCCGGTGAGCGCCGACTGGTCGACGCGGAGGTACTCGCCGTCGAGGAGGACCACGTCGGCGGGGATGATCTCGCCGAGCGCGAGGCGCACCAGGTCCCCGGGTACCAGTTCGGCCGCGTCGACCTCCTCCCACCGGCTGTCGCGCCGGACGGTGGCGCGCAGGGCGAGCTGGCGCTTCAGGGCGGCGATGGCGTCGGCTGCCGTGTGCTCCTGCCAGAAGCCGACGGCGGCGTTGAACAGGAGGAGGATACTGACGATGGCCACGTCGTCCCAGTGTCGGAGGATCCCCGACAAGAGGTCGGCCACCTCGATCATCCAGGGGATCGGCCCCCAGAAGAACGTGGCGAGCTCGGCCAGTGCGCGTGTGCGCTCGTCGGCGATGCTGTTGGGACCGGTCGCGGCCAGGCGCCGGGCTGCCTCGTCACCGGTGAGCCCCTGGCCGTCGGTGCCGAGGAGCGCGAGGAGCGCGTCGGTGTCGCGCCCGGCTCCCGTCGGGCCGGTCGTCCCGGCGACGGCGGCGCCCGTGCCGGGCGCTTTCGGGGCGGGCGTGGCGGTGTCGCCGTTTTCCGGGCGTACGTTGCGACGTCGTGCTCGCGCCATGGTTCCAGCCTTATGTCTCCCCACCCCCGGGTCCAGGGCCACTCGTCCCTTGCCGTGCGGTGCCGTGGCTGTGCGGTGCCGTGGCCGTCAGCCGGCTCGTATCTCGCGCCGCGCCGAACCGTCGGCGCCCGGGACGGCGGCATCGAGGGTCGGCGTGGACGGGCGGGCGTCCGGCACCGCGGCCTGCCACAGCTCGCCGGTGCGGAGAGCCCACGTCGTCCGTCCGGCGACCAGCAGCCAGAACAGCCCGAGCAGCACGAACAGTCCCGCGCCCACCCAGTCGAGGCCTCGCAGGTTCCACGACCGGGCGAGGGCGAGCGTGGCGACGGTGTAGGCGCCGAGGGGGAAGGTGAAACCCCACCAGCCGATCCCGTAGGGCAGCGGACCCGAGCGCAGGTAGTGCACGAGGAGGAGGACGGAGGCGGCCAGCCACCAGAGCCCGAAGCCCCACAGGGCCGTGGCGGCCAGCTTCGACAGGACGGCCACGGTGGGCTCGGTTGGTCCGAAGGCGGCCGTGCCGGCTCCGGCCATCTTGACCAGGGCGAGGGACCCGACGCCGATCGGGCCCAGGCCGATCCACAGCGAGGGGGCGAGCCCGGCATGGGGGAGCGGGTGCAGCACGAGACGGTGGTGCAGCATGGTCACGACCAGCAGGTAGAGCAGGAACCCCATGCCGAAGAACGCGTACGAGGTGAGCAACAGGGCACGCCCCGTCGCCGGCGACGAGCCCGGTACGAGCGGCACGAGCACCAGGGGGACGACGATGTTCACCACCGGCGGGATGAACCAGCCGCCGTTCACCGTCTCGGGAACGAGCTCGGAGCGCACGAAGAGCAGGTAGGCGAACAGGACGCTCATCGCGAACGCCAGCGGGATCCCCACCCAGTCGAGACCGGCGATCACGTCTCGCACCGTCGTCGCCGGGAACCAGGTGGGCCCGACGGCAGCCGCCGCCGCGGCCACCACGAGGATCCCGCCCGGCAGGGTGCCGTACAGTGCGCCGGTGACGGGGTCCCGCAGGTCCGCCAGCGCGGCGTCGGCGTGCAGCGCGAAACGCCCCAGATAGCCGACGGCGAGCACGGCGGCGAGGACGGCGGCGAGGACGACCATCACCTGGCTGAGGGTCCGGGCCGGCGCTGCCAGGGTGGCGATGCCACCCGGGTTCAGCGATGCGGCCACGCCGACGATGGCCGTTCCCATCACGGCCCCGAACCAGCCGGGATGGAAGCCCCGCAGGCGGAGGAGCGGGGCCGCTCCGGCGCCATCGGGACGGGCCGACTCGACGTCGGGGCCGTCGGCCGGGGGCTCGGCGCCGCCGGCCGTCGGCCGGGGCGGGACCGTGGGTGGGGACTCGACGATGCGCATCGGAAGCAACTCCCGTCCGGTACCCGCATGGGCGCCTCTCCCGTACAACAGGCGGTGGCGTCAGCGCATCCCGGTTCGCCCCAGAAAGGGCCGAAAGTCCCGGTCGCCCGAACCCCGGTGCGGTGCCGGCCGCATCGGGGTTCGGGTGCTCAGCGGGCCGGCCTCGGAGGAGCGTTGCCGAACCCGACGCCGCTGCGCACGAGGGGGAGGTCGGCCATGGTGCGCACGCCCGGTGGCGCGTCGCACACCGCCGGGATGGCGTTCACCGCCTGCATGGCGGTGGCGATGCTGGCCGCTCGCACGTGCTCGCCGATGGGCAGGTCCCGCTCGTAGGACATGAGGCTGAGAACGTGGGCCCGCAGAGACGGCTCCCCCTCGATGGTGAGGGTCCAGCCGTCCGCCGGGGTCGGCCAGTGCGCCGGGTACTCACCCCCCACCGTCCACAGGGTCTCGATCTCCACGAGCGTCCGCCCGGCCCGCACCCCGCGCCAGTGCCACCGCTGGCCGGCCACCATGCCGGCGGCGAGGCGGATCCCGAAGATGTCGTGGTCCCGCTGGGCGGTGACCAGCTCGACGTCCGCGGTGATCGCGTCCAGCCCGGCGCCGAGCGCCTCGCCGAGCAGTGCCACCTCCTCCTTGAAGATCCCGCTGTTGAAGCGGAGGAAGTCGCTGGCCTCCTCGGTGACGTCGTCGGGCGGGCGCCCGAAGCGCATGTTGTCGAACGTGATGTGGGTGCTCTCGTAGAACGACCAGTCGGCCCGCTCCTGGAGGGTGACCCGCTCGATCCGCCGGGACATGCCCGACAGCGCCAGAGGCAGCACGCCGCTCAGGTTCCCCGGGTTCAGCCCGGTGCCGTGCACCGACGTCCCCCCCTCGGCACAGGCCGCCTCCAGACGGGCCAGGTCGGCGGGGGGGAGGGACCGGGGGTGGAAGAGGAAGGCGGTCGTCACCACGTTGGCCCCGCTGGCCAGGATCCGGCACACCTCGTCGAGCGAAGTGAGCCGTGGGAAGTAGCAGACGCAGTCGGCCCCGAGGCTGAGCAGCGCGTCGACGTCGCGTGTGGCCGCCACCCCGAGGGGATCACGGCCGGCGAGCACGCCGGCGTCCACACCGTCCTTCTCCTCGCTGTAGACCCGGGTCCCCACCAGCTCGAGGTCGGGCCGGTCCACCACGGCGCGGATCGCCTCCACCCCCTGGCTCCCGGTGGCCCACTGGATGACCCGGTACGTCACGACACCACTCGCCGTCCCGGCGTCAGTGGAGGCGCCGAATGGCGGCCGCACTGATCTTGCGGACCAGTGGTCGGGGCGAGAACCGGACGGTGACGGCGGAGATCTTGTTCAGGGCACCGGGGACGATCACGTCGTCGCCCCGACGGAACCCCGCCCACCCCGCGGCGGCGACCTGTTCCGCGCTCTGCCACGCCGGTCCGGTGAGCCCGCCCGTGCGCACGCCGGCCCGCCCCTGGAACCCGGTGCGGGTGAAGCCCGGGCAGAGCGCGGTGATCCGAACGCCGCTCCCGACCGTCTCCTCCCTGATGGCCTCGGTGAGGCTGAGCACGAATGCCTTGGTGGCGGAGTAGTTGGCCATGCCCGGCCCGGGCAGGAACGACGCCAGTGAGGCGACGTTGAGGATCCCGCCCTGGCGCCGGTCGAGCATGCCCGGCAGTGCCGCCCGGGTCAGCAGCATCAGGGCCATGACGTTGAGGGCCACCTCGCCGGCCAGGATGTCGGCTGGGAGCTCGGCGAAGTCGCCCACCGAACCGAACCCGGCGTTGTTGACCAGCACGTCGACGGGGCGGTCGTCGGTGGACCGCAGGCGAGCGACCACGTCGGCGACACCGTCGTCGGTCTGGAGATCGGCGGCGAGGACCTCGGCGTCGGAGCCCCCGCCGGCCAGCTCGGCCGCCAGCTGGTCGAGGCGCGGGCGCGAGCGTGCCACCAGGACGAGGTCGTGGCCGTCGGCCGCCGCCCGACGGGCGAGCGCCTCGCCGATCCCCCCCGACGCGCCGGTGACCAGGGCGAGGGGGCGAGTGCCGGGGCGTGCGGAGGGCATGGAGGGCGTCATCACCGATGGGACGCTACTGCCGGCCCGCTGGTGTGCGCACGTGGCGCCCGGTACGCGCCGAAGGCGGGACCTTTGCCGGCTTGCGGTGACCTTCGCCCTCTGGAGCCACCGTCCCCCCGGGTGTCCACTGGTCCTTGTGACAGCAGTGGGAAACGCGGACGGACGGGGGGGCGCGACCCCGAGGCCGGCCACCGGACCGGTAGCTCGGATCAGGAGCCGCCTGGCCCTGACTGCGGCCGTGCTCGTCGTCGTCGGCGGGTCCTTCGCCGGCGCGGCGTGGACGACCAGCGCCGAGACGGGCGTCGCCGCATCGGTGAACGGCGTTCCCCTCCAGGGGACCTCGCCGAGGGTGCCCGGCTGCGCCGTCCAGGTCACCGTGACCGGCGTGGCGGCCGGGAGCCACGGCGTGCACGTGGTGGTGGCGGCGATGGAGCCGTCGGGCACCGGCGACGTGGTGGACGTGGACGCGACCACCGTGACCGGTTCGCTGTCGGTCGGCCCCTTCGACATGACGGGCGTCGTCGTCTCGATGGGGCTGAAGGCGGCCGGCAACGGCTACCACCTGCGGGCCACGGTCTCCGTCGATGGCGTCCAGGACCTGACCGAGCCGTTCTGGTTGGCCTGTGGCCGCCCGCAGCACCCGGGTCATTCGATGCGGGTCACCTTCGCCGTGTCCTGGCGGCACCTGGATGGCGGTGTGACGTCGGCACCGCCGCCTGGCCTGCCGTCGACCTTCACCCTCCAGGCGACGAGCAGCCACGGCACGGCGACGTGTACGTACCTGCGGGGGTCGAGCGAGCTGTCGTGCTCGTACCCGGCGGCAGAAGAGGGGGAGCTGGGCGCACCACCGAGCCTCCAGGTCTCCGGGATGGGTTCCTACGTGGTGGCCGAGCAGGGCCTGCCGGTCGGATGGGCACCGGACCCGGCGACGGTGGGGGAGTTCGCATCCGATCCGACGCTCCCGGGAGCCGGCACCGGCGGTGGTGACGAGGGCGCCGTGCGATCCGCTGCGTCCGCCACCGGTCCCGCCACCGTGACCCACACCGTGACCCACACCGTGGTCAACGTGGAGCAGCAGCTCCGTCCCGGGTACCGCCTGGCCATGGCCGACGGCGCCGTGGTCTCCGTCGGGAGCGCGGTGGGCTCGGGGTCGACGACCAGTGCACGGCTGA